>NZ_CP054839.1:3663954-3969283 GCF_018141105.1 Saccharopolyspora erythraea | reverse complement strand
TCGTCGTCCAGCGCCACCGCGCGCGGCGCCGCCACTACGACCTTCGGCTCGAGCTCGACGGCGTGCTGCTGAGCTGGGCCGTGCCCAAGGGCCCGACGCTGGACCCGAAGGCCAGGCACCTGGCCGTGCGGGTCGAGGACCACCCCATCGAGTACACCGACTTCGAAGGCGTGATCCCCGAGGGCGAGTACGGCGGCGGGGACGTCATCGTGTGGGACCGCGGCACGTGGGAGCCCGCCGAGACCGATGACCCGGCCGAGGCGATCGAGGCCGGGAACCTGCACTTCGACCTGCACGGGGAGAAGCTCGGCGGGCGCTTCGTGCTCGTCCGGCGCGGCGACGACGACTCGGGCAAGGAGCAGTGGCTGCTGCTGCACAAGAAGGACGAGCACGCCGAGGCGGGGTGGACGGCCGAGGACCACCTCGAGTCGGTCAAGAGCGGCCGGACGAACGAGGAGGTCGCCGCCGCCCCGGACGCGATGTGGCGCAGCGACCTGCCCGCTTCCGAGGCGGAGGTCCCCGTGGACCGCGAAACGGCCGGGAAGTCCAGCCGCGGCTCGCGGTCCGGAGAGCGCAAGACGGCCCGGTCCACCGGATCCGGCAGCGCAGCGTCGGGCAAGTCCTCCGGCACCGGTTCGTCCGGCAAATCCCCCGGCACCGGCTCATCCGCCAAGGCTTCCAGCGCATCCTCGTCGAGCAAGGCCGGATCCGGGACGTCGAAGAAGGCCGACACCAAACCGGCGAAGACGCGGGAGAAGTCGGGTGCGAAGCAGCGAGCCACCACCGCGCGCAGGTCCGGGCGCAAGGCGGACAAGGAGAAGTCCGGAGGCGGACGCGACGAACGACCTCGGTGGGACCCGCCCTCGGCGGCGGAGCTGGCAGCGCTGGACGAGCTCGGCGCCAAGGGGTCGTGGGGGGTCGGCGGGCGCCGCCTGGCGCTGACCAACCTCGACAAGGTCCTGTTCCCGGCCCGCGATGACGAACCGGCGGTGACCAAACGCGACTTCGTCCGCTACCACGCGCGGATCGGACCGGTGATCCTGCCCTACCTGGCCGACCGGCCCCTCAACACCCACCGCTACCCCGACGGCGCGGACAAGCCCGGCTTCTGGCACAAGGAGGTACCGAGCCACGCGCCGGACTGGCTCACCAGGTGGCGCTACGAGGCGGCCGACCCGGACGAGACGCAGCACTACGTCATCGCCGACAGCGTCCCCGCGCTTGCCTGGCTCGCCAACTACGCAGCGCTGGAGCTGCACCCGTGGACGTCGTGCGCCTCCGACGTGGAGCACCCGACGTGGGCGCTGTTCGACATCGACCCGGGGCCGAAGACCTCGTTCGAGGACGTGCTCGCCCTCGCCCGGCTGCACCGCACCGCGCTGGAGCACCTCGGTGTGCGGGCAGGGCCCAAGGTCACCGGTCAGCGGGGCGTGCAGATCTGGGTGCCCATCGCGCCGCGCTACACCTACCAGGAAACCCGCCGCTGGGTGGAGAAGGTGTCCAGAGCCATCGGTGCCACCGTGCCCGACCTGGTCAGCTGGGCGTGGCAGAAGAACGAGCGGCGCGGGCTGGCCCGCCTGGACTACACGCAGAACGTCGTCAACAAGACGCTCGTCGCGCCCTACAGCGCGCGCCCGCGCCCGGGGGCGCCGATCTCGGTGCCGGTCGGTTGGGACGAGCTCGACGACCCGGACCTGACGCCCGACCGGTGGACGATTCGCACCGTCTTCGACCGCCTCGACGAGGTGGGCGACCCGTTCGCCCCGCTGCTCGGACTGGAGCAGGAGCTGCCACCGATCCAGTGAACGGGGCTCACTGCTCGTCCTCGTCGAACTCGTCCTCGATGCTGGGTGGCGGTGGCGGGTGCTCGGGATCGTGGATCTCCACGTGTCCCTCCTGCTCGGTGTCCGGCCCGCGTTCGTCGCCGCGTTCGGCTTCGAGATCGCGTCGGGCAGGATCGGCCGGTTCGGACGGGTGAGCACTTCGGCCCGGCTCCGCCATGACGTCCTCCTCTGCTCGTCGAATGCGCCGCCGCTCCCACGAAGGCGTGCTCCAGGAATACCCGGAGCAGTCCCCCGAGAATCAGATGGGAGGCGGCGGGATTCCGCGGCGCAACGCGAAGCATCCGACTCACGCCGACTGCCCGGCAGCCGGTGCGAGGTGACCCTCACGATCGCGAGATTGCCTTCCTCGGCAAATCCCGATGTGATTACCGCGGCGAGACGTGTTCCGGATACTTTCCGCCTGGGTGCTGGGTTCGTCGCGGGGGTACGGGGCTGGTTCCGGGGAAGGAAGACTGACGATGGACTGGGGAATCACCACCGCGGACGTGCGGGACGCGGGCGAGGTCATGACCGTGCAGCGCGCGGCGTACGTGTCGGAGGCGCAGCTCTACGACAACCCGCATTTCTCCGCGCTGTCCGAGCCGATCGAGGAGATCCGCGACGCGATCGCGGCGGGCCGGGTGCTGGTGGCCAAGGCGGGCACGCGGATCGTCGGGGCGGTGCGCGGTACCCGGAAGGGCGAGGAGTGCCACGTCGGCCGTCTCGTGGTGGCGCCGGACATGCGGGGACGTGGCATCGGTGCGGCTCTGCTGCGCGCGGTCGAGGCCCGGAACAGGACGGGCGTGCGGCGTTTCGTGCTGTTCACCGGCGATCGGAGCGTTGCCAACATCCGCCTCTACCTCAAGGCCGGTTACCTGGAGACCGATCGGAAGGTGGTGGCCGAAACGTTGTCACTGGTCTACCTGGCGAAACCGTCGGAATGAGGAGACATGGCACCACCCTCGCCCTTCCCTCGCCGCCGCCTGCTGCAGGCCGGCGGCATCCTCGCCGGCGGCGGGATGCTCGGCACACGCTCCGCGGCGAGCGCGGATGCCGACGGCAGCGCCACCGCGACGATCACCGCCGGTACGAACATGTCGGCCGCCGTCTCACCCGACGGATCGACCGTGGTGGTCGATGTGCTCAGCACGTTGTGGGCGGTGCCCGTTCAGGGCGGGGAAGGCCGGCGGCTCACCCCGCGGGCGATGGAGGTGACCCAGGCGTCCTGGTCGCCGGACGGAAGTTCCGTGGTCTGCCAGGTGTATTCGGAAGGCTACTTCCACCTGTACCTCGTGCCCACCGGCAGCGGCGTACCACGCAGGCTCACCGAAGGCCCGCACGACCACCGGGAACCGCACTTCTCGCCTGACGGCACGCGCATCGCGTTCTCGTCCGACCGCGGCGGCCGGTACGGCATCCACGTGGTCGACCTCGCGACGGGCCGGATCGCGCCGTGGACCGCGCCCACCGGCGAGGAGTCGCAGCCGAGGTGGTCGCCCGACGGGAGCCGGATAGCCGTGGTGGTCGACAACGCCGCCATCGACGCGGTGAACGAGGCCGGGGAGCGCACGCGGCTCGCCGAGTCCGACGGCTCTCGCCTGTACGCGCCCGGCTGGCACCCGGACGGGAACACGATCGCCCACGTCGAGATGGACGGCCCGTTGCCCCGCAACCAGGGTGCCGGCACGGCTCGGATCGTCGTCGCCGGGACGGTCGTGTCCGCGCCGGAGGAGGACGTGTTCCCCTTCGCACCCACCTGGTTGTCGGCAGCCCGCCTCCTCTACACCGCCGACGGCCGGATACGGGTCCGGGACCTGCCCTCCGGAGTACACCGCGACATCGCGTTCAGCGTGTCGGCCCCGGTGCGCACTCCGAAGCCGACTGCCCCGGCCGCGTTCCCCGAAGCGGGCCGCCACCCCGTTCGCGGCATCGCCGGCCCGGTCCTCTCCCCCGGCGGCGACCGGATCGCCTTCTGCGCGCTCGGCGATCTCTGGGTGAGCGACCTGGACGGACGGGCCCAGCGCCTGACCCACGACCGCTTCCACGTCTGCGACCCGGCGTGGTCGCCGGACGGAGGCCGGATCGCCTACTGCAGCGACCGGTCGGGCACCACCGGAATCTGGGTGCGCGACCTGCGAACCGGCGACGAGCACCGCCTCACCGCCCCTGCCTCGGCGGCGGTGTCGCCGTCGTGGTCACCGGACGGGACGCGCCTGGCGTTCCAGGACCGGGACGGCGCGACCCACGTGCTCACACTCTCCACCGGCGAAGTGCGCGAGGTGGTCGACGCGGTGCGCGCCCCGGGACGGCCTACCTGGTCACCGGACGGTGCGACGATCGCCTTCGCGGCGCAACGGCCGGTGTCGCGGCGCTTCAGGGAAGGCGCGAACCAGATCCTCACCGTCCGGGTCGAAACCGGGGCGATCGCCTACCACGAGGTGCTGCCGAACCGCTCGCTGAGCGGGCGCGGGGTGGACGGGCCGGTGTGGTCGCCCGACGGTTCGTCGTACGCGTTCGTCATGGGTGCCGTGCTGTGGGTGGTGCCCGTCGATGCCTCCGGCGCGCCGACCCGCCTACCGCGCCAGGTCACCACCGAGATCGCCGACGCGCCGTCGTGGCACCCCGACTCGCGGACACTGCTGTACCTCAGCCTCGGTGAACTGCGCATGGCCGACTCCCGCGAGGGCATCTCCCGCGCGGTTCCGCTGAACCTCACCTGGTCCCCGGCCCGCGTCAGCGGGCGAACCGTGGTGCGGGCGGGCGCGCTGTGGGACGGGGTCCGCGACGTGCTCCGCCGCGACGTCGACCTCGTGATCGACGGCGACCGCATCGGCGAAGTCACCTCGCGCCGGGAGTGGCCGCACAGCGCGGTCGTCGACGCTTCCGGGCTCACCGTGCTGCCCGGCCTGGTCGACATGCACGCGCACGTCCACCTCGAAGGCCGGTTCTTCGGCTCCCGCCAGGGCAGGCTGTGGCTGTCCTTCGGCGTGACCAGCGTGCGTTCCCCCGGCGATCCCGCCTACCTCGCCGTGCAGCACCGGGAGGCGACCGCCTCGGGTGACCGGCTCGGTCCCCGCTACTTCGCGGCGGGCGAGCCGATCGACGGCAGCCGGGTGTACTACGGCTTCACCCGGCCGACAGCCGACCCGCGGGAGGCGGCCCGAGAGCTCGAGCGGGCACGTGCGCTGCGCTACGACCTGCTCAAGACCTACGTCCGGCTGCCGTCGACAGCCCAGGAGCAGGTGGTCCGCGCCGGAACGGGTCTGCCGGTGACCTCGCACTACGCCTACCCGGCGGCGCGGTTCGGGGTGCACGGCATGGAGCACCTGGGCGCGACCAGCAGGCTCGGCTACTCCCAGACGCTGAGCAGGCTCGGCCGCTCCTACGGCGACGTGGTCGCGCTGATCAGCCGGGCAGGAATGTCGATCACACCAACCCTGTTCGTTTCCGCCGTCCTGCTGGCCGGCGACGAATCGTGGCTCACCGACGAACGGATCACCAGGCTCTACCCCACGTGGGAACGCGACGCGCTGCGCGAGACGATGGCGCTGGTGTCGCGAACACCCGAGACCACAGCGGGACTCCGGAAGATGCTCGCGGCCAATGTGGACACCGTGCGCCGGATCAGCGACGCCGGTGGTCTCGTGGTCTGCGGAACCGACGCCCCGATCGACCACCTCGGCGTCAGCCTGCACCTGAACCTGCGCGCACTGGTCGCCCACGGTATGACCGCAGGCGACGCCCTCCGCACGGCCACCGGCAACGCCGCGCGAGCGCTCAACGCGAGCGACCAGCTCGGCGCGGTGCTGCCGGGCAGGTACGCCGACCTCACCGTGGTCGACGGCGACCCGCTGTCGGACATCACCCGTGCCGCCGCGGTGCGCAAGGTGATGGTCGGCGGTGTCCTGCACGAGGTGACCGAGCTGCTCGACTTCCCCGCGCAGGAGCGGACACCAGCGGCGCAGCGGTCCGCGCCGCAGCCCCGCTCGGAGTTGTGGTGGCACGGCCGCCACGACGCCTTGCACGCCTGCTGCTGATCCCGCCGGTCAAGGCACCTGGCCACCGGCACGCTCGCGTGCGATCTCCTCGGCCGTCTCCGTGCGCAGACGTTCGAGGAGATCGAGCTGCCGGTTCGCCCGGTCGAGCAGTTCGTCGAGCTTCCCGGCGTCCAGCCGGGACAGCCGGCCGGCCATGATGCGCAGCGTCCGCCAGCCCGCGGCCTTGCCCTGCACGCCGAGGAACATCGCTTCGAGCTCAACCAGCGTGCTCAGCGGTGAACCGCGCAGCAGCCGGCCGTTGAGCTTGAACCTGCTGAGCTTCTCCCCCGCCCACGCCACCACGAGCTTGTGGCGGGCGATGGAGAACCCGAGCGTCCGGATGATCCGCACCAGTTCCGCTCGGTCCTCCCGGACTTCCTCCGCGAGTTCGTCCAAGGCGGCCCCCGTGGACGTGCCGCGATGGCCCCGTGCCAGCCTGCGGGCCAACTCCAGCCCTCCGGTCGACCCGGCGAGGTGGTCGTTGAGGTAAATCGCCAGCAGCGGCTTCGCCGGACCTGCGTTTTCGTTGCCCGACAAGGTGACCCTCCCCGCTTCGAGACGGGGCACCCGGTGCACACGGCAGCCGGACGCCACCGACGGAGTGCCCGTTCGCCGGAGCCGCGAACCAGCGCGACGGCATCACCCCGCGACCGGTCACGACCCCAGCGCCGCGGCCACGACCTCCAGGTCCGAGACCAGGCCCCGGTACGCCTCGCGGCGGTCCGGCGCCCGCACCACCGCCGAGGGGTGGGTGGTGGCCAGCAACGACACCGGGCGCGGTTCGACGCCTGCGATCTCGGGGAAGTCCAGCAGCACACCGCGCTCCCTGCTGATGCGGAAGTCGCCGCCCATCAGCGCCTGCGCCGCGGTGGCGCCCAGGCACACGACGATCTCGGGGCGCACCACCCGCAGCTCGGCGACCAGCCACGGCCGGCAGGCGCGCATCTCGGTGGTGCTCGGCTTCTTGTGGATCCGGCGCTTGCCGCGGTCCTGGGGCACGAACTTGAAGTGCTTCACGGCGTTGGTCAGGTAGGCGTCGCCGCGCTCGATGCCCGCCTCCGCGAGCGCGCGGTCGAGCAGCCCGCCCGCCGGACCGACGAACGGCTCGCCCTCGATGTCCTCGCGGTCCCCGGGCTGCTCGCCGACGAACAACAACCGCGCTCTCGAGGGTCCGGACCCGAAGACCGTCTGGGTGGCCGACTTGTAGAGGTCGCAGCCCCGGCAGTCCCGCGCCGCGTCGCGCAGCGCGCGCAGTCCGCCCCGGGAAGGCACGAAGGGTTCGGCCGTCGACTCAGAGACCTGCATTTCCGCCTCCACAACGTGCTACGGGCCCGCCGTCGGTGAGCGTGTTCACTCAACCGGATACCCACTCGCACGCACCGAAACGGAACGGCACCGCTCGGACACCGAGAGCTCAGCGAATCACGACCGGCCGCCTCCTCCCCGCCCCTGCGCGGACGCGGCGGGACGGCTCGCCGAACGCCGCCGGTAGGATTCCGCTCCGGCGATCAGCCTCAAGTCCGCTGCGACGCCGGGTGACCGGACCGGCCGCGCGGGTGCGCCGACGCCGTGCTGCACAGTGATGGTCGACACGTCTGGGGTCGGGGTGGGGCGAGGACACCGCGCGAGCGAGGAGCGGGCCGCGGAGCAGGGCGTCCGGTTCGACGAGCTCCTCGACGAGCACTCCCAGGTGCTGAACCTGCTCGACGACACGGTCGCCCTGCGCGGGCTCGCCCAGCGGATCCGCGACGAGTGCGGCGCGCACATCGGCCTGGCAGGGCCCGTGGAGTCCGACCGGTTGCTGGTGCTGCGGCAGTGGAACGGCACCTGGGCCGACGGGCTGCACGACCTGCACGTGCCGATGGGTCTGGGCCTGGGCGGGCTGTCCTTCGCCGAGCTGCGGCCGGTCTGGGTGGACGACTACTGCGCATCCGAGCTGATCACGCACGACTTCGACCGGCCGATCTCGGCCGACGGGATCCGGACGATGCTGGCGGTGCCCATGGTCCGGGCCGGGCGGGTCCACGGCGTGGTCTACGCGGCGATGCGCGAGATCACCGACTTCGGGGGCAGGCGGCTCGACGCCGCGGTGAACGTCGCCAACAGCGGCGGACTGGCCTTGCAGACCGCGAACGCGGCGCGGCGCCAGCGCGAGACGGCCGCGGCCGCCGAGCGGCGCCGGATCGCCTCCGCGCTGCACGACTCGGTCGGCGCCCAGCTGTTCCGGATCGGCGCCGAGCTGCGCGACCTGCGCACGCACGCCGAAGACGGCAGCACCGCGCTGCTGGACCGCCTGGTGTCGCTGGAGAACCAGATCGCCGAGACGGCCTCGGCGTTCCGCGAGTCGGTGCACGCCCTCGACCACGGCGAACCCTCCGGCGGGCTGGCGGCCACCCTGTCGGGCGACTGCGCGGCGTTCCAGCGGCGCACCGGAGTCACGGCGCAGGCCGTGGAGATCGGCACCACGCCCGACTGCGGCCCGCACCGCACGCGGGTGCTGGTCGCGGCGGCACGCGAGGCGCTGCTCAACGTCGAGAAGCACGCCGCCGCGCATTCGGTGCTGATCAGCGTGATCGCGCTCGACGACGGCGTCGCCGTGTCGGTGGCAGACGACGGCAACGGCTGGAACGGCCACGGTGCGGGGCACAACGGCATCGGGCTGCGGTCGACCGCCGACCGCGTCGAGGAGGTCGGCGGGACCATGTCCGTGGTGACCAACGAGGATGGTGGCCTGACCGTGCGCGTCTGGGTTCCGCTGTGGTGAGCGAGGACATCCGGGTCGTGGTCGTCGACGACCACCCCGTCGTCACCGACGGCGTCCGCCTGCTGCTGCGCGACAACCCCGCGATCCGCGTGGTCGGCAGCGCCGCCGACGCCGCCACCGCGGTGCGGCTGGTCGGCGTGGCGCAGCCGCACGTCGTCCTGCTGGACCTGCGGCTGCCGGATGCGATGGCCAGCGAGATCGTGGCTCCGCTGCGCGAGGCCGCCCCCGCGGCGCGCATCCTGGTGTTCACCGCCTACCGGGACCACGCGGCGCTGCAGGCGACGCTGGACGCGGGGGTCGACGGCTGCCTGCTCAAGGACGCGGGCGCGACCGACCTGGTCTCGGCCGTGCACCAGGCCGCGCACGGCATCCCGATCTTCGATCCGCGGGTCGGCGAGCGGGCCGCGCCCCGGATGCGCTCGCGCCTGCACGACACCGGGCTCACCCAGCGCGAGTACGACGTGCTGCGCCACGCCGCCGCCGGGCGGACCAACCCGGAGATCGCCGAGCGGCTGGGCCTGACCCGCCACACCGTCACCGGCTACCTGCGCAACGCGATGCGCAAGCTGAACGCGCGCAACCGGATCGAGCTCATCACCAAGGCCGCGCAGTCCGGGTTGCTGTAGCGGTCCGCGGCTTCGGCGCAGCCCCCACATCTGGGGGGTCCCGTTGTGCGAACTACGTCTCACACGAGACTTCGCACACCCGACGATCCGCGCGTTTGCGCACTTCGGCGACGGTCCGCCCGATCCGCCCAGCGTTCGGCGCCGCCGGGCGGGCGCCGAGAGTGATCAGCCATGAACAAGACACCCAACCTGCTGATCGTGCTCGTCGTCGGAGTCATCGCCGTCGGACTCCTGCTCGCCGCCGTGTCCCTCGGCTGAAGGCGGCCACGGGTGGACGAGCTGCCGTCGCGGACGCGCGACTCGTCCACCCGCACCGCCTTCCGGGGGCGACATCGGCGGTGAGAGCGGAATTCGCTGCTCCCGGCATCCGTCCACTCCGGACTTCGGGGCACTCACCGTGATCGCGCGGTGACCTGGAAGCGGCGACGGGCGCGTAAACCGTGCGCCAACCGGGTACCAAGGGGCTGACGGCGCAAGCGATCATAGGGAGGACCTGTGACTTTGCACGCGAAGTCGGTGGACGTGGCCTGCCCCGTGCACACCGTCTACAACCAGTGGACGCAGTTCGCCGAGTTCCCGAGGTTCATGGAGGGCGTGGAAAGCGTCCAGCAGCTCACCGACACGCGCACGCACTGGGTGGTCTCGGTCGGCGGGGTCCGGCGGGAGTTCGACGCGGTGGTCACCGAGCAGCATCCCGACGAGCGCGTTGCGTGGCGCTCGACCACCGGGCCGAAGCATTCCGGCGTGGTCACCGTGCACCGCCTCGACGACGAACGCACCCGCGTGCACCTCCAGTGGGAGTTCGAGCCCGAAGGCGCGGTCGAGAAGGCCGGCGAGGTCACCGGGGCGGTCGGGACGCGCGTCCAGGACGACCTGGAGCGCTTCAAGGAGTTCGTGGAGTCCCGCGGGCAGGAAACCGGTCAGTGGCGCGGTGATGTGTCCGCGGCACCGCAGCAGCACCAGTCGACCGAACTGTGACCAACGCCGCCACCGCGGCACGCGCACATCATCCGACCTGGAGCTTTCCCGTGCCCAACGCCGTGATCCCCGCACCGGGCGGGCCGAGGACCGCGTTTTCGGCTCGCGATGGGGGTTTAGGCGCGGGGAGAACGGGGAACCGATCAGTTCGGGGCGATGGTTTCGCGCCCCGTGGTGGTTGGCCGGTGGGCCCCGCGGTTGCGGTCGGCAAGGGCGGGGCCCACTGCGTCGTGCCCACCTTTCCGAGCCCATCTGACCTGCGAGGACGAGGGTCCGAAGACCCTTGCGGAATATGAGATAGTACGGCCGTGACTTCGTTCGATTCGTCTGTGCACGCTGATGATGTCGATCCCGTGGGCGCCGCGGTGCAGGTGTCCACATCCGTGGAATGGCGGGACAAGGCGGCGGTCCTGTCGGTGTCGGGAGACGTCGACATGGTGACCGCGCCGCAGGTCGAGCAGGAGCTCTCGGCCCTGCTGGAGCAGCAGCCCGAGGTCCTCGTGGTCGACCTCGCCGAGGTCGGTTTCTTCGCCTCGGCCGGGCTCACCGCCCTGGTGGCCGCCTACAAGCAGGCCGAAGGACGCACCGGGCTGCGGGTGGTCGCCACGAGCTCGGCGACCGTGCGTCCGCTGAAGGTGACCGCGCTCGACCGCAAGATCCCGGTGTTCGACTCGGTCGAGGCCGCCCTGGCCTGACATCGGCGGCACCGCCGCAGGCCGACCGACTACCGGGTTCGCCGCCGGCCCGCGCGAGCGGGCCCCGGCGCGACAGGGGGGGGGCGACGCGCGACCCCGAGAACGTAGTTGTGGCCCAGCAGCGAAATGAGTGAACCCATGAACATCGACTGGCCCGCACCAGGCGCGCCCGCGGACCCGGCTGACCTGCACTGCGCCGGGGTACCCGCCGAACCGCGGCAGCTGTCGCGGCTGCGTCACCGGTTGGTGCAGTGGGCGGCGCGCACCGCGCTTGGCACAGACCAGTCCGAAGCACTGGTGTTGGCGACCTACGAGGCGTTGGCCAACACCGCCGCGCACGCCTACCCCGACGGGACGGGCGTGGTGGACCTGCACGCGAGCTACCACCCCGCGTCTGGGTCGGTGGAGGTGACGGTGACCGACCACGGCCGGTGGCGGCCGCCGCCGGCCGACCGCGACGGGCTCGGCGGGCGCGGCCTGGTGCTCATCCGGAACATGACCGACCACACCGACGTCGAGTTCGGCCCCGCTGGTACCCGGGTGACCATGCGCTGGAACCTCCAACGCACGACGGCTCAGACCGTCTGATCCCGGTACTCCGGGCGGACGCGCGCGGATTCCGCCGTCCGCGACGGGTTTCACGCGAATGCGACCAGTTCGCCGCCGACCGGCAAGCAGCGCCGGTCGGCGGCGAAACGGCTTTGCGGGCCCTTCTGCGTCGCGCACCTCACAGCCCGGCGGAATTCCGGCCATCGCGTGGTTTGGCGCCCGTTGATCCGGGGTAAGGGTCAGCCGTGGATCAAGTGACGTACGTGCCGTGGTCGAGAGGCGCTGAGTGATGGTGGAGCAACAGATGGTCGATGGCCAGCCCGGAGCGGCCGTGTCCAACGCGGTGGAGATCCGGGTGGCCGCGCAGCCGGGACCGCTGGCGGTGATGCGCGCGGTCGCGGGCGACCTGGCCATCCGCGCGGACTTCGACGTCGACGCCATCGCCGACGTGCGGCTGGCGGTGGACGAGGCGTGCGCGACGCTGGTCGCGCTCGCGCTGCCCGGAACGTGGCTGACCTGCCGGTTCCGCACCGAGCACGACAGGCTCGTGTTCACCGCCGAGGTGGTCGGCGAGCACGCCGCCGGACCGCGCACCGACACCTTCGGCTGGCGGGTCCTCACCGCGCTGGCCGACGAGATCAGCAGCGGCCACGACCCGGTCGGCGACGGCACCCACGTGGTGCGCGTCGAGCTCGCGAAGTCACGGGTGGAGGTACCCGGGTGAGCACCGCCAGGACCGGTTCGCGCAACGAGTACGAGGACCTGGAGCCGCTGTTCGCCGAGCTGGCCGAACTGGACGAGCAGGACGGCCGCCACCAGGAGCTGCGGGACCGGCTGGTCACCGAGCACCTGCCGGTCGCCGAGCACATCGCGCGCAGGTTCCGCCACCGCGGTGAGACCCACGACGACCTGGTGCAGGTCGCCACGCTGGGGCTGATCAAGGCGGTCGACCGGTTCGACCCCGGACGCGGAGTGAGCTTCATGTCCTACGCCGTGCCCACGATCATGGGCGAGGTGCGCAGGCACTTCCGCGACGCGGGCTGGTCGGTGCGCATGCCGCGCCGGATGCAGGAGCTGCACCTGTCGGTCTCCTCCGGGATCTCGGTGCTCTCGCAGGAGCTCGGTCGCGCGCCGACGCCCAGCGAGCTGGCCGCCCACCTCGAGCTCAGCGTCGACGACGTCCAGCAGGGCCTGGAGGCGGGCAACGCCTACCGCAGTGCGTCGCTGGACGACCTGCTCACCGGTACCGACGACGTGCCTCTGGGCGAGGCCATCGGCTTCGACGACTCCGAGCTCGCCGAGGTCGAGGACCGCGAGACGATCCGGCCGCTGCTGGCCGAACTGCCCGAGCGGGAGCGGCGGATCCTGGTGATGCGCTTCTTCCGCGGCATGACCCAGACCGAGATCGCCGAGCAGGTCGGTGTCTCCCAGATGCACGTCTCGCGGTTGCTGACGCGCACGCTGAGCTGGCTGCGCGAACGCCTCGACGGCGGGTCCGCCGACGAGGATGGCGACCGGACCGGGTGACCTCCGCGGTACACGACTGACTTCGTCCGGACGGCGCGCCGGTGCCTCGAAGGCGCGCGGCGGCGGATCGCGCGGTGCGCACGCCTCAGCGAAGCACCGCGTGGATTCCCCTTCGCGCGCAACGGTTTTCACCGGGCGCGCCGCTTCGGCGCGCCCGGAATCCCGGCTCATTCCAACGGATCGGCGACTGCCGCACATCGCGGATGACGTGATATACACCGTTGGTCAACAGTCGAGGCGGGCGAATCCGGCCACCGACTGACCTGACGTGACCGGGACAGCGGGCGCGGCCGGTTGGCACGCCGCGCGGCGTCGCCCGGCACGCTCGGCGCCCCTCGGCACACCGGACCCGGCAGCGGCCCGGTGGCGGTGGGCGAGCGTGAGGAAGGAACGCACGTGGTGGTCGCTGACCATGCACCGCATACCGATGACGACGCCCGCGTCGAGCGGGCCCGGCTGGCCGCGCTGGCCCGCTACGACGTCCTCGACGACGAGCCGCTCGGCTCCCTGGACCGCGTCGCTCGGCTGGCCGCCCGGCTGCTCGACGCGCCGATCGCGACGGTCACGCTGGTCGACGACGACCGGATCTGGTTCAAGGCAGGCCACGGGTCGCGGCGTCTCACCCACACCGGCCGGGAACCGGGCCTGGCGGCCTCGGCGATCGGCCAGGACGAGCCCTACGTGGTGCGCGACGCGCTGAACGATCCGCGGACCGCCCGGCACCCGCTGGTGACCGGCGATCCAGGCGTCCGCTTCTACGCGGCGGCGCCGATCACCACGCTGGACGGCCACCGCCTCGGCACGGTCGACGTCTACGACACCTGCCCGCGCGACATCGGCGCGCGGGAGCTGGAGGCGCTGAGCGACCTGGCGGGGGTGGTGATCGACGAGCTGGAGCTGCGGCTGTCGGCGCTGACCACGGTGCGCGCCGAGCGCAGCAGGCGCCAGGCCAGCGATCGGACCCGCGCGACGATGGAAGGCTTCGCGGCCACTCTGCAGCGCACGTTGCTGCCCCCGTCGCTGCCCAACGTGCCGGGGCTGGAGCTGGCGTGCCACTACCACGCCGCGTCCCCGCAGAACGTCACCGGCGACTTCTACGACGTCTTCTCCCTCGGCGACGGCAGGTGGGCGTTCTTCCTCGGCGACGTCTCCGGGCACGGCGCGTCAGCCGCGTCGGTGACGTCGCTGACCCGCTACACGCTGCGCGCCGCGGCCCTGCACCACACCGACCCCGCGGCCGCGCTCGCCGAGCTCAACACAGCGCTGCTGATCGACCCGCACGTGCGTCAGCAGTGCACGGTGCTGTTCGGGCTGCTGCGGACGACGCCGGAGGGCGGGTTCGACATCACGCTGGCCTCGGGCGGCCACCCGCCCGCCCTCAAGCTCGGACCGGGGCCCGGCGTCGTGGAGCCCATCTGCCCGGACGGCGGCATGCTCGCCGGCGCGTTCCCCGACGCCGAGTTCGCCACCTGCCGGACGTACCTGCGCCCGGGCCAGACCCTGCTGCTCTACACCGACGGGCTCACCGAGGCGCGCCCTGGCGGGAAGTTCTTCGGCGAGGACGGGCTGGCCGACTTCTGCGCCGACCGCGGCGAGGCCGGCGCGGTACGGCTCATCGGGGAGCTCACCGCACTGATCGGTGGTTTCCGCCCGCCGCCCGCCGACGACGTCGCGCTGCTAGCCCTGCACGCACCGCACACCGCGAGCGGCGGTGAACCGCCAGCCTGAGCGGGGTGCCGGCACGTCGCGCGGCGCGCGGCCGGACGGCTCCCCGGGCCGCCTGGCGTGACGGCCGGCTGTGTTATACCTGGACGGGCCATCGGATCAGACCCGGCGCAAGTGGGGAGAAACCGTGTCGGCCGAGCCCACCGCGGACACCGGACGCGACGAGCCCGGCGCCCAGGCGCTGCGGCTGTGCGAAGTCAGCGATCCCCCAGCCGGCCTCCGAGTCGCCGGCGAGATCGACATGACCACCCACGCGCACTGGAACCGCGCACTGCGGAGCGCGGTGGGCGGCGGTAGCGGGGACGTGCACCTGGACCTGGCCGAGCTGGTGTTCATCGACGCCCGCGGAACGGCTCTGGTGGTCGACGCCGCGCGCAACCTGCCCTCGGGGCGGCGGTTCGTGCTGCACCGCCCGCCGAGCTGCCTTCGCCGCATCCTGCGGGCGCTGTGGCCCACGGGCGTGCCGACGATCACCCTGCGGGAAGAGGTGAGATGAGCACGGCCACCGGGGGCGCCAGGACGGACGAGCGGTTCGCCCATCCCGCCCTCTTCTACTCCGGCCGCGACGAGTACCTGGCAGGCACCCTGCCGTTCATCGAAGAAGGGCTGCGCGAAGGCGACCCGGTCGCGGTGGCGGTTCCCGGCCCCAACCTGGCGCTGCTGCGCGACGCGCTGGGCGCCGCGAGCGAGCGGGTCGAGATGCTCGACATGACCGAGGCCGGGCGCAACCCCGGCCGCATCATCCCCGGCGTGCTGCGGGGCTTCGCCGACGACCACTCCGGCCGGCACGTGCGCATCGTCGGTGAGCCCGTCTGGCCGGGGCGCTCGGAAGCCGAGTACCCCGCGTGCGCCCAGCACGAGGCGCTCATCAACCTGGCCTTCGCCGGGCGGGCGGCGACAATCCTGTGCCCCTACGACGCGGGCAACCTCGCCCCCGAGGTGATCGCCGACGCCTGCGCCACCCACCCGACGCTCATCGGCCCGGACGGGCGGCGGTCCAGCGACCGCTACGACCCGCACCGGATCGTCGAGACCTACAACCGGCCGCTGCCCGAACCGCCCGCGACGCGGGCGCGCACCGTCGACGCGACCAACCTCGGCGAGATCCGCCGGTGGGTCACCGACCGCGCGGGCGACCTGGGGCTGAGCGGGGAAAGGCTGGGCGACCTGGAGCTGGCCGCCACCGAACTGGCGACCAACAGCGTCGCGCACGGCGGCGGGGCCGGCGTCGTGGCCCTGTGGGCGCACGACGGCGACCTGGTGTGCGAGGTGCGCGACTCGGGGCACATCACCGACCCGCTGGCGGGCCGCCTGCCCGCCGACGCCGAGCAGCTCGGCGGGCGCGGGCTCCTGCTCGTCAACCACCTCGCCGACCTGGTGCGCGTGTGCACCGACGAGCTGGGCACCACCATCCGCATCCACGTGCGGCTGCCCTGAGACCACTGTGGACGGAGTTCAGGCGCCGCCCTCCCGGCCTGGCTCCGGGCGCCGCGCGGCCGGGATGGCATCGCCCGCGGGCGCGTCGCTGCGGCCGTAGTGGTGCGTGGTGAACATGTAGACCAGCCCGACCGCCACGACCACCGCTCCGCACAGCAGCACGATGTAGTTGTCGTACCAAGGGGCTTCGGGTGTGCGCGGCCACGAGATGTTCACCATCGCGCCGATGCCGTAGACCAGTGCCCCGACGTTGACGACCATGCCCCAGCGGCCGAGCTGGAACTCGCCGGTCGGCTGCCACCCCTTCATCCGCGCGCGCAACGCGGCGAGCACGACCATCTGGAACGCCATGTAGATGCCCAGGATCGCGAACGAGACGATCTTGGTCAGGGCGTCGGTCGAGACCAGCGACCCGACCGCGAGCAGAGCCGGGATCACACCGGCCAGCAGCAGCGCGTAGGGCGGGACGTGCCGGGCGTGGGAGAACTTGCGCAGCAGCCGGTAGCCGATGATCATCTCGTCGCGGGCGTAGGAGTAGGCCAGCCGGCCCGCGGCGGCCTGCAGGCTGATGGTGCAGGACAGGAACGAGATCAGCACCACGCCCATCACCACCCGCGCGCCGACGGTCCCGAAGGCGCTGTTGAGCACGTTGATCAGCGGGTCGGGGTCGGCGCCGGAGATGACGGCCTGGTAGTCGGGAACGGCCAGCAGCAGCGTCAGGCAGGCGAAGGACGCCGCCGCACCACCGATGTAGATGGTGCGGCGCATCGCCTTGGGCACGTTCTTGCCCGGGTTGGGCACCTCCTCCGCGGTGTCCCCGCATGCCTCGAACCCGTAGTACTGGTAGAAGCCGATGATCCCGGCGGCCAGGAAAACCGGCAGGTACGAGCCGGTGCCTGCGGTGCCGAAGTCGTCGAACAGCACACCCAGCCCGTGGTAGCGATGGGTGAACAGCAGCCAGAAACCCACGATCAGCGCACCGATCAGTTCGGCGGAGAAGCCGATGATCGCCGCCATCGACAGCACCCGCGTGCCCCCGTAGTTGATCAGTGTGGCCACCACGATCAGGCCGATGGTGCACAGCACCGTCGCCTCCACCGTCGGCGTGAAGCCGAACATCAGCGCGATGTAGGGCCCGGCACCGTAGGCGACGCTGGTGATGGTCACCAGCAGCGCGACCAGGTACACCCAGCCCGACATCCACGCCCACCGCTTGCCCCACAACCGGCGCGACCACGGGTAGATCCCGCCCGCCAGCGGGTACTGCGCGACGATCTCGCCGTAGACCAGGGCGACCAGGAACTGCCCGGCCCCGGCGAGCAGGAAGCTCCAGATCATCGGCGGGCCACCGGTGGCCAGCGCCACGCCGAACAGCGTGTAGGTGCTCACCACGGGCGACAGGTAGGTGAAGCCCAGCGAGAAGTTCGCCCACAGGCTCATGTCGCGCCGGAACTCGGAGGTGTAGCCGAGCTCGGTCAGCCTTGCGTCGTCCGCCCCGCCACGGGAGTCCGAAGTGGACATCCTGGGTACCTCCCGGCTGTCAGGTCGTGATCAGGTCGACGGCTCGTTCGGCGACCATCAGCACGGCGACCATCGGGTTGATCGTGGGCATCCGCGGGAAGATCGACGCGTCGACGACCCGCAGCCCCTCGATCCCGCGCACCTTCAGGTTCGGGTCGACCACCGCGTCCCGGGCCCGTGCCGGTCCCATCGCGCAGGTGCCCGCCGGGTGGTAGACGGTGTGCGCGGCGCGACGGCCGTACTCCGAGAGCTCCTCGCCGCCGGTCACCTGCGGTCCCGGGGCGACCTCTCGCACCAGCCAGGAGCGCAGCGGCTCGGTGGCGGCGACCTCGCGCGCGATCCGCAGGCCCTCGACGATGGTGAGCTCGTCGTGGCTGTCGGGGTCGGTGAAGTACTCGAAGTCGAGCGCGGGCTTCTCGTCGGGGTCGGCGCTGCGCAGCCACAGCCGGCCGGTGCTGCGTGCGCGCGGCACGTTCGGCGTCATGCACACCCCGTTCTCGACGGCCGGATAGCCCAGGCGTTCGGTGTTGATCGTGAACGGCACCTGGTAGAAGTGGAACATCAGGTCCGGCCGCGGGTCGGAGACGTCGCGGCGCACGAACAGCCCCGCGTCGGAGTCCATCACCGAGTTCGGCGGCAGCGGGCCGTCGGTCTCCCACACGATCACCGACTCCGGGTGGTCGAGCAGGTTCTCGCCGACCCCCGGCAGGTCCGCCACCACCTCGATGCCGAGCCTGCGCAGGTCGTCGGCCGGGCCGAGACCGGAGAGCATCAGCAGCCGGGGCGAGTCGACGGCACCCGCGCAGACCAGCACCTCGCGGTCGGCCATCACCGTCGCGGTGGATCCGTCGGCGTGGCGCACCTCCACGCCCTGCGCCCGACCACCGCGCACCAGTAGCCGGTAGGCCCAGGTCTCCAGCATCAGCTCGAGGTTCGGGCGGTCGAGCACCGGGTGCAGGTAGGCCACCGACGCCGACGAGCGCTGACCGGTCTCCGGGTCGTAGGCGACCGAGAAGAAACCCGCCCCGTCGTGGAAGGGCCGCGCGTTGAAGTCCTCGACGACCGGCACGCCCAGCGCGCTCGACGCCGCGGTGACGAAGTCGACGGCGACGGGGTTCCGGTCCTTGTCGGCGACCGGGACGATGTTGTTGCGCAGCCGTTCCCAGTAGGGCTCCATCGTCTCGGCGTTCCAGCCGACCCGTCCCCAGTCCTCCCAGTCCTGCGGGAAGGGCTTGAAGCTGATCAGCGTGTTGTGCGAGGAGCAGCCGCCCAGCACGCGGGCCCTGGAGTGCACGATGTGGGAGTTGCCGCGCGGCTGGTCGACCGTGGTGTAGCCGTAGTCCAGATCGGACTCCAGCAGGTTGATCCAGTTGCGCAGGTTCAGCACGCGTTCGTCGCCGACGTCGCTCGGACCGCCCTCGACGACGCAGACCGTGCGGTCCGGGTCGGCGCTGAGCCGCGCGGCGAGCACGCATCCCGCGGTCCCCCCACCGATGATCACGTAGTCGTAGCTCGCCTCGACCGCCACCGCCGACCTCCGTTCAGCCGCGGAACCAGCGCATCGGCTCCGGTCTGATGTTCTGGTAGATGTGCTTGGCCTCCCGGTACTCGTCCAGTCCGGACGGCCCGAGCTCGCGCCCCACCCCGGACTGGCCGAACCCGCCCCACTCCGCCTGCGGCAGGTAGGGGTGGAAGTCGTTGATCCAGATCGTGCCGTGGCGCAGCCGGTTGGCCATCCGCTGCGCCCGGCTCGCGTCGTTGGTCCACACCGCCCCGGTGAGCCCGTAGCGCGTGTCGTTGGCCAGCTCCACGGCCTCGTCCTCGGTGCGGAACCGCTCGACGGTGACGACGGGCCCGAACACCTCCTCCTGCACGACGCGCATGCCGCGGTCGCAGTCGGCGAAGACCGTGGGCAGCAGGAAGAACCCCGCGGCGAGCTTCGGGTCGTCCGGCCTGCGGCCGCCGGTGACGAGCCGCGCGCCCTCGCCGCGGGCGATCTCGACGTACTTCTCCACCTTCGCCAGGTGCTCGGCCGACACCAGCGGCCCGGTCTCGCTGTCGGGGTCCAGGCCGTCGCCGACGCGGATGCGCCCGGCGCGGTCGGCGAGCTCGGCGACGAAGCGGTCGTGCAGCTCGTCGGCGACGATCAGCCGCGATCCCGCCGAGCACACCTGACCGGAGTCCAGGAAGGCCGCCGCCAGGGCGTAGTCCACCGCGGTTTCGAAGTCGGCGTCGGCGCAGACGACGTTGGGGTTCTTGCCGCCGAGCTCCAGCGCGACCTTCTTCACACTCTCCGCCGCGCCCGCCATGATCTTGCGCCCGGTGAGCAGTCCACCGGTGAAGGAGACCAGGTCGACCTCGGGGTGCGACACCATCGCCGCGCCCACGGTCGCACCGTCGCCGAGCACGAGGTTGACCACGCCCGGCGGGGCACCGGCCTCCTCCAGCAGCCCGACCATCCTGATGGTGCTGAGCGGGGTGATCTCGCTCGGCTTGAGCACGAAGGTGTTGCCAGCGGCGAGCGCGGGCGCCACCTTCCAGGACGCCTGCAGCAGCGGGTAGTTCCAGGGCGCGATGAGCGAGCAGACGCCCACGGGCTCGTAGACCACCCGGCTGACCGCGTCGGGACCGGCGTCGACGTTGCGGCCGGCGTCCTTGCCGGTCATGTCGGCGTAGTAGGAGAACGCCGCGGTGACGTCGTCGACGTCGATGCGGGCTTCGGCGATCGTCTTGCCGGTGTCGAGGGTTTCGGCCCTGGCGATCTCCTCCTTGTCGCGCTGGAGCATCCGGGCGACGGCGCGCAGCACCTCGGCGCGCCGACCGCTGGGGCCGAAGGCCCAGTCCCCGTCGTCGAAGGCCCGCCTGGCGGCCCGTACCGCTCGGTCCACGTCGGTCTCGTCGGCTTCGTCGACGGTGGTGAGCACGCTCGCGTCGAACGGGTTGATGACCTCGCGCTCGCGCCCGTTGCGAGCGGCTGTCCACCGACCGTCCACGTACAGGCTGGGCACGCCGGACACCTACTTCCCTCAACCGGGGGTCGGATGCCGAAATGGTCCCTCAGCCGCCGGGCCGCGGCGACCCGGCGGAATTGAACGGCGGTGCCAGCGGGGGGGGCACAACGTGAGCACGGTTCGGTTCCGGGCTCCGGCGGCCGGCCCGCGTGCCGCGTGGCGCGCGAACGGCCTCGGGTGTCCCGTGTGGACCGTCAGGGCACCAGGACCAGGCGGATCGCGTCACCGTCCCTGCTCTGCAGGCGTTCGACCGCCTCGGCGGCGCCGGCGAGCGGGGTGTGCGCGCTCACCGGTCACCTCCCGGACCGCCGACGTCGAGACCGCGTCTGGCGATCGCAGCCTGCTCGAACAGCAGCTCGTCCGGAATCTGGACCAGGGTGTCCTCGCGTGCGATCGCGTACCGCGCCCAGCCGCGGTCATCGCGCCTGGCCACCGGAACCCAGCACCGCCGTCGCGCCATGACCAGGCCCAGCGGCCGCTCCCGTGCGCCCTGTCCCCCGCCTCATCCCAGGTCGTCCTCGCGGCGGGTGCTGTCCTGGATGTGCTGTGCTTCGGCCCAGTAGCTGTCGGCGTCGGAGGCCGCGGCGTTCAGGACCTGGTGCAGGTGCCGCAGGTGCTCCACGGCCCGGTCCAGCGCCTCCTGCGGGTGGTCGCGCAGGGCGTCGCGGTAGAGCCGGTCGCGGTCGGTGCCGTCGAACAGGTCCACCAGGCTGCGGGTGAAGTAGTCGAGGCTGCTCAGCACGCCCAGCAGCGCGGAGCCGTAGGCGGGCCAGTCCGGCCGCCGCAGCGATGCCGTGCTCAGCCCGCTCGCGGCCTGGTCGAGTGCCTCGCGGGCCTGGTAGACGCTCTCCAGCGGGTGCTTCGGCGGCGTGCTGGCGTTCTCGGACATCCCGCGACCTCCCGCTCCGGCCCTGCCGGTGGTCAGCCGGTGGCGGCCGGGCCCTTCGGCCGGGCCGGGACCGCCGCACCGAGCACGACTCCTCGGCGAGCCACGTCTGCTTGCCGACATCCTCACAGCCCAGGCGCGACTCCGCCCGGTCGCGACGGCGACAGCCCGCCGGGCGCGGCACCCGGCGGGCTGAGGCACGCGGCGGTGGTCACGCCGAAGGCGGCAGCACGCCTCCGCGCAGTTCCCAGCGCCTGCTGATGACGTTGCGGACCCAGTGCAGCTCGGCTTCCTGCTCCCACGGCCGCAGCGACGCGTGGTACTGGTCCCACAACCGGTTCTGGGTGGCGATGAAGCGGCGGAAGGCGCCCCGCCTGCGCAGCGGGGTCGGCGTGAGTGTGCTCATGGCGGTCACCCCTCGGAGGTGCTGGTGGCTTGTGTTCTGTTTCATAAGCGGCGTCCGCCGCTTGCGGTGGGGACTCAGGTCGCACCGCCGCGGGTTCTCAGAAGCCTTCTGGCGAGGACAGCGCCGATGTGGCGTGGACAATTCACGAGGCCGGCGACCCCGGAGTGAGAAGGCTTCTGAGGTTCCGCCACCCGCCCCGCTACGCAAACCACTTCTGAAAATTTCCTCGGCCGACTGGCTCATGGCACTCAGTGTGCGAGGCACCAAATCCCGCCAACAGTGGCGCTCACGCCGTTGTGCCGCAAAATCCTGCCAGCTACCGTGGGGACATGCTGCGATCCGTCTCGGCGGTCGTGATGCAGGGAGTCGCCCCCTTCGAGCTGGGCGTGATCTGCGAGGTCTTCGGCGTCGACCGCACCGGAGACGGTGTGCCGCCGTTCGACTTCCGCATCTGCGGCGAGCACGCCGGAGAGCCCGTGCGCACCACGACCGGCATGAGCCTCGTGCCCGACCACGGGTTCGACGGCCTGCGGGGCGCCGACGTGGTGGCCGTGCCCGCGGGCACGCTGCGTGACACCTACCCGCCCCACCTGCTCGACGCGCTGCGCGACGCCGCGGCCGACGGCGCCACGCTGCTCTCGGTCTGCACGGGCGCGTTCGTGCTCGGCGCGGCGGGACTGCTCGACGGCCGCCGCTGCACGACGCACTGGTACCAGGCCGACGCGTTCCGTCGCCGGTTCCCGGCGGCCCTGCTCGACCCGGACGTGCTCTACGTCGACGACGGCAACATCGTGACCAGCGCGGGCACCGCGGCGGGCATCGACGCGTGCCTGCACCTGGTGCGCCGCGAGCTCGGCTCCCGGATCACCGGCCGGATCGCGCGCCGCATGGTGGTGCCGCCCCAGCGCGACGGCGGGCAGCGCCAGTTCATCGACCTGCCCACCCCGGAGCACCCCGGCGACAGCCTGCAACCGCTGCTGGACTGGATGGGCGACCGGCTCGCCGACGACCACACCGTGGCCGACCTCGCGCGGCAGGCGCGTATGTCCGAGCGGACCTTCGCCCGGCGCTTCGTCGCCGAAACCGGCACGACGCCGAGCCGCTGGCTGGCGACCCAGCGCGTGCTCTACGCCCGGCGGCTGCTCGAGGACACCCAGAACGGCATCGAGCAGATCGCCCGCGACTGCGGCTTCGGCACCGCCGCGCTGCTGCGCCACCACTTCCGCCGCGTCGTCGGCGTCACCCCGACCGACTACCGGCGCACGTTCTCCCAGAAGCGCGCCGCCGCCTGATCCTCCACTGAGGACCGGACTTTCCGGTAGTCCATCGGGGAAACCGGCTTGCCCGCTCGTTCCCCGGCGACAGGTCCTGACCGAGCCCACCGGCATCTCGGACGCCCCGGCGGCGTAGCCGGTGCTGGACCAGCGCATGCTCTCCGACCCGTTCCACCGGGAGTGGAAAACCTGTTGCCGTGCAACGGGGGCCGCAGCAGTATCGACCGCAGTTGTCGTCTCCGGAGGAGAAGAGCATGCGAGCAGCGTTCATGTCCATCCAAGAGGAACTCACCTCCCACCAGAAGGACATGACGCCGCATGCGCACCCTGAACCTCGGAATCCTCGCCCATGTCGACGCCGGTAAGACCAGCCTGACCGAGCGGCTGCTGCACGCCGCCGGAGTCATCGACGAGGTCGGCAGCGTCGACGCCGGCAGCACGCGGACCGACTCCACCGCGCTGGAACGCCGGCGCGGCATCACCATCAAATCCGCCGTGGTGTCCTTCGTCGTCGACGACGTCGCGGTCAATCTGATCGACACCCCGGGCCACCCCGACTTCATCGCGGAAGTCGAACGCGCGCTCGGCGTGCTCGACGGAGCCGTGCTGGTGATCTCGGCGGTGGAGGGCGTGCAGGCGCAGACGCGCCTGCTGATGCGCACGCTGCGGCGGCTGCGGATTCCCACGCTCGTGTTCGTGAACAAGATCGACCGCGCGGGGGCCCGGCACGAAGAACTGCTGCGCGACATCACCGGGAAGGTGGCGCGAGGGAGCATTCCGATGGGAACGCCCGTCGGCCTGGGCCGTCCCACCGCACGGTACGTGCCCTTCAGCGCCTCGGACCGCGACTTCGCGGCCGCCCTGCTGGAACTGCTCGCCGAGCACGACGACGCGTTGCTGGCCGCCTACGTCGACGGCGTGCCGGAGGTTTCCCACTCCAGGCTGCGGCGCGAGCTCGCGGCGCAGACCTCGCGGGCGCTGGCGCACCCGGTCTTCTTCGGCTCGGCGATCACGGGTGCGGGTGTCGAGGCCCTCATGTCGGGGATGGCGGAGTTGCTGCCCGCGTCCCGTGGGGACGAGGACGGTCCGGTGAGCGGCACCGTGTTCAAGGTCGAGCGCGAAGCGGGCGGAAGCAAGGTCGCCCACGTGCGCATGTTCTCCGGGACGGTGCGCGTGCGGGAGGCCGTGCGAGTCCGCGGCCAGGAGCACAAAGTGACCGCGATCCACGTGTTCGACCGCGGGTCCGCCGTGCGACGGCAGTCGGTGGCCGCGGGCCGGATCGCACGGCTTTCGGGTCTCGGCGATGTTCGGATCGGGGACGCGATCGGCGTACCGCGCCCGACCGCCGGACAGCACCACTTCTCGCCGCCGACGCTGGAGTCCGTCGTCCTTGCGCGCCATCCCGCGGACAGACCCGCCCTGCACACCGCGCTCGGCGTGCTCGCCGAACAGGACCCGCTGATCGGTCTGCGCCATGACGGCCCGCGCGGGGAGCTTTCGGTCTCGCTCTACGGAGAAGTGCAGAAACAGGTCATCCAGGCGACGCTGGCCGACGAGCACGGCATCGAGGTGACGTTCCGCGAAACCACCACGATCTGCGTCGAACGGCCCGCGGGTAGCGGGTCGGCGGTCGAGGTGATCGGCGAGGACCCCAACCCGTTCCTGGCGACCGTCGGACTGCGGGTCGATCCCGGGGAGGTGGGCACCGGCGTCGAGTTCCGACTGGCGGTCGAGCTGGGCTCGCTGCCTGCGGCCTTCGTCAGGGCCGTGGAGGAGACGGTGCGGGAGACGCTTTCGCAAGGGCTGTGCGGGTGGCAGGTGACCGACTGCGTGGTCACCATGACCCGCAGCGGCTACTGGGCGCGGCAAAGCCACTCGGGCGGGGTGTTCGACAAGAGCATGTCGAGCACCGCGGGCGACTTCCGCAACCTGGCCCCGCTGGTGCTGATGGACGCGCTGCGCCAGGCGACCACGACCGTCCATGAGCCCGTGCACCGCTTCCGCGTCGAAATCCCCTCCGACACGTGCGGGATCGTCCTCTCGACGATGCAACGGCTGCGCGCGGTGCCGCGCACGTCCGCGGTGCGGGACGAGGTCTGCGTGGTCGAAGGCGACGTACCCGCCGCGTGGGTGCACGAGCTGGAGCAACGCCTGCCCGGACTCACCCGGGGCGAAGCCGTGCTCGAATCCGCCTTCGACCGCTACGAACCCGTTCGCGGACCCGTGCCCACTCGGCCCCGAAGCGACCACAACCCCCTGGACCGCAAGGAATATCTGCTCCGCGTGGCGAGGCGGGTCTGACACCCGCGGGTCTCAACCGTGCACAGTGGACGCAGCTGTGCGGCGGGCGAAGCGGTCGGCGCGGAAGGGTTCCAGCACCGCGGGGCGGGTGCCCTCCAGCAGGAAGGTGGTGAGCGCTTCGGCGGCCGGGGCCGCCAGCGTCATGCCGAGCATCGCGTACGCCGTGGCGACGAACACGTTGCGGTAGCCGGGAAACCGGTCGACGATCGGCAGCCCGTCCGGTGCGATCGGCCGCATGCCCATCCAGATCTCGCGCTCGGCACGCCAGTCGACACCGCGCAGCATCGGCCGCGCACCGCGGACCACGGCGTCCACGCGGCGCTGGTCGATGCGGGCCGACTGGCCGCTGAACTCCATGCCGCCCGCGATCCGCAGCCGTGCGCCCATCGGGGCGCACGCGACGTGCGCGTCGAGCAGCAGCGTCGACCGGTCCGGCAGGACGTCGGTGGGCACGTCGAAGCTGTAGCCCTTGCCCGCGACCACCGGCATTCGCCTGCCGAGGCGGCCGGTAAGGGTGGCCGCCGCCGCGCCGGTGGCGATGACGACCGAGCCCGCCTCGCGCTCACCGGCCGTCGTGGACAACCGCCCGGCCTCGTCGCCGGTCGTCGAGAGCCCGGTGACGGTGACGCCCTCCTCGATCACGACACCTCGCGCGCGCAGGTGTTCGGCGAGACCGGCGACGAGAGACGCCGGATCGACCTGCACGTGCGCGTGGATCTCGACCCCGGCCCGGACGAGCTCGGACAGCGCGGGTTCCCGCTCCCGCAGGGCGGGTCCGTTCAACGCGGTCTCCGGAAGCCCCGAGGTGAGCAGGCGCAGCGGCCGCAGCGCGTGCAGGAAGTTCTGCACCGCGCGCGGATCGCGGGCGACGGCGAGCAGGCTGGTGCGGCGGTGGGTGAAGTCGACGCCGTCATCGGCCAGCTGGTCCAGCAGCGGGAACGTGCGCCGACCGAGCTCGCCGAGAGCGCGGGCACCGGCGGCGTAGCGGCGGGGCGTGCAGTGGCGGGCGAACTTCAGCAGCCACGGGCCGAGCGCGGGGACGGCACGCGGCGACACGTGCAGCGCCGAGTCCGCGTTGCGCAGCTTGCGCAGGCCGTCCAGGGCGAGTCCGGCCTCCGGCAGCGGGCCCGTCTGCGCGGGGTTCACCCAGCCGGCGTTGCCGTGCGAAGCACCGGCACCGGCGTGCACGGATTCGCAGACGGTGACCCGCACACCCCTGCGGTTCAGCTGGTGGGCGACGCAGAGCCCGGCGATGCCGGCTCCCACGACGAGGACGTGCTCGCGTGTTCGGGACATCGTCGAACCTCCTCCGCCGCGGGCGGATCCGCCGACGCGGACCTCGGTCATCGTCCCCGCGCCGGTGCCCGGACTTCCAGGGCTGTCACTCGACTGCCGTAATGAACCAGTGTGCACTAAGGTAGGAAGTGATGACCCGGACCCGGCTCAACCCCTCCGACCGCCGCGACCAACTCCTGCGCACCGGCGCCCGGCTCTTCGCGGAGCGGCCCTACGACGACGTCCAGATCGAGGAGATCGCGTCGCACGCCGGCGTCTCACGCGGGCTGATGTACCGCTACTTCGCCACCAAGCGGGAACTGTTCCGCGCCGTCGTCGGCCGGGCGACCGAGCGCATCGCGGTGCGGACCGCACCCGAGGCGAGCGGGATCGGGCCTGGCACCACCACGCCGGAGCAACGGCTCGCTGCGCAGGTCGAGGTGTTCCTCGAGCTGTTCGACACCGACGCCGACCTGATGCGGGTGCTGCACGCGGGCACCGCATCGGCCGACGAGGAGGTTCGGCGGATCATCACCCAGGGCGCACGACGGCACGAAGACCACGTCCTCGAGCAGTTGGGAGCGACGCCTACCGGAGTGCTGCGGGCAGCGGTGCGGAGCTGGATCGTCATGGCCCGCACCAGCGCCCTGGACCGGCTCGACAACCCCGGCATCTCGCGCGGCGAGCTCCGGGAGATCTGCTTGCGCGGCCTGCTCGCTCTCACGGGGACGCATGCCGGTCGGGCGTCGGCCGCCGACAACACCTCCGCCCAGGCCCCACCCCCGGGCCTTGCGGATACGTCGATGTATCGAATACCTTCCGGCGGCGAGGTGAGCGACATGGCGACGGCGACGACCACCACCCCGCCCGGCGATGCCGGGCCCGCGGCCGGGGAGTCCGCGCCGGTGACCACGCGCCGCGCCCGCACGCGGCAGCGCCTGCTCGACGCCGCGCTGGATGCCTTCGCCGAGGAGGGCTTCGGCCGCACGACCATCGAGCAGGTCTGCGACCGGGCGGGCTACTCGCGCGGCGCCTTCTACTCCAACTTCTCCTCGCTGGACGAGCTGTTCCTCGCGATGTGGGAGCAGCGCTCCGACCGCATGCTCGCCGACCTGCGCGCCGCCTTCGCCGACACCTCCGCCGAGAGCCCGGAGGAAGCGCTGCGCACCGCACTGGCCGCGATCCCGGTCGACGACGCCTGGTACCGCGTGACGGCCGAGTTCACCGCGCACGCGCTGCGCAACCCCCCGCTGCGCCGGGTCATGGCCGCGCGGGAGAAGTCCATCCAGGACACCGTCCTGCCGATCGTCGCGGGCGCGCTGCGGCGGTCCGGACGCCGCGTCACCGACGAGGTCGCGCTGGGATACGCGCTGGTTGCCGTGCACGACGGCACCACCGTGCAGGTCCTGGTGGAGCCCGACGACCGCGAGGTGCGCGTGCGGCGCGAGGAGCTGTTCCGCCGCGTGCTCGACGCCTACAGCGAGCCGACCACGGAGGAGACCCGATGACCGACCAAGCCGACGTGATCGTGGTGGGGGCGGGCCTGGCCGGCCTGGTCGCGACCTACGAGCTGACCCGCTCCGGGCGCCGGGTCCTGGTGCTGGACCAGGAGAACGAGGCCAACCTCGGCGGTCAGGCCTTCTGGTCGCTGGGCGGCCTGTTCCTGGTCGACAGCCCCGAGCAGCGGCGCATGGGCATCCGGGACTCCTACGACCTGGCGCTCGCCGACTGGCTCGGCTCGGCGGGCTTCGACCGGGAACGCGAGGACCACTGGCCGAGGCAGTGGGCCGAGGCGTACGTGGGATTCGCCGCCGGGGAGAAGCGCCGGTACCTGCACGACCTCGGGCTGCGGGTCACGCCGATGGTCGGCTGGGCCGAACGCGGCGGTGGCAGCGCGACCGGGCACGGCAACTCGGTGCCCCGCTTCCACATCACCTGGGGCACCGGTCCGGAGGTCGTGCGGGTGTTCCGGGAGCCGGTGCTCGCCGCGGCCGCGCGCGGACTGGTGGAGTTCCGCCACCGCCACCGCGTCGACGAGCTCGTGGTCGAGAACGGCGCGGCGGTCGGCGTGCGCGGCACGGTGCTCACGCCCTCGTCGCTGCCGCGCGGTGCGGCGTCGTCGCGGGAGGCAGCCGGGGAGTTCGAGCTGCGCGCCCAGGCGGTGGTCGTGACCTCCGGGGGCATCGGTGGCAACTCCGGGCTGGTGCGCGAAAACTGGCCGGTCGACCGGCTGGGTCCGGCGCCGAAGTCGATGATCACCGGCGTCCCCGCGCACGTCGACGGGCGGATGCTGGGGATCAGCCGGGACGCGGGAGCCTCGGTGGTCAACTCCGACCGCATGTGGCACTACACCGAGGGGATCAAGAACTGGGACCCGGTCTGGCCCGACCACGCGATCCGGATCATCCCGGGTCCGTCGTCTTTGTGGCTGGACGCGACCGGGCACCGGTTGCCCGCGCCGCTGTTCCCCGGCCACGACACGCTCGCCACGATGCGCCACATCCTCGGCACCGGCCACGAACACACCTGGTTCGTCCTGACCCGCGCCATCGTGGAGAAGGAGTTCGCGCTGTCGGGCTCCGAGCAGAACCCCGACCTCACCGGCAAGGACCTCAAGCTCGTGCTGTCCCGCGTGAAGAAGGGCGCCCCCGGACCCGTGCAGGCGTTCCTCGACCACGGTGAGGACTTCGTGGTGCGCTCGACGCTGCGCGAGCTGGTCGACGGCATGAACGCGATCGCCCCCGATCCGGGACTCGAACTCGAGCAGGTCAGGCGCGAGGTGGTGGCGCGCGACCGCGGGGTCGGCAACCCCTACTCCAAGGACCTGCAGCTCATGACGGTCAAGAACGCGCGATCGTACTGGCCGGACAAGCTCACCCGGGTCGCCAGGCCGCACCGCCTGCTCGACCCCGCGCAGGGCCCGCTGATCGCGGTGCGGCTGCACCTGCTCACCCGCAAGACCCTCGGCGGCCTGGAGACGAACCTCGACTCGCAGGTCGTCCGCCCGGACGGGTCGGTCTTCGACGGGCTGTACGCGGCGGGCGAGGTCGCCGGCTTCGGCGGCGGCGGTGTGCACGGCTACAACGCGCTGGAGGGCACCTTCCTCGGCGGGTGCATCTTCTCGGGGCGGGCGGCCGGGCGCGCGCTGGCGAAGGACCTGGCGTGAGCCGCAGGGCGCTCGTCACGGGCGCGTCGTCGGGGATCGGTGCGGCGGTGGCCGCGGCGCTGGTCGAGCGCGGCTACCAAGTGATCGGTACCAGCCGCGATCCGGCGGCGCTCGAGGATCCGGTGCCGGGGGTGAACTACCTCCCGCTCGACCTCACCGACGACGCCTCCATCGAGGCCTGCGCCGCGGCGGCGGGCGAGGTCGACGTGCTGGTCAACAACGCGGGTGAGAGCCAGAGCGGGCCGTTCGAGGAACTGCCCGCGGCGGCGGTCCAGCGGGTGTTCCAGCTCAACGTGTTCGGTGCCGTGCGGCTGACGCAGCTGCTGCTGCCGGGAATGCGCGCTCGCGGGCGGGGACGCGTGGTCGTGGTCGGCTCGATGCTGGCGAGCTTCCCGCTGGCGTTCAGGTCGTCGTACGTGGCGTCGAAGGCGGCCATCAAGGGATTCGCGAGTGCCGCGCGGCGCGAGCTGTCGCCGTACGGGATCGCGGTCACCACGGTCGAGCCCGGGGCGGTCCACACCGGAATCAGCCAGCGGCGGACGCAGTACATCGTGGACGGTTCGCCGTTCACCGACGAGTACCGCGCGATGGCGACCGCGCTGGACGCCAACGAGCGCAACGGGATTCCTGCTTCGAAGGTGGCGGCGACCGTCGTGCGCGCGGTGGAGTCCGCGCGCCCGAAACCGCACTACGCGGTGGGCAGCAACGCGCCGGTCGTCTTCGCCTTGCGCCGCCTGCTGCCCCGGACCTTCGTCGAACGCGTGGTGTCCCGGCGCCACGGTCTGAGGCCGTGATGCCGCCTGGGGCCGCCGTGGTTCGGGCCGGGAGCAACGGACGGCTGGATCCGTTCAGGCGCAGCGGTTCCGCTCCGCGGTGACCGCCACCGTGGCGCAGACCATCGTGAAGCCGCCGCCCATCACGTCGATGGCGGCCCCGACCTCCTCCAGCACCTGCGCCACCAGGTCCGGCGGGAGCCGGGTGAGGCTGCCGAAGCTGGGGATCAGGTCCAGCCACTCGTCCCGGGTGCGGGACCACTCCCAGTCGAACCGCCACTGCTCGGGTCCGCTGAACGCGCCCGCTTCCCTGATCCCTTCGGCGGCCTTGGTGAACAGCGCCTGGTAGCCGTCCACCGCCTTCTTCGGACTTGTGGTGCGGTGCCACGGCGCGTCGGGCATGAGCCTCCGGCAGGCCGCTTCCAACGCGTCCGCCACCTCCGGCGGGCTCTCGAACGCGTGCCAGAACGCCGCCAGTCGTCCTCCGGGCCGCAACACCGCCGCCGCCTTGGCCGCGCCCGCGACCGGATCGACCCAGTGCCAGGCCTGTCCGGCGACGACCGCGTCGAACTCCCGCCCGGCGGGGTCCCATGCCTCGAACGTCGCCACCTCGACCTCTACCCCGGTGCCGCGCGCGAAGTCAGCCATCCGCGCGTCGGGTTCGACACCGAGCACCTCGCAGCCTGCGGCCTGGAACTGCCGGGCCTGGATGCCGGTGCCGCAGCCGACGTCGAGAACACGGGGCCCCGGGGCCGCGTCGACGACGGCTGCCACCAGATCTTCGGGATAGCGGGGCCGGGTCCGGTCGTAGCGTTCGGGATCGGTGCCGAACGACTCCGCCACGTCTCGATGCCGATGAGGCTCGTCCTCGGAAGAGCCGGTCCGGTCCGGCGGTAAAGTGGGCATGCGCCCACTCTAGTGGGCAAGCGCCCACTCGTCGACTACGGGAAGGAGCCTGACCGTGCCAACAGGGGTGCACATCCGCGACGTCCGCGAGCAGCTCTTCGATGCCGCTGAGCGCATCCTGCTCCGCGACGGGCCGCACGCGCTCACCAGCCGCGCGGTCACCGCGGAGGCGGGCTGCGCCAAGGGCGTGCTGCACCGGCACTTCGCCGACTTCGACGGCTTCCTCGCCGAGCTCGTCCTCGACCGGATCGGGCGGATCGAGGACCAGGGCGTGAACCTGCGCGAAGCCGCCGGGACCGGCACGGTCGCCGGCAACCTCACCGACGCGCTGACGGCCGTGTTCGAGTCGGTCGCCGTCGCGATCGTCGGTCTGGTCACCTTCCGGGACGACCTGCGAGCCCGGCTGCGGCAGGCGAGGCCGGGCGGCGGCGTCCCGGTCCTCGGGGAGGCCACGACCGCGATCGCGTCCTACCTCACCGCCGAGCGCGACCGCGGTCGCATCGCGGCGGGCGCCGACGTCGACACGCTCGCCCCCACGCTGATCGGCGCCGCGCACCTGTTGTTCGCCGACCGGGAAAGCGGGCCTCCGGAGGCAGAAACCGTCCGCAAGGTCGTGACCACGGTCCTCGCCGGCGCGAAGCAGGAACCGCCACGGGACACCTGACACACCGGGAGAGCCATCCCGCTCGTCGTCCACTTCGGACGGACGGGTGACGCCGCGTTCTGAGCGCTCAGATCACCTTCGAGAGCCCGGCGCAGGAGAGTTCGAGGGTCTCCAGACCCGAATCCGCGTCGCCGTCCGCGTCGCCGTTCCACTGCACGGGCACGACATCCTCCAGCGCCCAGCAGGCCAGCGGCGCCCGCTCCGGTCCGAGCATCGTGATCTCGCCGCCCTCGGTCCCGGGCTCGTCGCTCCCGCCGTCGTCCATCCAGGCCGACACCACCGCGGCGTGGCGGGTCCACGGACGGCTCAGGACGATGGCGCCGGACTCGTGACCGGACTCCAGTCCCCGACAGCCGGTGAACACACCGAGGTCGTGAGCGCCGATGACGACCTGGAAGAGCCCCTCGCTGCTGTCGGACACGGCTGCCTCCTCCTGGCGCACCGGGGCGTGGCGGTGCTGGCGACGCGGGGCGCCCTGGGAACGGAGTCTGCGGGGCGCGGTGGACCTCCTCAACCCGGAATGAGCGCTTTCACACCCGCGAGCGCTCTCCCCCGGCTCTTGAGCTCGATCATCGGCTGTCCGCTGCCGCCACAGTTCGAGCCCGAGCCCGATCCGGAAGCCTGTTCAGGGCAGCGAGATCAGTGCCACGGCCGACGCCGCGCACAGCAGCCCGGCGCGGCGGGCGCGGGTCAGCCTCTCACCGAGCACGACCAGCCCCAGCAGCACCGGGATGGCCGGGTACAGGGCCGTGAGCACGACCGCGACCGACAGCAGTTGCTCGCGGGCGGCCAACGTGAACAGCACGATGGCCAGGCTCCCCAACGCTCCCGCCGCGACGGCGCCGCAGGCGACGGCGGGTCGCAACCGCAGCCGCGCCGGACGGCGCAGCACCAGCGGCAGGATCACCAGCACCGACGCCGCGCGGCTGGCCACCACGGGCCACAAACCGGCGGCGGGGTCCACCTGCGCCAACGCGATGAACTGCAGGGCGAAGCCACCGCCCGCGACCAGCGCGTCCCGGACACCGGCAGCGGAGCGGCTCCTGCCAGCACCGCCATCGGAGCCGGAACGGGAGACGAGCCAGAGCGCGGGCGCGGCGGCGGCGATCCCGCACCACGTCAGCGCCTCGGGGCGGTCCCCCAGCAGCGCGACGCCGACCAGCACCGGCAGTACGACCGCGGCGACATCGCTCAACGGCGCCACGACGCTGAAGGCACCGGCGCTCATCGCCCGGTAGAGGAACACCACGCCCACGCCGGTGCCCACCCCGGAAAGCGAGCCCCACAGCAGCGGCGGCGGGCTCACCTCGGTCGCCGCGACCCACGGGGCGACACCGAGGACCAGCACCGTGCCGGCCGCCTGCGCGACCAACGCCACGGCCGCGCTGTCCGCCTGGCGCGCGAGCAGCCCGCCGAGGAAGTGCGTGCTGCCGAAGCAAAGCGCCGACAGCAGTGCGAGCACCTCACCCATCGCCGAACCCTTCCCGGGCGCGGTGCTCCCGGTCGGCCCGACCCACCGGGCAGACGGCGCCGCGGGCGACGCAGGAACCCCGGTCGCACAGCCGGCAGAGCCGCTCGGCGTCGCCGGAGCGGCGGTACAGGCCGGTGAGCAGCTTGGCGAGCAGCTGCTCCAACTGCTCGCGCTCCGCACGGTCGAGCGCGCCCACGACCTCGCCGAGCGCGCCGCCACGGGCACCGAGCAGGCCGTCGGCGGTCTCCCGCCCGGCGTCGGTGAGCCGCACCGCCACCGCCTTGCCCCAGGTGGCCTCGCGGCGCACCAGGCCCTGCTTCTCCAGTGCGTCGACCATGCGCGCGGCAGCCGACTGGCTCAGCCCGACGCGGCGACCCAGCTCGGTCACGCTCAGCCCCGCCGCGTCGGCCAGGACCACCAGCGCGGCGGCGCCGCTAGCACTGGTGCCGGCCGCGGCCGTCGCGCCGGCCAGGAGCCGGTCGCTGACCGCCAGCGCCGCGGCCCCGAGCAGGTTCCCCAGCCGTCCGGTGTCATGCATGACTCATGCATAACATCACTGACCTGCTATTACAAGACGTGAACGGCGATGGATGGGAGACCGGCGCAGCGGCCGCCGATGCCCCGCGTCAGGACGACAAGGCACGCCCCGCTCGGTACAGGTCCCTCAGCAGCGCCACCTCGGCGCCGTGGTGCACGGTCTCCCTCGTGATGTGCAGGACCAGCGTGATGTAGGGGTGGTCCGCCCACGGCCCTTCCGCTTCGCCGACCGGCGAGGCGAGCGCGGCATCGTCGAGCCCGAGCACCCCTTCGCGCCACGCGCGGTAGTTCGTCTCGAGCATGGCCAGGGCGGTGGCGGCATCACCGGGCCACCGGGCGGAGGCGAGGGTCAGCGAACCGTCGCCGAAGTGGGCGCTGGCGCGGATGCCGAAGACCTGGACGGCGATGTGGGCCAGCCGCCAGGCGATGGTGGTGACCGGCGGCGGCTCGGGCACCGGCCACGCCCAGTCGATCATGAACGTGCCGTCGTCCTGCACGCGCACGCTCCAGCAGCCCTCGACCGGCTCCCAGAAGTACTCGTCGTCGGTAAGCCCCTCGAGCCGGGGCCACAGCTGGTGCTCCCAGTAGAAGTCGAGCTGGCCGAGCAGCTCGTCGCGCCAGTTCATCACGCCTCCTCGACGGTGCGGGACGCCTCCGGCCGCCGCGAGCGCACCGCCGCGGACCCAGGACACCGCGCGCCCGGCGCCCGCGATGCTCCCACGCCGGAGGAACGCCATGCCTCTTCCCGGTGGCACGAGCGGGTGATTTCACCGCCATGGCGAGTGCCGCCGCTGAGCGCAACCGAATGTGGGCACCCGGCGCGGACGCCGGTGCTCCAGCGCGCACGCCGGGCGCGTTGCCGCGCCAGCTCTTACGTTGACCAGGTGGCGAATGGTTCCGCCGGCCCGGTGCAGCCGGGCGACAACCGGCTCCCCAGAGCGCTGACCGTGCTGCTCGGGATGGCGGCGGTCGTCGTGGTCGTGGCCGGGATGCGGTCGGCGTCGTGGCTGATCGCGCCGACCTTCCTGGCGCTGACCATCGTCATCGCCACGAACCCGGTGCCGGTGTGGCTGGTCCGCAAGGGCGTGCCGCGCTGGCTGGCCACTGTCGTGCTGGTCGTGCTGGTGTACGCGGTGCTGATCACCTTCGCCGTCGTGGTGCTGCTGTCGATCGCCCGCCTGGCCACGATCCTGCCCCAGTACACCTCGCGCGCCGAAGCGCTCCTGGCCGGCCTGACGCACGAGCTGGCGCGGTTCGGCATCGGCCCCGAACAGGTGAAGAACGCGGCGGGGAAGGTCGACTTCGGCAAGCTCACCGGACTCGTCGGCTCGCTGCTGTCCGGTGTGGCCAGTGTGGGCACCAACCTGGTGTTCCTGCTGGCGCTGCTGCTGTTCATCAGCGTCGAGACCGGTGCCGTGGGGACCCGGATGGCCATGGTCGCCGACGGCCACCCCGAGGTGGCCCAGGCGCTGCGCGACTTCACCCTCGGTACGCGCAGCTACCTGGTGGTCTCCACGGTGTTCGGCGGGATCGTCGCGGTGCTGGACGTGATCGCGCTGCTGCTCCTCGGGGTGCCGCTGCCGATCCTGTGGGGACTGCTGGCGTTCGTGACGAACTACATCCCCAACATCGGCTTCATCCTCGGCGTGGTGCCTCCGGCCCTGCTCGCGCTCCTGCAGGGCGGATGGGAGCTGGCGGTCACCGTCGTGGTGGTCTACTGCGTGCTGAACTTCGTGATCCAGAGCATCATCCAGCCGCGCTTCGTCGGTGACGCGGTCGGACTGTCGGTGACCGTGACGCTGCTGTCGCTGGTGTTCTGGACGTGGGTCATCGGCGCGCTCGGGGCGATCCTGGCCATCCCGCTGACCCTGCTGGCCAAGGCCGTGCTTGTCGACTGCGACCCCAACGCCCGCTGGGCCGGCGCGTTCCTGGTGTCCGACCGGGTCAGCCGCACCCGCATCGAGAGCTAGCCGGGCGCTACCCGCCGGAGAGCACGAGTGCGATGAAGATGCCGCAGACGACGATGTTGATGAGCCAGCTGTTGCTGTTCATCCACTCCCGGACCTTCGGCATGGCGGTGACCGCCCGCCGGTGGAACAGCAGGTAGGCGATGAGCGGCAGCGCGGCGATCAGCACGGTGAGCGCGATGAACGGCACGGCCGCGACCAGTCCCAGGTCGCGGTGCTCCAGGTTCGTGCCGACCGTCAGCATGATGATCACGTCCGACGGCATGGTCAGGATCAGCACGAGGCCGGTCTTGAACGCGGTCGCCGGTGAGGCGGTCAGCAGGGTGCTGAGCCACTTCGGCGGCTTGGACGTGCTCCGCTGCACGTAGTTCTTGACCGCGAGCAGGATCAGCAGACCGACGAGGACGATCTGCACCACCTTGCCGACGACGCTCGCGGTGTGGGACTCCCCGTCGATGTGCACGGCGTTGCCGAGCAGCGCGGCGAGCCCGCGCGTCACCGCGATGCCCGCGGTCGCGGCCACCGCCACGCCCAGCAGGAACGCCAGCGAGGCGCGCACCGCCCGCTGCGAGGTGACCAGCACGATCGCCGACATGATCTGCGGGCCGGCCATCATCGTGATGGCCAGGGGCAGGATCTGCAGAGTCACGGCTTCCCCCCACGCCGCCGCGGTCAGTTCGCCGCACGGGTACCCCGCTCGGTGGACCGCCATGCTCGGCGGGCGTTCCACTGGCGTCGCCCGCGCGCGGCGCGCATTGTGGTCGCACGCGGCACGGCCGCGTGGCGTGCGGACCGCCCCGCCCGTCGGTGAGGAACCGCCACCGGGTGCGAGGTGCCGATGGTGCGAACGTCAGTTCCCGCGGTGTTCGCCTCGTGGCCCGACGCGCCCGCGCCACCCGGCGAGCGCTTCGGGCTCTGGGCGTACTTCCTGCTGTTCGTGCTCGTCCTGCTCTCGTCGGCGGGTGTGCCGTTCATCGGCACGGTGTCGGTGGGAGGTGCGGCCGTGCTCGCCGCCCACGGCCACCTCGACCTCATCCCGGTGCTGGTCGTGTCGGTGCTCGGCGGCGAGGCGGGCGGGATCGTCGGCTACCAGATCGGGGTGCGGTGGGGCCGCCGCCTCCTGCTCCGCCCCGGCCGAGGGCTGGAAAAACGACAGAAGGTGCTGGTTCAGGGCGAACGCCTCTACGCGAAGTGGGGCAGGCTGGCGGTGTTCTTCACCACCGCGATGATCTCCGGTGCCGCGAAGATGAAGTTCTCGCAGTTCGTCGTGTGGAACCTCATCACGACGACCGCGTTCGTCCTCGCGGTGGGTCCGGCGTCCTACGGCGCGGGGCGCATCGTGAAGGGGGACCGCGACTCGACCAGCATCGGGCTGCTGGTCTTCGGGGTCGCGGTCGCGGTGGTGATCGTGTGGTACGCCGTGACGCGCCGACGCCGACGGGCCGCGCCGGCGCCGGAAAGCTGATGGCGATACGTGAGAGAGAAGATCCCGGAGCCCGGCATACATGAGAAAGAGATCCCGCAGCGAGAGCACGCCTGAGGTTCCGCCACCCACACCTCTCCCACCAAGGCGAGTTCAAAAAACAGCCTCTGAGCGCCACGCGAGGTGAGTCCAAAGACAGGCACTCAGACCAGCACGTTCTTGTAGAACAGGTTGCAGCGCCGGTCGCCGGCCGCACCCGATGCGAAGCCGAGGAACAGGCGGGTCTCGCCCGCCTCGGTCCGGTACACCGCCATCCCCTCTGGTTCGCGGTAGGTCAGGCTCTCCCCCGCTCTGGTGATGACCGGACCTTCGGCGATCTCACCGGTGTTGATGTCGACGCTGGTCACGCGGGAGTTCAGCGTCGGGCTGGAGTCGTAGGACTCGCCGTCGAGCAGGTACAGGTACCGGCCGTGGGCGGTGTAGCCCTGGAAGACCGGGGCCGGGGAACCCAGCGCGGGCTGCGCGAAGTCCGCCAGTCTGGTGCCGAAGTCACCGGCCGAAGCCCGGGCCAGCTCGTACACCGCGAACCGCTTCGCGCCGCCGCGGTGGTAGCGGACGACGAGCCTGCCGTGGACGGGATCCACCGCGCAGGTGTGCTCGGTGGCGTCGGCGACCGGCGTGAACTTCGCCAGCGCCGTCGAGGAGTTCGGCAGCGTCGCGCCGTCGCGGAACTCGAAGCGCGCGAGCCGGCGTCCGTAGCCGTTGGCGTTGGCGTCGACCTCGGTCCACAGGTAGGAGGCCGAGCCGACGGGCTCCGCGGCGATGGAGACGCCGTGGCCGAACCCGGTCAGGTACATGTACCCGAGCTGGTTGCCCGCGAAGTCCAGCCGCGTCACGCACAGGTCGCCCGCGGCCGAGCCGGTGCCGTTCCTGCGCTGCACCACGAAAAGACGGCGATTGACGTTGTCGAAGGTGAAGGACTGCTGCACCGTGTCGTCGCGCAACGGCTTGTGCCGGAACAGGTCGTGCGACGGTGCCTTGAGGTCGAACCGCTTCGACGCCGGTACGTCCGCCGCTCCGGCGATCGGACCCGTCGCTCCGGCGATCGGACCCGCCACCGCGGCGCCCGGGCCCGCCGCCGCGCCGAGTCCGGCGGCAGCGGCGAGTCCGGCACCTGCTCGCAGCAGGCCGCGCCGGTTGAGTCGCATGGAAGGCTCTGCCACTTCGTGTCTCCTCGTTCTCGTTGCATGCCGCCCGCCTCCGGACGGCGACCGTGCGGAACCACCGATGCTGGTGGAGATTGCTAGGTGCGCCACGCGCGATCAATGAACCGAACGGCCGCTTTCACACGCAGCAGGTCGTCCGGATGGAACCCGCGGGCAGCACTCCACTCGCGACACTCGCCGTCTCCGCCGGCGGATGCCTCGCATGTGACGCATCTGGTGCCGGGGCCGTTCCCCGGGCAGCATCGGCACGTGGACGCTCTCCTCGCGGATGTGCTCGCCGATCTCGGAGTCGTCGGCGGCAGGGCGGTGGACCTGACCGGTGAGCCGCGCCCGCACGTGCTCGGATCGCCGCTGGACGTCGCAGGCTGCGCGGTCGCGTCGGTGGCCGCGTGCCTGACCGCAGCCGCCGAACTGGCGCATGTGCGGACCGGCCGCAGGCCCGAGGTCGCAGTCGACACCGGTCACGTGGCGGCCGCGGTGCTCAGCGAAGCCCTGCTCCGCGACCCGAACGGGCGGGCGCTGGCCGGGTTCGCGCCGCTCTCCCGGCTGTGGCCCGCGGCCGACGGCTGGGTCCGCACGCACGCCAACTACCCCTGGCACCGGGCTGCCCTGCTGGACGTCTTCGGACTGCCCGGCCGCGGCGACACCGAGACGGCGCTAGCCGAAGCCATCGCGGAACTCCCCGCCCTGGAAGTCGAGCGCCGGGTCTACGACGCGGGCGGACTCGCGGTTGCCGCGCGGACGGCGACCGAGTGGCGCCGCGGCGACGGGGGCCGCGCGGTGGCGGACGTACCGCTGGTGGCCTTCGACCAGCCGGGAGCACGCGTCCCGCTGCGCGCGGCACCGGGCGCGTTGCCTGCGTCCGGGCTGCGGGTACTGGATCTGACCAGGGTGATCGCCGGGCCTGTCGGCACCCGCATGCTGGCGGCCCTCGGGGCCGACGTGCTGCGGGTCGACCCGCCGCACCGCCCGGAACTGCCGCTGCACGCCGTCGACGGCGTGATCGGCAAGGCCAGCGCAGCGCTGGAGGCCACCGGGGACAGCGGGCAGCGCATGCTGCACGCGCTGGTCGACCAGGCCGACGTCCTGGTCACCGGTTACCGGCCCGGCGCGCTCCGGGCGCTCGGCCTGGAGCCGGAGCAGGTGGCCGAACGGCATCCGGGCACCGTCGTCGTCACCCTCTCGGCATGGGGGACGAGCGGTCCGTGGGCCACCCGCCGCGGCTTCGACAGCCTGGTGCAGATCGCCTCCGGCATCGGCTGGGCGACCAGCGCGGACGGCGCCCGCCCTGGCGCGCTGCCCTGCCAGCTCCTCGACCACGCCACCGGCTACCTCGTCGCCGCCGGCGCGCTGGCCGCGCTCGCCGAACGAGCACGCACCGGAAGGATCCGGCACGTCCGCCTCTCCCTGGCGCGCACCGCGCGATGGCTCCTCGACCAAGGCGTCCACGACGACACCGGCGGCGGGCAGCGCTGGGAACCCGACCGCTACCGGGTCCCGCTCGGCGGCGGGTGGACCGGGATCGCTCCGCCCGGCCGGCTCGACGGCGCCGCGCTCACGTGGCCGCACCTGCCGCCGCGCTATGCCGAAGCCGTCCTCGCCTGGCCCTGACCAGCTCTGCCGACAGGTTCGACAGCACACCCACCCGCCTCCGCACGACTATCGGGTGAATTCCGCGCGGCGGTCCGCATGCCGGGCACGCGACGCTACTCATGGCTGGCACCGGGCCCTGACCGACTCGCCGCCGCATCCGGCGGCCCGCGGGTGTTGACGGCGCTCCGAGACGGCGGTCACTATTGCGCTATACGCAGCAGGGTGCGCAATAAGCAACACCAGTGCTGGCTCGCCCGTCGACGAGCCGGGTCCCACGCCCGGCGGTGCAGTTAGGGAGTGGCAGATGAGGGTTCTGCTCGCCGACGCGTTCCCCGCCGAGCACGTGGCCGCGCTCACCGAGCACGGCCACGACTGCGACTACCAGCCGGACACGACCACCGAGCAGCTCCCCGAGCGGCTCACCGGCCGCGAAGTGCTCGTCGTGCGCAGCACCGCGGTCCCCGCGTCGGTGATCGAGGCGGCGGACTCCCTGCGCCTGGTCATCCGCGCGGGTTCGGGGACCAACACCATCGACTGCGAGTCGGCGGCCGAGCGCGGCATCCACGTCTGCAACGTGCCCGGCCGCAACGCGATCGCGGTAGCCGAGCTCGCGTTCGCGCTGATGCTCGCGCTCGACCGCAGCGTGTGCGACAACGTCGACGACCTGCGGGCCGGCCGCTGGGACAAGAAGCGCTACTCCCGCGCCCGGGGAATCCACGGCCGCCGGGTCGGGATCGTCGGGCTCGGCCAGATCGGGCTGGCCTTCGCCGAGCGTGCCGCGGCGTTCGGCACCACGGTGCACGCGGTGGCCAAACCCGGCCGCAGCCCGGAGACCGCCGAACGCGCCAGTGCGATCGGCATCCGCTTCGTCGACGACCTGACCACGCTCGCGCGGACCTGCGACGTGCTCTCCCTGCACGTGCCCGCGACCTCCGGCACCCGCAACCTGGTCGACGCCGAACTGCTCGCGCACGTGCAGCCGGGCACGATCATCCTCAACACCTCGCGCGGCGAGCTGCTCGACGAGGACGCGCTCATCGCGGCCATGGAGGAGAAGGACGTGCGGGCGGGCATCGACGTCTTCACCGACGAGCCCGCGACCGGGACGGGGCACATCGAGTCGCGACTGGCCCGGCATCCCAACGTCTACGGCACCCACCACATCGGGGCCTCCACCGAGCAGGCCCAGCACGCCGTGGCCGCCGAGGCGGTGCGGATGGTCGACGCGTTCGAATCCGGTTCGGTGCTGAACTGCGTGAACCTCGACGGGGTGCGCCTGGCGCAGTCCACGACGCGCAGCGGCGAACCCTCGTGAGCGCCTACCCCGTCCGGCAGGCCGCCCCGCCGGAGCACCGCGGCATCACCCTCCGCCCGCCTCGCACACTGCTGACCGGACCGCACGGCGCGAACGGGCCGGCCCTGCGGCTGCCCGATCCGGCGATCGTGGTGTACCGGCTCGAATCCGGGCAGCACCGGCAGACCGGCGTCGTGGTCGAGGTGTCGGTGGACGACTACCGCAACGGCCGGATCCGCCGCCACGAGGACACCCGGCCGGAGCACGTCCGCCAGATCGCCGAGCTGACCGAGAGCACCGGGACCGAGCAGACCCCGGTGATGCTCGTCCACAGAGGACGTGGCGTGCTGAGCGCCCGGCTCGCCGCGATCACCGCCCGCGAACCCGACGTGCGGGTGGCCAGGGGCGGGGTCGCGCACTCGGTCTGGATCCACGAGAGCGCCGAGCTCGCGCGCGAGCTCACCGACGAGGCCGGTCGCATCGACGCGCTCTACATCGCCGACGGCCACCACCGGATGGCGGCGGCCGAACTCCACGCCGACCGCGGGCGCCACCTCGGCCAGGACCACGCCTTCACCCTGGCCGCGCTGTTCCCCGGCGACGAGACTCGCATCCTCGGATACCACCGGTGCTTCGCGCTCGCGGAGCGCGCGTCGGCGCGGGACGTGCTCGACCGGCTGGCCGCCCATCCGGGCACCGCGCGGATCGAGGAAACCGCCGCGGCCGTCACTGCTCCCGGAGCTGTGGCGGTGGGGCTGGGCGACCGCTGGTACCGGCTGGCGCTGCGGCCCCGGAACCGCCGCTCGCTCGACGCCTTCACCGTCGACGAGGAGCTGGTGCCCGCGCTGAGCGGTCTCACCGACCACTCCGCGACGATGACCGGCAGCCACCACGCCATGGAGTCCTGCTGGTGCGCGGGCAGGAACGCGGTCCGGCTCGTCCCGCACCCGCCGACCATCGAGCAGCTCATGGAGACCTCGGACGCCGGCGTGCCCATGCCGCCGAAGTCGACCTGCTTCGACCCCAAGCCCATGCCGGGGCTGTTCGTCCGCGAGCTGGCCTAGGCGTCCGGCGAGGCGCGTTGCCGCCGCGGCGTTCGCCGACCTGAGCTTCCCGCCGATGGCCGGCAGGGTCCCGCTCACCTGCGCGGTTGATCCCCGCCGGAGGCTTCTGTACCTACTAGTATGTACGATAGAGCCGTGGACACGCGGGAACGACTCATCCAGAGCACCTGCGAGCTGCTGCGGGAGCGCGGCTACGTGGGAACCAGCCCGAAGGCGATCCAGCAGCGAGCGCGCGCGGGCCAGGGCAGCATGTACCACCACTTCACCGGCAAACCCGACCTGGCGCTCGCCGCGATCACCCGCAGCGCCGAGGACATGCGCGACAGGGCCGAGGCCGAGTTCACCGGTCCGGGCACCGCGGTCGAGCGGCTCACCGCCTACCTGCGCCGGGAGCGCGATGCCCTGAAGGGCTGCCCGGTCGGCCGCCTGACCCAGGACCCGGACGTGATGGCGGACCCGGTGCTGCGCCGACCCGTCGAGGAGACCTTCCGCCGGCTCACCGAACGGATGGCCGGACTGCTGGAGCAGGGCCGAGCCGAAGGGGAGCTCGGCGCCGAACTCGACCCCGCGAGCACGGCCACCGCGCTGGGGGCGGTGCTGCAGGGCGGCTACGTGCTGGCTCGCGCCGCCGACTCGGCCGAGGTGCACACCCGGGCCGTCGACGGCGCGCTCGGCCTGCTCGCCGGTCACCGAACGACGCCCTCCCGGAAGGAGGACCGCTGACATGCCGTTCGTCCGCATCGATGCGCTCAAAGCCGACGGCGACCGGCTCGAAGCGCTCGGCACAGCCGTGCGCGACGCCATGGTCGAGACGATCGGCATCCCACCCGACGACCGCTTCCAGGTGCTGGTCAGCCACGACGGCACCAGCAGCACGCTGCGCTACGACGACTACCTCGGCGTGCACCGCGACGACGGCATCGTCTACGTCGCGATCACGATGCGCTCGGGACGCACGCCCGCGCAGAAGCGGGCGCTGTACCGGCGGATCGCCGAGCTCGCCCACGAGTACGCGGGCGCCGAGCCGCGCAACGTCTTCATCACGGTCACCGAGAACGAGTCGATCGACTGGTCGCTGGGCCACGGGGTGGCGCAGTACGCCGATTCCCGCGACGCGGACGGCGAGGCGGTTTCCGGCCGGTCGCACAGATCGCCGGGCTAACACATCCGGAGCGGAAATCGAGCTCGGAGTAGTTCACCGCTGCACGGAATATGTCGGATCGTTATTCATCCTCGATGCGGCGGGGGGTGCCGTTGTTCCTCCGTTTTCAACGATATTCTCCGGACCGAGTGCCGCCCGCATTCCACGTCCGCAAAAGGGTTATCGCGTTGAGCCGAAGAGCTGAGTACCGACGCGGGTGCATCGTGGTGGTATCAGTGGTCTTGACCGCGGCCTAGGTGTGGTTCGGACACATCCCGCAGTACCGCAGGCGAAATGTCAGCAAACCGCCTAGTGGCTCCCTGGGTGCGGGTGTAGGTCGCCCGAAGCCGCTCGGGTCTCTTGGCCGGCCGCCATGCTTTTCCCTTGCGGGGCAGCAGGTCCAACGGGCCGAACTCGTCGACGCACAGCACCCGGCAACCGACCGCGGCGGCCTCGCCGAAGCGTCCCGCACGCCGCAGTGCCACGGCGGCCGAGGCGGCGGCCTCGACGGCCAACAGCGCCAGGCCGTGCTCGCGCAGCGCCGTGGCCGTGTCGAGCAGGACTTCCGGCGCCGCTTCCGCGAGCACGCGGACGAAGCGCACCCACAACGCCGCGACCGGCCCCTGGAGTTCGCCCGCGAGGTCGTCCAGCCGTTGCGCGGCCTGCTCGGCGAAACCGAGCCGGGCCAGGCACAGCAGCGACCGGGCCGCTTCCAGCCGCGCGCCCGCGGCCTGCGCGTCGGCCGCGCAGGTCCACAGTGCGTCGGCCGGCTCCCCAGCGTCGTCCCCGCCCCACCTCGCTCGCGCGGCGACCAGCCTGGGCACCCGGCCGCTGTCTGGTGGCAGTTCGGCCGCCTCCGCCAGGGCGCGGGCCGCGCGTTCCCTGCGCCCACTCAGCCCGGCGACTTCGACGACGTCGGCAAGGCAGCGCGCCCGGGCGGGCGGGCCGCGGACGACCGGGTGCGCGCGCATGATGGTGGACGCCTCCACCAGCAGCGGCAAAGCGGTCACGAGGTCCCCGGTGAGCTCGGCCAGCTCGCCGAGGGCGTGGGCCCACATCGCCTGGGCCGGGCGGTGCTGGGCCCGCACCGCCTCGCGGTAGCCGGCTCGCGCCCGCTGCCGGGCACGGTCGTGGTCACCGGCGTAGCCCAACGCGATGACGAGGGCGATCTGGTCGAGGTCCGACGGCGGCTGGAAACCGCCAGCCCGGCGGCCGGGCCGGTCGGCCGCGGCGACGGCGTCCAGCGGCCGGCCCGCCGCCGTCAGCGCGCCGATCTCGGCGAAGGCCGGACGTGGTGCGCCCGCGGCGGAGTCGAGCATCGCCAGCGCTTCGTCCACCCTGCCGGTGGCAGCGGCGAATCCCGCCCGCAGCGCCACCGCGACACCGCGCAGCGGCTCGTCGGCTTCCCGCGCGGCAGCGGCGAGCTGATCGCAGCTGTGCTGCGCACGACCCGATTCCGCGAACAGGCGCGCCGCTGAACCCACCGCGGCCACCGCCGCCGTCGGCCCCGGTACGTCGATCGCCGATTGGAAGCACGCCTCGGCATCACCGGCGCGCCCGAGCCACAGCCGGCACTCGCCGGCGATCACCGCGGCCTCCGGGCACGTGCGTTCTCCCGCTTCGAGCATTCCGGCCAGTTCCATACCCACGTGGTAGTCGCCGCTGTCGCGCGCCACCCTTGCCGCTTCGAGCACGCGCTGCTCGTCCGGTGCGCCACCGGCACCGCGCCACCGCAGAGCGCGGGCGAGGCCGGCCGGGGTGGTGCGGGGGTCGGCCAGCAGCGACTCCGCGAGCAGCCCGCGCCAGCGCCGCTGGTCCAGGTTCGGCGTCCGGTGGCGCAGGAACATCCCGTGCAGCGGGTGCGCCAGCCGCACCGCGTCGCCCTGCGCGCCGAGCTCGACGGTGACGACGTCCTCGGCCTCCGTCCCTGCGATCGCCTCCCAGTCCGCGACGCGTTCGAGGTGGTGCAGCGGGAGCCGACCGCCCGCCACCGCCAGCCAGACCGCCACGTCGTGGCTGGCCTGCGAGGAACCGCCCCACTGCCGGCACGCCAGGTGGTGCAGCCGCGCCGGGAACGGGAGCTCGTCCACGAGCTGCCACAACCCGCTTCCGGCCCGGGAGAGCGCGGACGACTCGCATGCACCCCGCACGAGTTCCCGCACCCACAGCGGGTTGCCCTGCGCCATGTGCGCGACCGCGTGCACCAGCGCCGCGTCGACAGGGCCACCGAGCACGCCGGAAAGCACCTCGGCGACCTCCTCCACGCCCAGCGGGCGCACGGCGACCCACCTGGCCCCCAGGTCCTTCCACACCGCCGTCACCGCGTCCGGGGCGTCGGCCTCGGTGTCGACGGTGAGCACGACCCGCACCCGGCCGTCGGCGGCGAGCGCGTGCAGCAGGGCTGCCGACTGCGGGTCCAGCAGGTGCGCGTCATCCACGGCGACCACGTGCCGACCGGTGTCCTCGGCGGCGGTGTAGGCGTCGACGGTCGTGCGGATCGCGGTGGCCATCGACGCCGTCGCCATCGACGCGGCGTCGGCACCGCGCAGGACCCGGGCCATGGCACCGAACGGGATCTCCCGTCCCGCGGCGGTACCGTGCACCAGTTCCGTCCGGTACTCGAGTTCCGAGACCGATCGGAGCACTTCACGGAGCAACCGGGAGCGTCCGGTCCCGCGCCGTCCGGCGATGACCACCCCAGGGCACTGCGGGTCGCCCACCGCCTCGCAAGCCGCCGAGAGTTCCGCGCCTGCCGACTAGCGGTCCTTCGTCAGGCACGGTCCCATTTCTAGTGCGCCGCACGACCACCTCCAACGGCCGCCGGGCTTCCGGTGCCGGAACTGCTCATGCGCTTGCGGTTCCACCGCCGTTCGTGCAGGGTGACCGCCGCAAGCGGCGGAAGCAGTAGGAACCGGTCACCGCCAGCAGGAGCGGCCCCCACGCCATCATCGGCGCGTAGCAGGCGGCCATCACCGCGCCCGCGAACCCGCGTGGCGCACCAGGATCCGCGGTCACCCCTGCCTCGCCCCACTGCGCCGCACCCACCCCCGTGACCGCGCTCAGCGCGACCGCGCCGCAGAACGCGGGGACGGCGGCGAACAGCAGCGGAATCGGCCTGCCCGCCAGCACCGGAACCCAGCTCGGCACCACCTCACCCCAGCGCCGCACCAGTCCCAGTGTCAGCAGCGCCAGTACTTCGACGCCGACGCTGAGCGCCACGACCTTCACCGTCTCCCACCCCGGCAGGCCCGCGCTCCGCAGCCACGCCTCGCTGAAACCGACGGGCACTCCCAGCCCGAGCGCGATCCGCCACAGGCCCGACGGCACCGCGCACAGCGCTGCCGCGTGCGCCGCACGGACTGCCCACTTCGGCGGGCCTGCCGCCCCGGCGCCAACCACCACGGGCACATTCGTATCGCAACGCCGCGAGCCGAGGAGAAGCCGCCACAGATGTTCATCGAGTCTTGCCGCGGGATTTCCGCCCGCGCGGCGGGAAGTCATGCCACGAAGCCGCGAGCCTGCACGCGCCGGAGCGCGCCCCGCCTCACTCCTCGTCGCTGAGGCCGATCCACATCAGCTTCTCCTGCTCGCGCTTCGCCAGCTTGGAGACCACGAGGTCGTAGGAGTCCTCGATCATCTCCAGGACGAGGCGGTCGGGCACCGAACCGTCGAGGACCACGGTGTTCCAGTGCCGCTTCGGGAGGTGGTAGCCGGGCGTGATGGCCGGATACGTGCCGCGCAGCTGCACCGCCAGCTCCGGGTCGCACTTCAGGCTCACCCGCAGCGGACTGGCGTCCAGCCTGCTGAGCGCGAAGATCTTCCCCACGACCTTGAAGACGCTGTTGGCCTCGTCGAAGGGGAACTCCTCGCGAGCACCGGCGAACCCCAGACAGGCGGCCCTGAGCTCCTTCGGCGTCATTGCGGCAGCCTAACCGCTCCCCCTGACAGCTCACCCCCGGTTGAGGCGCGGGCGCGTGCCCGGCAGCGGGCCGGGCCGCTCGGACGGCGGGCCACATCCCGGGAGGCCGACGTCCGCTCGCCGTGGGCGAGCATTCGCACCCGATCGGAAAGCAATTCACCGGAATTACGAGATATGCGACACCACTCTGATGGTCCTATCGCGGCCGATCCCATCTTCGCTGGAAGGAGGGCTTGTTACTGGGCGAACGGGTGATTCACCTCAGAGCGTGATCACTCTGTGCATACTACCTATCAGTATTTCCGAAAACTGCCTCACTCCTTCAGCCCATCCGCATCACCGATACGGCGGCTTGGTGCGCCCGGAAAAACGTGGCGAAATTTATCGACGGCACCTGCGCCGAAATTCGAAGACGCCGGTCGCGGTTTCCCGCTAACCCCGATCGATGACTCACGTCCCCACACGACTCACGTCCCAACACCGAGAGGGCTGGAATGGATCTGCGGTACGAGGCTTTCTGCTTCGCCGATCCGCTCTTCTTCGACGAGCAACGCCGGCACTCCGGTTCTCAGGACGAGTACGCCCGACAGCTGCCCGAGCCCGGAAGCGACTGGGTGCAAAGCGCACTCGGAACATGGCGCATGCTGCGCCCGGCCGAGGTCGTTCTCCCCGAGCAGGGCTGGAAAGTGCACGTGTCGGCCACGCTCGGCAACGCAGAACGGGTGCTGGCCGCGGTCCACCGCTACTGCCTGCGAGAACGCATCGCGTTCAAACACCTGCGCGGCCCCCGCGTGCTCCTCGCGCGCAACGCCAAATACGCGCCGCGCTCGGCGAGCGGGAAGCTGGTCACCATTTATCCGGTGGACGACGGACACCTGGCCACCGTGCTCGCCGAATTGGCACCGCAATTGCGGGGCGAACCGGGTCCTTACATCCTCAGCGATCTGCGTTATGAGCAGGGCCCGCTGTACGTTCGTTACGGCGGATTCGTGGAACGCTGGGTCGAGTTCGACGGAACCCGGGTTCTCGCCATCACCGGGCCGGACGGCGAGCTGGTTCCCGACAAGCGCAACCCGGGATTCTCCTTGCCCGAGTGGGTGTCCCCGCCGGAGTGCCTGAGCGCGTCGCTGGCCGCCCGCAAGGGCGGCGACCGCGCCGCCTTCGGGTACCGCGTCACCTCGTCGATGCACTTCTCCAACGGCGGCGGGGTCTACCGCGCCGTCCGCAAGTCCGACGGCGCCGAGGTCGTGCTCAAGGAAGCCCGCCCGCACGCGGGACTGGACCGCGACGGCACCGACGCCGTGGCCCGGCTGCACCGGGAACACGAGGTGCTGCGCCTGCTCGACGGCATCGGCGGTGTCCCCGCCGTGCACGAGCTGTTCCAACTGTGGGAGCACACCTTCCTCGCCATGGACCTGGTTCCCGGCACACCGCTGGGCACGTGGCTGGCACGCACCTATCCGCTCACCCGGCAACACCCCACCGAGCAGGAGATCGCCGACTACACCCGGCGCGCCCTGGCACTGCTGGAGCGGGTCGAGCGGCTGCTGGACCGCGTGCACGAGCGCGGCGTGGTCTTCGGCGACCTGCACGGGCTGAACGTCCTCGTCGACGAGGACGACGAGGTCTCGGTCATCGACTTCGAGATGGCCTCCACCGACTCCGCCGCCGCACGGCCCGCGCTCGGCGCACCCGGGTTCCGGGCGCCCGAGGGGCGCACCGGCGTCTCCATCGACCGGTACGCGCTGGCCGCGCTGAAGCTGTGGATGTTCCTGCCGCTCAACCCGCTGCTGGAGCTGGCGCCAGGCAAGCTGGCAGGGTTCGTCGACGTCGTCGAGCGGCGGTTCCCGCTTCCCGCGGGCTTCGGCGACCAGATCCGCCGCGAGCTGCTCGGGACCGAGACTTCGGTGACCGAGCTCGACCACGCCGTCCCGGACTGGGGCGTGGTGCGCAAGGGCCTGGCCGAGGCGATGCTCTCCTCGGCGACGCCCGAGCGCGAGGACCGGCTGTTCCCCGGCGACATCGAGCAGTTCCGCGTCGGCGGCACCTGCTTCGCCTACGGCGCCGCGGGTGTGCTGCACGCGCTGGACTCCGCCGGGCTCGGCCGCTATCCCGAGCACGAGCGCTGGCTGGTCGACGCGGTGCGACGCACCGCACCGGCCCGGCCCGGTTTCCTGGACGGCGCACACGGCATCGCCCACGTGCTGGAGAACCTCGGCCACCACGACGACGCCGACGCCCTGCTCGACGGCGCCGCGACCCTGGTCGAGCAGACCCGCGACCACGGTTTCGGCAGCGGACTGTCGGGGATCGCGCTGAACCTGCTGCACTTGGCGTCCACAAGGGACGATCGCGAGCTGCGGGAGTGCGCCCGCGACCTGGGCGACCGGTTGGCCGACGCGCTGCGCGTTGCCCTGCCGCCGGGCTCGGTGGGACGCGCCGGCCTGCTCGACGGCTGGTCCGGCCCGGCGCTGCTGTTCACCCACCTGCACGACGACACCGGCGACCGCGGCTGGCTCGAACTCGCCGACCGCGCGCTCCTGCGCGACCTCGACGAGTGCGTGGCCACCGACGACGGCGCGTTGCAGGTCCGCGACAGCGGCACCCGGACGCTGCCCTACCTCGCGGTCGGCAGCGCCGGAATCGCCCTGGTCGCCGAGGAGCTCGCCGCGCGCCACCCGGACGCGACCTGCCTGGAGCGCCAGCCCGAGCTGCTGCGCGGCTGCCTCGGCGAGTTCGTGATCCACCCGGGCCTGCTCTTCGGGCGCTGCGGTCTGCTCGCCGCACTGGCCGCGGCGAACCGCCGCGCCCCCGATCCGATGTGGACCGACGCGGTCTCGCGGCACCTGACCGCGCTCGGCTGGCACGCGATCCCGCACGGTGACGGCGGAATCGCCATGCCCGGCAACCAGTTGCTCCGCCTGTCGATGGACCTCGCCACCGGCGGCGCCGGTGTGCTGAGCGCCGTCGCGGCGACGCTCGACGGTCACGGCCGCGTGCTGCCGTTCTTCGGCAGGCCGAACGCCTGACCCACCACCCCAGGAACTCCGGCCGGACCTCGGCCGGTGATCGAGAACACCCGGAAAGGAACACCACCATGGAGATGGTTCTGGAGCTGCAGGAGCTCGACGCCACCAACGAGCTCGCCTACGGCGACTCCAGCTACGGCGGCGGCGCGAGCAACCTGAGCCTGCTGGCCTCCTGCGCCAACAGCACGGTCAGCCTGCTGACCTGCCACTGACGCGGCAAGGGTGCGAGAGCGGCGCAGGACAGGTGCGCCGCTCTCGCACCGCAACAGTCTGGCGCGCGGCCAGCGCGACGACAAGGAGCAGCCACATGGCCGGTGCAGGCGATCGCCTGCTGCGCTCGGCGGTGCGCCACGACCGCGGGACCGCGGCTCTGCTGCTGTTCACCGCTCTGCTCGCGGCCGCCGCGAGCATCCTCCTGCCGACGGCCCTCGCCGACGCCGTCGACTCCGTCCTGGAAGGCGGCGGGGCGTCCGCGCGCGTGCTGTGGCTGGTCTTCCTGGGCGCGGCCCAGGTGCTGGCCGAGGTCGCCGGAGTCGCCCTCACCGCGCGGCTCACCGCCGCGGCCGCCGCCCGCCTGCGTGCACTGCTCGCGACGGCGCTGGTCCGGTCCGGCGGCCGTTCCCCGGTCGCCGACGGCGACGCCGTCAGCCGGATGACCGGCGACTGCGCGGGTGCGGGCCAGATCGTCTCGGTCGTCGTCCAGCTCTGCACCGCGCTGCTGCTGGCGGCGGGAGCCGCCGTGGCCCTGGTGCTCATCGACTGGCGTGTGGCCCTGGTGCTCGTGGTCGCCGTTCCGGCCGCTGTGCTGCTCGCACGCTCCCACCTGCGGCACACCGCCGGCGACGTGCTCGCCTACCAGGAGGCGGCGGGCTCGCTCGGGGCGCGGCTGCTCGACGCCGTACTGGGGTTGCGCACGATCGCCGCCACCGGGGTCGCCGAGCAGGAGTCCGCGCGCGTGCTGCGCCCGCTGCCCGAGCTGAGCGCGGCCGGTGCCGGGATGTGGCGCACCCAGGCCCGGATGATGTGGCGCGGCGGCCTGCTCCTGCCGTTCGTCCAGGCCGCCGTGTTGTGCGCGGCCGGGTTCGGCGTACTGGCCGGTGATCTCAGCGTCGGCGACGTGCTCGCCGCGCTCGGGTACGCGACGCTGGCGCTGGGGATCGTCCGGCAGCTGCCGCAGTTCACCGCGCTGTCGCGCGCGCGGTCCTGCGCGGACCGGATCGCGGCCCTGCTCGACCACGCTCCACCACCTCGCCCGAGAATCCCGTTGCCCCGCGGACGCGGACACGTCGAGCTGCGCGGTGTCGGGGTCGACGGTGCGCTGGATGACATCGACCTCGTGGTTCCCGGCGGTGACGTCGTAGCGGTCGTCGGCCGCTCCGGGTCCGGCAAGTCCGCACTCGCCGAAGTGCTGGGCGGCCTGCGCGCACCGGACCGCGGCGACGCGTTGCTCGACGGCGTCCCGGTCGACGCGGCCGAACGCACCGCCGTCGGCTACGCCTTCGAACGCCCGGCGCTGCTCGGCGAGTCGGTCGCCGCCGCCGTCGCCTACGGCAGCGGCGCGGACGACGCGGCGGTGCGCTCGGCGTGCCGCACAGCCGACATCGACGACCTGGTGACCCGGCTCCCGTCCGGCTACGCGACGCCGCTGTCGAAGACCCCGCTCTCCGGTGGTGAAGCCCAGCGGCTCGGTCTGGCCAGGGCGCTCGCCCGGCGGCCGAGGCTGCTCGTGCTCGACGACGCGGCCGCCGCGCTGGACACCGCGACCGAAGCCCGGGTCGAGAACGCCGTCGCCGACCAACATCCGGGGCTGACCCGCGTCGTGGTGACCCACCGGGCCGGTACCGCGCGTCGCGCGGACTCCGTGGTGTGGCTGGACGCGGGACGCGTGCGCGCAGTCGCACCGCACGGCGCGCTGATGGACGATCCCGCCTACCGCGCGCTCTTCGCCGAGGAGGTCCAGCCGTGACTGTCGGCACCGAGCACTGGCGCGCACTCGCCGGGCGCTGGCGCGCCTGCTCGGTGCTCGCGGCCTACTCGCTGCTGGAGGCGCTGCCCGCGTTGCTCTCCGGTGGACTCGTGCAGCGAGCTGTGGACGACGGGTTCGCCGCCGGGGACCCGCTGACCGGTCTGGCCTGGCTGTCCGCCTTCGCGGCCGCGGCAGTGGCGGGGGCGTTCGGCGTCCGGTTGGTCTGGCAGCGGCTCGGCACGATAGTCGAACCGCTGCGCGACGCGCTCGTGCGCACAGTCGTGCGGGGCGTCCTGCACGACACCGCCCCGCCGCGCGGCGGCCCGGACGCGGCGGGGGTCGCCCGGATCACCCAGCACGTGGAGGTCGTGCGCGACGCCACGGCTGGTCTGCTGGTGCAGGCCCGCGGACTCGTGGTGAGCACGGCCGCCGCACTGGTGGGCATCGCATCGCTGTCGGGGACGCTGGCGTGGCTCGCCTGGCCACCGGTGGTGGTCTCGGTAGCGGTGTTCCTGTGCCTGCTGCCCGCGCTGGCGCGCAGGCAGCGCGGGCTCGCACTCGCCGACGAGGCCACCGCGGCGGCGACCGGCACCGTGCTGGCGGGCATGCGCGACGTCGTGGCCTGCGGCGGTCAGGACATCGCCGAGGACTCGATGCGCACGGCGATCCGTTCCCAGGCCGACGCGGCGGTGCGGATGTCCAACGCCGCCGCCGTGCGCACCGCCGTGGTCGCCGTCGGTGGGTTCCTGCCGGTGGTGCTCGTGCTCGCCGCCGCGCCGGGTGCGGTCGCCGCGGGCGAGCTGACCGCCGGCGCGGTGCTCGGCACTCTGGTGTATCTGACCGGCACCCTGCACCCGGCGCTGCACGGGTTCGCCGCGACCGCGAGCACGGTCGTGGTGCGCCTGCTCGTCGCGCTCGACCGCCTCGGCGAGGTTCGCCCGCCCGCACCGCCGCGCGCCACCGCCGTGCCGGCCGGAGTCGCGGTCCGCGTGCGCGGGCTCACGCACCGCTGGGGTGAGCACGCCGAACCCGTCCTGCGCGACTTCGACATCGACCTGACTCCCGGCGATCACCTGGCGGTGGTCGGCCCGAGCGGCATCGGCAAGTCCACCCTCGCGTCGTTGCTCACCGGCACCGTGCAGCCGTGCGAGGGACGAGTGCTGGTCGGTGGCGTACCGGTCGCCGAGATCGACCCCGCGCACCGCCACCGCCTCATCGCCTTCACTCCGCAGGAGTCCTACCTCTTCGCCGGTAGCGCGCGGGAGAACCTGGCGCTGCTGGCACCCCGCGCCGACGACGCGCACCTGATGCGCGCCGCGTCCGCGGTCGGCGCCGACGCGCTGCTCGACCGGCTGGGCGGGCTGGACGCAGCGCTCGGCCACGCGGGCGCGGGACTGTCCGCCGGGGAACGCCAGTTGCTGGGACTGGCGAGGGTCTTCGCGAGCCCGGCGCGGATCGTCGTGCTGGACGAGGCCACCGCGCACCTCGACGGTGCGGCGGAAGCACGAGCGGAGCGCGCTTTCGCAGCCCGGGGCGGCGTCCTGGTGGTCATCGCGCACCGGCTGGCCTCGGCCCGCCGCGCCGACCGGATACTGGTCATGGACGGCAGGCGGGCTGTGCTCGGCGAGCACGAACAGCTGCTCGTGCGCTCGCGGCACTACGCCGACATGACCCAGGCGTGGGCCGGAGCCGGCTCCACGCGATGACCGCCGGCCCGGATGTCGTTGCCTCACAGGCGGTTCTGCCTGCGCATCGCCCGCGGACGGCCGTCCGGGTCGATGAGCGCACGCGCGGTCGGCCGCGCCCACACCTTGCGCGCCACCGACGGGGCCGGGCGGGGATGGATGCGCAGGTGTCCTCGCGGCCGGGGTTCGGTCCGCGCCGAGTTCCGCCAGTCCTCCAGGGCTTCGGAGGCGCGCCGCAGCACCTCCATCCCCCGCAGCGGGTCGACCAGGTCCTCGTCGTCGTCTTCGCTCCGGCCCAGGTGCTCCCGCCACAACCGCAGCCGCAGCTCCGCCGCGAACGGGCGGTCGCCGCCGGTGCCCTCGTCCACCACCGCGGCGGTGAGCTCCGAGTCGTAGGTCCACGACCGGCGGTTGAGGTTGGCCGAGCCCACGGCCGCCCACTCGTCGTCGACGACGCACACCTTGGAATGCACGTAGACGGGCAGCCCCTCGCTGTTCTCCAGCTCGTAGACCTGGACCCGGTCACCACCGGCCGCGTACAGCTCGTCCAGCGCCTCCCGATGCGCGACGTCACTGGTCGCGACCTGGACGACGCCGTCCTTGTCCGGCCCGTCGGGCAGCACCGCGACCAGGCGCAGCTCCGGCTCGCGCCGCAGCGCCTCGGCGAACACCTCGGCCACCATCGGCGACCAGAGGAACTGGTCCTCGACGTAGACGAACCGGCGCGCGTTGCCCAGCGCCTTGCGGTACCCGCGCGCCACGCTGCGCTCGCCGTGCGGCGCGAACGGATAGGGCGGCAGCTTGCTCGGGTAGGTCCGCAACAGCTGCACGACGTGTCCTCCGCACCGAGGCGGCGGGGGCTGTTGCGGCGGGAGTTCAACGGTCTCGCCCCGACTGCCCCGGATCCTCTCGTAGAGCCACAGCAGCGGTTTGCGCCGCAGCGCCGCGGAGTCGTTCCACCGCTCGCGGAAGCAGTGCTCGACGTCGGCCACCGCGGGCCCGCGCACCTCCAGGTGCGCGTCGTGCCACGCCGGCTGATCGCCGAACACCCCGGCGATCGACGCCTGCACCTGGGGATCGCCGGGGTGCCCGGGATCGTCGCGCCGGCTCGCGCACGGGTCCAGGCCCCCGACGAAGGCGACGTCGGTGTCCGGCCGCCCCGGCCTGCGGATCACGATGTACTTCTGGTGGTGGCAGCCGACGGCGCGCACCCGCTGGTCGAACACCGCCTCCCCGCCGAGGCTCTGCAGCAGCGTGACGAAGCTGTCGTTCTCCGGCACGAAGTCCTTCCTGGCGTCCACGTACGGACACCAGAACAGCCCGTGCACGGCCGCTCCGGCCTCCAGCGCCCGGACGAGCATGCCGCCGATGGAGTGCCCCGAGCCGTCGAGCCGCTCGGCGGGATCACCGATCCACGCCGCGAGGTAGATCTGGTCGCCCTCGCCGATGCCGGCCAGCTCGTCCCGCAGCCTGCGGAAGTAGTCGACGCCGTCGATCAGCGGCCGCACCAGGTTGCCGCGGGACCACGCCGCCCCGTCCGCGTGACGGCGGTCGAGATCGGTCGCGGGGTTGCCCCGTTCGTCGCTGCTGAGCAACCACTTCTCGGCCGGACAGCCGTCCTCGACGTGCTCCACCTGGCAACCGACCTCCCCGTCACCTGAACCGCGCCGCGGTCGCGCCTTCCGGCCGCGCCGCCAACGTCGTCCCCACGTTTGATCACCGCCTGGCGGCACGCCGAAACATCACGCAGGTCAGCGGGACCGGACGCGGAGGGGCACCCGCGGCGTCGATCACGCCGCAGCGAAGTTGATCACGGTGGGTTCCGGCGACCGCCTGGGGGACGACCGGCCCGGTGAGAAGCGAAGTCCGGTCGGTGGACGGGACTCGGCTCGGCTGGCCAGGCCGCGGGGCGCACCGATTGGCTTTGTCCCGGGAAGGCACGGTGCCTTCCGTGAGGAGAGGACGCACATGCGCAAGTCACTGTCCCGGGTCATGGTGTCGGCCGCCGTCCTGCTCGGCGGTGTGCTGGTGGCGCCGCTGGCCACGACGCCCGCCGCACAGGCCAACGTCTTCGACTGCATCGACCACGCCGTCAACAGCGGCGCCACGAACCAGCAGGCCGCGGCCGCCTGCGAGAAGCCCACGACAGACGAGTGCTACCAGGCCTTCCGCGCCGCCCACGGCGCGCAGTCCTGGGCTCAGGACGCCTGCGAACGGGGCCGAGAGGACTGACCCGGGCACGAGCGCGGCCGGGCCCGGCGCCCGGAAGCGCGGTCCAGGACGGCTCCGAGATCGCGGCTTCGGGCAGCCGTCCTGGAATCCGGGCGCGGCCCACCTGCTCAGCCGGCGCTCCAGCGGAAGCCGGCGCTGAGCGGGTCGTGGTCCGACAGCGGTGCGCCGCTCTGGGTGCGGAAGCCGGAGCGCTCGTTGCGGTAACTCGTCGCCTCGAGGGCGACGCCCGCGCCACCCCGGTAGAAGATCTTGTCGACCACCTCGCACCGGTCGGCGGTCTCGTCGTCGCAGACCGGCGCGGGCTCGCCGACCGCGGGCGGGACTCCGCCGCGCACCAGCCGCGCCCAGACGTCCTCCAGACCGTTGCGCTGCGCGAACTCGCGCACGATGTCGCCGCTGCTGGTGTAGCGGGAGTTGGTGTCGCCCATCACCACCACCGCCCGGCCGGCCGAGTGCTCGGCCATGTGGTCCGAGACCTGGATCAGGTTCGACCGCCGCGCCGCCTGGTCCAGCGGCGCGTCCCCGGCGTCGGCGTGCAGGTTGTAGAAGTCGATCTCGACCCCGGGCGCGACCTCGACGCGGGTGAACGTGAACCCCTTGGGCGTCAGGCAGTCCGCCTCGTTGATCCAGCACTTCGACCACGTCAGGCGGTCGAGGCCGCTCAGCGGGAAGTCCGAGAGGGTGTTGAGCCCCGAGCCGAACGGCACTCCCCCGCTCGTGGGTGTGCGGTGCGGGTGGTCGTCGGCCTCGTACAACGCGTCGTGGTAGTTGAAGTCCTCCTGCACGTGCACCACGTCGTAGGGCCGGATGCGCTCACCGATCACCGGCGTGTTGTTCGCGGGGTCGCTGCCCGACAGCGGCTCGGGCAGCCCGGCCACGTTGTAGGTGAGCACCGTGAACTCCCCGCCCGGAACCGCGGGCGCGGCGACGGCGGCGGACGGCGTCGCGGCGAGCAGTCCCGCGAACAGCATTGCGGCGGTGCGCCTCATCCCAGCCCCTTCCCACTCGAAGCGTCCGGTCGTCGACCGGCCAAACATGAGCGAATCTCACGTTTGTGTCCCTGTCAACCGCCGTCCGGCTGTGGCCGGAAACCCGCGCAGGGAAGGGAAAAGCACGCCGACCCAAGGACCGTGGCCCGCCAATCGAGGAGCCGGCTACCGGTGCGCATTGCATCGGAGCATTCGAAGTCGGTTGCCCTCCGGCACTAATCCCCCCACAGCCCGCGACGGGCAGATCGCCCCTTTTCCGGTGCTATTGGCCACGACCACTCACACTGCCCGGAGGGGCGGCCGAAACACGCTCGACACTGTGGTATTCCAAGCCCCTACTACCCGCCCAATGCCGACGTCGGCCGCCCCCGATAACACGGATACGTGATCAATGCGCAAGCACCCCCACCCGCCTCGGGAACCAGCCCCGGCTGTGCATCGCAGGCGCCGCGGATGGCAGCAACCTGCCAGGTACATGGCAGTAATCACGTCGGCGGACCACCGAACCGAGAGTGCGGCTCCGGCCACTCGCCGTGGGGCCGACCGGCGCCGCGGAGCCTCCCGGAGCGGGTTGGCGGCCGCAACGCCCCTGCCGGAACCTGCACTTTGGCGATTCCTTACGACTTTTGGTTCGGATCATGGGGCGTGTTCTACATTTCAATACTGGCCGGTAACAGAGATCGTGTCCCATCGTGGGGCTAGACCGCCCTCGGACAGGTGCAGTGAATCAGGAGGCTCGAGTCGGTGTTCAGTCGTGTTGCCATCGTCAACCGCGGAGAGGCCGCGATGCGGCTTGTCCATGCCGTGCGGGAGCTCGCGGCGGAAACCGGGGAGCGGATCGAGACGGTCGCCCTCCACACCGACGTCGACCGCACCGCCACCTTCGTGCGGGAGGCGGACCTGCGCTATGATCTCGGGCCGGCCTCGGCCCGCCCCTACCTCGACCTCGGCGTGCTGGAGCGGGCGCTGGTCGAGTCCGGCGCCGACGCGGCCTGGGTCGGCTGGGGCTTCGTCGCCGAGGACCCGGCCTTCGCCGAGCTCTGCGACAAGATCGGCGTGACCTTCATCGGCCCCAGCGCCGAGGCGATGCGCAGGCTCGGCGACAAGATCGGCGCGAAGCTGCTCGCCGAGGAGGTCGGCGTGCCGGTGGCGCCGTGGAGCCGCGGCGAGGTCACCGACCTCGACGGCGCGCGGCGCGCCGCCGGTGAGATCGGCTACCCGCTGATGCTCAAGGCGACCGCCGGCGGCGGTGGCCGCGGCATCCGCGTGATCAACAACGAGCAGGAGCTGGCCGAGGCATACGAGCGCACCCGGATGGAGGCCGAGCGGGCCTTCGGCAACGGCGCGGTCTTCCTCGAGCGGCTGGTCACCGGTGCCCGCCACGTCGAGGTGCAGGTGATCGCCGACGGCCAGGGCACCGCGTGGGCGCTGGGCGTGCGCGACTGCTCGGTGCAGCGCCGCAACCAGAAGATCATCGAGGAGTCCGCCTCCCCGGTGCTGACCGCCGAGCAGAGCCGGGAGCTCAAGACCGCGGCCGAGCGGCTGGCACGCGCGGTGGAGTACCGCGGCGCGGGCACCGTGGAGTTCCTCTACCACCCCGGCGAGGAGCTGTTCGCCTTCCTGGAGGTCAACACCCGCCTGCAGGTCGAGCACCCGATCACCGAGGCGACCACCGGCGTCGACCTGGTGAAGGCCCAGCTGCACGTGGCCGCGGGCGGCAGGCTCGAAGGCGAGCCGCCCGCCGAGCTCGGGCACGCCGTCGAGGCCCGGCTCAACGCCGAGGACCCCGACCGCGACTTCGCGCCCTCCCCGGGCAAGATCGTGCGCCTGAGCCTGCCCGCGGGACCCGGCATCCGGGTCGACACCGGCGTCAGCGAGGGCGACACGATCCCCGCCGACTTCGACTCGATGATCGCCAAGATCATCGCCTACGGCAGCGACCGCGAGCAGGCGCTGGGCAGGCTGCGCCGGGCGATGGCGCAGACCACCGTCATCGTCGCGGGCGGCGCCACCAACAAGAGCTTCGTGCTGGACCTGCTCAACAGGGACGAGGTGGTCGACGGCAGCGCCGACACCGGCTGGATCGACCGGGAGCGCGCCGCCGGCGGGCTGCGCTCGCACCAGCACTCCGCGATCGCGCTGGCCGCCGCCGCCGTGGAGGCCTACGAGGACGCCGAGCTGGCCGCCCGCCAGCAGTTCCTGTCCACCGCCCACGGCGGCCGCCCGCAGGTGCGCCACGAGACCGGGCGCCCGCTGGAGCTCAAGCTGCGCGACGAGAGCTACCGCGTGCTCGTCGCGCGCGTCGGCCACCAGCGCTACCGGATCGGCATCGACACCGGGTCCCAGCAGCACACCGCCGACCTCGAGATCGAGCGCTTCGACTCCCACACCGGCCAGATCGTGGTCAACGGGCAGCGGTTCCGGCTGGTCACCGACACCCACGGCCCGGTCCACCTGGTCGAGGTCGACGGCGTGACCCACCGGGTCAGCCAGGACGAGGGCGGCGTGCTGCGCTCGCCCGCGCCCGCGCTGGTCGTCGCGACGCCGGTCGAGATCGGCGAAGAGGTCGAGGCGGGCGCGCCGGTGCTGGTGCTCGAGAGCATGAAGATGGAGACGGTGCTGCGCGCCCCGTTCCGCGCGAGGCTGCGCGAGCGGATGGTCGCGGCGGGCAGCCAGATCGAGACCGGGGCACCGCTGCTGCGGCTGGAGCCGGTCGGCGATCAGGACGCCGCCGAGGAGTCCGAGGCCGCGAGCCCCGTCGAACTCGTGCTTCCGGCCGTCCCGAGCGCCCGGGACGCCCACGAGCGCGCGGCGCGCGGTCTGCAGGACCTGCGCAGCGTGCTGCTCGGCTTCGACGTGGACCCGCACGACGAGCAGCGCGTCCTCGACGACTACCTGGCCGCGCGCGCGGAGCTGGTCGCGGCCGGGCAGCGCCCGCTCGACGGTGAGATCGAGCTGCTGCAGGTGTTCGCCGACCTCTCCGAGCTGAGCCGCAACCGGCCCGCCGGGGAGGAGGCCAAGGCCGACACGCGGGTGCACAGCCCGCGCGAGTACTTCCACACCTATCTGCAGAGCCTGGACGTGGAGCGGGCGGGCCTGTCCGAGACGTTCCAGCAGCGCCTGCTGCGGGTGCTCGGCCACTACGGCGTCCAGGGGACCGACCGGACCCCGGAGCTGGAGGAGGCGGTCTTCCGCATCTTCCTCGCCCAGCAGCGCGCCTCCTCGGACGCGGCGGTGGCGACCACCCTGCTGCGGCACTGGCTCGCCGAGGTGCCGCCGCCCGGTGAGACGCGCACGGCGGCGGGCCTGGTGCTGGAGCACCTGGTCGCCGCGACCCAGCTGCGCTTCCCCGCCGTCTGCGACCTGGCCCGCACCGTGGTCTTCCACTGGTTCGCCCAGCCGATGCTGCGGCGCAACCGCGCGGAGGTCTACTCGGTGGTGCGCGGGCACCTGCGCCACCTCGACGCCCACCCCGACGCCCAGGACCGCGCCGAGCGGATCGCCGAGATGGTCGGCACGGGCGAGCCGCTGGTACGGCTGCTCGGACAGCGCATCGGCCGCGAGGGCACCGACCCGGCGCCGCTGCTCGAGGTGCTCACCCGCCGCTACTACGGCAACCGCGCGCTCGAGGGCGTGCGCACCACGCAGGTCGCCGATGGCACCGCGGTCGTCGCCGAGTACCAGGACGGGCACCCGCGCGTGGTGGCCACCGCGGTCGACTTCGCGGCGCTGCCCGAGGCGGTGCGCGCGATCGGCGAGCTGGCCGCCGACGGCGACCTGGTCGCCGACATCTACCTGACCTGGGCCGACCAGCCCGAGGACACCGACGCGATGGCCGCCGAGCTCGGCGCGGCGCTGGGGACCCAGGGCCTGCCCGGCCAGGTCGGCCGGATCACCACCACCGTCGCGGGCCGCAGCGGTGCGGTGATGCACCACCACTTCACCTTCGAGCCCGCGGCCGAAGGGGTCGCCGAGCAGCGTCTGATCCGCGGCCTGCACCCGCTGATCGCCGAGCGGCTGCAGCTGCGGCGGTGGCGCGACTTCGACCTCACCCGGCTGCCCTCCGCCGACGAGGAGGTCTACCTGTTCCGCAGCGTCGCGCGGGAGAACCCCTCCGACGAGCGCTTCGTCGCCATGGCGCAGGTACGGGACCTGACCCCGCTGCGCGACGACGAGGGCAGGCTCGTGGCGCTGCCCGGGGCCGAAGGCGTGCTCACCGGCTGCCTGGACGCGATCCGCAAGGTCCAGGCGCGGGTGCCCGCCAGGCAGCGTTCCAGCACCAACCGGATCGTCATCTACGTCTGGCCGCCGGTGGAGCTCACCGCGGAGGAGCTGCGCGCGCTCGGCAAGCGGGTGCTGCCCACGACGGCGGGCGCGGGCCTGGAGGAGGTGCTGTTCCTGGGCCGCAGGCGCGACGGCGAGACCGGGGAGCTGCGCGAGGTCGCGGTGCGGGTCGGCTACGAGGCCGGCTCCGAACCGCGGGTGTCGGCCGGTGAGCCGCAGGCCGAGCGGATCGAGCCGCTGAACAGCTACCGCCAGAAGGTGCTGCGCGCGGCCAAGCGCGGCACCGTCTACCCCTACGAGCTGACCGGGATGCTCGCGGGCGGCCATGGCACCTTCGTCGAGCACGACCTCGACGAGGACGGGGTGCTGGTGCCGGTGGACCGCCCGAAGGGCCAGAACTCCGCCGCGATCGTCGCCGGTGTGGTGACCACGCCGACCGAACGCCACCCCGAGGGCGTCACCCGCGTCGTCCTGCTGGGCGACCCGACCAAGTCGCTGGGCGCGCTCTCCGAACCCGAGTGCTCCCGCGTGATCGCCGCGCTGGACCTGGCCGAGCGCATGCGGGTTCCGCTGGAGTGGTTCGCGCTGTCGGCGGGCGCCCGGATCTCGATGGACTCGGGCACCGAGAACATGGACTGGGTGGCCGCCGCCCTGAAGCGGATCGTGCACTTCACCCAGGACGGCGGCGAGATCAACGTCGTCGTGGCCGGGATCAACGTCGGCGCCCAGCCGTACTGGAACGCCGAGGCCACGATGCTGATGCACACCAAGGGCATCCTGGTGATGACGCCGGACTCGGCGATGGTGCTGACCGGCAAGCAGTCGCTGGACTTCTCCGGCGGCGTGTCGGCCGACGACAACTTCGGCATCGGCGGCTATGACCGGGTGATGGGCCCCAACGGCCAGGCGCAGTACTGGGCGCCGAACCTGGCCGCCGCCCGCGAAGTGCTGATGTCGCACTACGACCACACCTACGTCGTGCCGGGTGAGGAGGCGCCGCGCCAGGCCGCCACCACCGACCCGCGCGACCGCGACGTCTGCGACTACCCGCACGAGTTCGCGGGCAGCGACTTCACGACGGTCGGCGAGATCTTCTCGTCGACGGCCAACCCGGACCGCAAGAAGTCCTTCGACATCCGCACCGTGATGCGGGCGCTGGCCGACCAGGACCACCCGGTGCTGGAGCGCTGGGCGGGCATGGCCGATGCCGACACCGCGGCGGTGCAGGACGTGCACCTCGGCGGCCACCCGGTGTGCCTGCTCGGCATCGAGTCGCGTCCGGTGCCGCGGCACGGGTTCCCGCCCACCGACGGCCCCGACACCTACACCGCGGGCACGCTGTTCCCCCGTTCGTCGAAGAAGGCGGCGCGGGCGATCAACGCCGCCAGCGGCAACCGGCCGCTGGTGGTGCTGGCGAACCTGTCCGGGTTCGACGGCTCGCCGGAGTCGATGCGCAAGCTGCAGCTGGAGTACGGCGCCGAGATCGGCCGGGCGATCGTGAACTTCCGCGGCCCGATCGTGTTCTGCGTGATCTCCCGCTACCACGGCGGCGCGTTCGTGGTGTTCTCCAAGGCGCTCAACCCGAGTATGACGGTGCTCGCCGTGGAGGGCTCCTACGCGTCGGTCATCGGCGGCGCCCCCGCGGCGGCGGTGGTCTTCTCCGGTGAGGTCAACGACCGCACGGCCAAGGACCAGCGGGTCCGCGACCTGGAGACCCGCCTGGCCGAGGCCGGCGACGCCGACCGCACCGCGCTGACGCTGGAGCTGGCCGAGACCCGCCGGGCGGTGCACGCCGAGAAGCTGGGCGAGGTCGCAGCCGAGTTCGACCGGGTGCACAGCGTCCAGCGGGCCGTGGAGGTCGGCTCGGTCGACGCGATCATCCGCGCGCACGAGCTGCGTCCGCAGATCATCGAGGCGATCGAGAAGGGCATGCTCCCGCAGTGATCCGCTGAACCGAGGGAAGGGCCCCGGCCTGTGATCTGGTCACTTGCCGGGGCCCTTTCCCGCCTGGGCAGGCGAGCGCTGCCGGAGCTGCGCCGAACGGCGGATGGGAGGGCCGCCGTTCCCAGTAGCACTCACACCTCCGGCTCGCCGCCGACCGGCTTGGTCCGGCCCGGACCTGTGGTCGGACGGCGAAGTTGATGTCGGCCGTCGGCTACGATGCGTCGCGCGTTGAACACGAGGACGAATGGGGACGGCGTGACTGATCCGGCAGGGGCTGTGGGACGGCAGGCCAGCTCCGGGGCTTGGCCCGACCTCGTCGACGTCGACACCGACGAGGTCTCGATCGCCCGCGTCTACGACTACTGCCTCGACGGCAAGGACAACTTCGCGGTGGACCGCGCCGCGGCCCAGGCCATGATCGAGGTCGTCCCGGAGACTCCGCTGCTGGCCAAGGCCAACCGCTGCTTCCTGCGCGCGGCGGTGCGCCACCTCGTCGGTGAGGCGGGCATCCGCCAGATCCTCGACATCGGCTCCGGACTGCCGACGGCGGGCAACGTGCACGAGATCGCGCAGGAGGCCGCCTCCGACGTCCGCGTCGTCTACGTCGACAACGACCCGATCGTGCTCGCCCACGGGCGCGCGCTGCTGGCCACCGACACCCGCACCGCCGTGATCCAGGGCGACCTGCGGGAGGCCGACGCGGTCTTCGACCACCCCGAGACCCGGCAGCTCATCGACACCACCGAGCCGTTCGCGGTGCTGCTGGGCGGGATCCTCATGCACCTCGAGGACGAGGAGGACCCCGAGGGGGTCGCGGCGGGTATCCGCGACCGGCTCCCCGCGGGCGGCTACCTGCTGGTGTCCAACACCTGCGACACCGGCGAGCCCCGTGCGCGCGAGCTGGCCAAGGCCTTCGCCGAGAACGGGATGGGCAACCGCTGCTTCCGCACGTGGGAGGAGCAGATCCGCTACTTCGACGGTCTGGAGCTGGTCGAACCCGGGCTCGTGCCGAACAACCGGTGGCGGCCCGGGCCGGACGTCCCCGACCCGGACAACCCCGCTCACGCGCTGCACATCGGCGGGCTCGGCCGCAAGCCCTGATCAGACCGCGATCCCTGACCGGAAGCACCGACCACGCCGCGCGTCCGGCGTCAGGGCGCGGGTTCGACGAGGAACGCCTGGCTCTCCGCGCCCGTGCACGGCTCCACCACCGCCTCGGCTCCTTCGGCGGTGTCCGAAGCCGCGATCCCGACGCACCCTTGCCCCTGCACGCGGAGCGCGAACGCGCCCCGGCCCCAGACCTCGGTGGGCTGCAGGCGGAACGAGCTCGCCTTCTCGCAGGCGTCCCACGGTTCGAGTAGGCCGGCGGCGGGCCCGTCAGTCAGCGCCTTGAGGCAGCCCGTGCCGAACCCCGGGTGGTGCCACTGGATGCGTCGCAGATCCCCGCCCACCGGCTCCAGCACGGTCGTCTGCGGCGCGATCTCCTCGCACGGCCGCTGCACCGCGACCAGCGACGAGTAGCGGCCGTCCCGGACCTGGCCGTCGGTGAGGCACAGCCGCGGGGCGGCGACCGGACGCAGCCGGACCCGTTCACCTGCCGCGGGACGGCCGACCGCGGCTCCGGTCACCGCGGTGTTCTCGCCCGGTCCGTCCGACGGCAGCAGCATCCATACCGCGGTAGTGGCGGCGGCCATGACGGCGACGGCCGCCACGAACGGGAGCAAGGCGCGCGAGTACCTGCGCGATGACGACCGCGCGCGCTCGTCTCCAGCGGGTTGCGCTGCATCGCGGGCGGCGTCCGGCTCCGTGCTCGCGAGAGATTCCCCTGCACCGTGGGAGATCTCCCTGTCGGCGAGCGCATCGCGGGCCCGGAGCCAGGCCGGTACCTCGTCCCCGCGTCCGCACGCGTGCAGGAAGACCGCCAGCAGCTCCGGACGCGGCAACCGCTTGCCGCCGAGCACGTCGGCCAGCGTGCTGCGCGCCAGGACCTGGCCGCGCGCGGCGGCGCGCTCCTCCAACTGGCGGTAGGTCAGGCCCGAGCGCTGCTTGAGCCGGCGCAGCAACGCGATGAACTCGTCGGCGTCGCGCGCCTGGTGCGGGGAGATCTCCTGTTCCACGACCGACATCCTCGTCCGCCCGCCACGGGGCGACATCGGCCATTCGAGCAGTACCGGACACCTCCGGCGGTCCGGTCGCGCGGTCTCGGACAGGGCTGCGAGCAGGCCGGACAGATCCGGACAGTCCGGGACGTCCCGCCGCTCTTGCCGCCGGGTCCGCCGCCTCAGAAGACTTCCGGGGGCAGCAGGACGGCGGGCGCCGCAGCGATGCGGGAGCCGCGACCGCTGCGACTCACCATCCATCCCGGTGCGGGTCCCGCACCGGTTTTCTCCACCAACACGAGGAGTTGCTCGATGTCCGATCGCGCAGGACTGAAGACCGCCGCACGATCCGCGGGCCTGGTCGCCGCGGGAGCCGCCATGCTGGTCGCGGTCTCGGCGGGCACGGCGCACGCGGCGACCAACTGGAACGCCCAGAACACGCCGGCCGACATCGTCGGGGCCCACGCCTGGGGCACCATCGACGACGCGGAGCGCTTCATCCTCCGGGTGAACATCAAGGACACCGCGGGCGACAGCCACGGCGCCCGCGTGTACGTCCGCGTCACCTACGCCGACGGCGGCACCCGGTCGGAGAACCTGAGCGCCTCCGGCAAGGGCGTCACCAACAGCACGACCTGGAACTTCGCGAGCAGCGCCAGGAAGTTCGAGGTCCAGGAGTGCCTCACCGAGGGCGGCGCCAAGTACGAGTGCGGCGGCTGGCACACGATCTACTGAGCCGGATGCTGACGCGGTTGGCCGGAGCGCACTGGGGGTTCCGGCCAACCGCGGTCATCCTCACTCCAGCACGGTGATCGCCCCGGCGGGGCACAGTTGCGCGGCCTCCCGGACCGCGTCGTGCTCACCGGCGAGCGGCGCGGCGTCCAGCAGGAGCACCCTGCCGTCCTCGCCGTCCTGGTCGAACACCTCGGGTGCGGTCAGAGCGCACATCCCCGCCCCGCAACAACGTTCGCGGTCCACCTCGACGCGCATCCTCACGCCCCGTCCCAGGTGACCGGCAAGCTGTGCACGCCGTAGATGTTCATGTCACCGCGCAGCGGGACCTCCTCGGGCGCGACAGCCAGGCGCAGGCCAGGGAACCGGTTGAACAGCGCGGGAAAAGCGACCCGCATCTCGACGCGGGCGAGCTGCTGACCGAGGCACTGGTGGATGCCGTGGCCGAAGGACAGGTGCCCGGCGGCGTGCCGACGCAGGTCCAGCGCGTCGGGGTCGGCGAACTTCCGGGGGTCGCGGTTGGCGGCCTGGACCGACAACGTGACCGTCTCCCCCGCCCTGATCAGCGTGCCGTCGATCTCCACGTCCTCCAGCGCGGCCCGCATGCCGGTGTGGGCGATGCTCAGGTACCGCATGAGCTCCTCGACCGCTCGGTCCGCGTCGCCCTCGCGCAGCTCCGCGATCTGCTCCGGGTTCCGCAGGAGGGCGAAGGTGCCCAGCGCCAGCATGTTCGCCGTCGTGTCCAGGCCGGCGGCCAGCAGCAGCCCCCCGATGCCGGCGAGCTCCTCGTCGGTGAGCTCGGTCGCGGTCAGGTCGCTGAGCAGGTCGTCGGTCGGCTCCGCGCGCTTGGCCGGCACCAGCTCCCGGACGAACTCCTGGATCTTGGCGAAGGAGTCGAACTGCTCCTCCGGCGTGAGGTCCCGGTTCCCGGATGCCGCCACCAGGCCCAGGAACTCCTCGAGCCTGCCGTACGGGACGCCGAGCAGCTCGCAGATCATCAACGCCGGGACCGGCTGCGCGTAGGTCTCGACCAGGTCCACCGGCGGACCGAGCCGCTGCATGACATCCAGGCGTTCCGCGGTGATCTGCTCGACCCGCTCGGTGAGCATGCGCATCCGCCGCACCGTGAACTTGCCCGTCAGCAACTTGCGGTACCGGGTGTGCTCCGGCGGGTCGATCCCGGTGATGTCCCCGACCTGAGCCGGCGGTATCCGCGCGGGAAGTCCCGGCATGGCGACCGGAAAGTGCATCAGCTCGTAGCGGGAGCTGAAACGCCGGTCGGACAGCACCGCGCGGACGACCGCGTGGCCAGTCGCCAGCCAGCCCACGTGCCCGTCGCCGTAGACCAGCCTGGTGAGCGGACGCTGCCCGCGGATCTCCGCCAGGACCTCCGGCGGGTCGAAGGGACAACCCGAGGGCCGGTCCCTGGGCAGCGACTCCAGTACGTCGTCCGCGTTGTGCGGCGCGTGCTCCTGCATCTTCTCCTCCAGTGGTGGGTGGAACCGGCCGCGGTCAGACCCGCGCCGGCGTCTCGCCGTTGTCCGGCTGCGGTTCCGGGCGGCGGATGAAGAGGGCGATCAGGCCGGCGACGACGGCGACCGCCGCGGCGATGACGAACACGACGTGCAACCCGTCGACGAACGTGTGGTGCGCCGCCGCGGTCACGGTCCGCACGAGCTCGCCCACCTGCTCAGCGGGCATCCCCGCGTGCTGCAACTGCTGCGCCAGTCCCTGCTGGGCGGCGGGCGCGAAGCCGAGCGAGACGGCCTGCTGCGTCTGCGGGTCGGTGATGATCCGCTGCACGGCCGCGTCGCCGCCGGAGGCGGCCCGCACCGCGACACCGAACCCCGAGGTGACCACCGAGGCGAGGACGCTGCCGAGGACGGCGACGCCGAGCGTGCTGCCGAGCTGGCCCGCCGACTGCTGGATGCCCGAGGCGGCACCGGACCTGCCCACCGGCACGCCGGCCACGACCGCCTGGATGGCGGGCATCATCAGGAATCCCACGCCGAACCCGGCCAGCACCAGCGAGGGCACCAGGGTGAGCGTCGACGAGCCGACGTCCACGCGCAGCAGCAACAGCAGCGACACCGCCGTGCACACCGATCCGAGGACCATCGTGGCGCGCATGCCGAACCTCCCGGTGAGCCAGCCGGCCATCGGTGAGGAGACGGCGAACACCACGGTCAGCGGCAGCATCGCGACGGCCGTGGCGATCGGGCCGTTCCCGCGGACTCCCTGCAGGTAGAAGGTCAGGTAGAACAGGATCGCGAAGAAGGCGAACATGATGACGACCATGAGCACCGCGCCCAGCGAGAAAGTACGGTTCGCGAACAGCCCCAGCGGCACCATCGAGTTGCGCACCCGGCGCTCCACTGCGACGAAGACACCCAGCAGCACGATGCCCGCGCCGAGGAAGCCGAGGGTGTTCACCGACGCCCAGCCGTGGGCGGGCACCCCGTTGACCGCCCAGACGACGCTGAGCATCGCCAGGGTCAGGACGAGCGCCCCCCAGAGGTCGAGCCGCCGCGAACCGCGCTCGGCGGTCTCGCTGATGACCAGGGAGCCGACGACCACGGCGAGGACGCCGACGGGCAGGTTGACGTAGAAGGCCCACGGCCAGCTCGCGTACTGCACGAGCACGCCGCCCAGGATCGGCCCGCCCGCCGTCGACACCGCCGAGATCGAGCCGAAGATCCCGAAGGCCATGGACAGCTTCTCCGGCGGGAACGCCGCGCGCAGCACCGCCAGCCCGGCGGGCGCGATGACCGCGGCGAAGACGCCCTGCAGCACCCGCGCGGCGATCAGCATCTCGATCGACCCGGACAGCCCGCACAGCAGGGAGGCCAGCGAGAAGCCCCCGATGCCGGTGAGCAACGCCTTCTTGTGCCCGATCCGGTCGGCGAGCGCGCCTGCCGGGATCAGCAGGCCGGCCACCACCAGCAGGTAGGCGGTGGTGACCCAGGAGATGCCCTCCAGCCCGGCGCCGAGGTCGGCGGCGATCACCGGGTTGGCGATGGCCACGATCGAGCCGTCGAGCTGCACCACCATCGCCCCGAGCCCCAGGGCCAGCATCGCCAGCCACGCCCTGGGCGCACGCGCCGGCCCCGAGCCGGGCCGGTCGCCGGGTTCCGGCGCCGCGGCCGGGCGATCACTTGCCGGAGCACTCATGATGACCTCACTTTTACAGTGTTCAAGTCCGTCGCTTGAACACTGTAAAAGAAGACTTGAACACCGTGCAAGTGGGTTCCTGAACGCTGTGCAAGAGGTCGGCTATCCTGACGCCATGCCGCGCGAGACGCTGACCCGCGACCAGATCGTCCGGGCCGCCATCGAGCTGCTCGACGCCGAAGGCGTCGAGGGCCTCAGCATGCGGCGCCTCGGCCAGCGGCTCGGCTCGGCCGCCACCGCGGTGTACTGGCACGTGGGCAACAAGGACAACCTGCTCGGCCTGGCCGGCGACCAGGTGTGGGCCGAGGTCGACCTGCCCGCCCCCGAGGAGTCCGGCTGGCGCGCCGCGGCCGGCGCGCTCGCCCACGGCACCTACGCGATGCTCGCCCGCCACCCGTGGCTGGTCCCGGCCATCGGCGCCCACTTCCTCTACGGCCCGGGACTCGCCCGCTACCAGGACCACTGCTACGCCGTGCTCGAGGAGGCCGGCTTCGCGGGCACCGACCTGGACTGGGCGATGAACGCCCTGTTCACGTTCGTACTGGGGACCGCGCTCAACGACTCGACCGAGGCCGCGATGAAGGCGCAGATCCGCCGGGAGGGCGGCGACGAGCAGGAGCGCCTGGAGGAGTTCTCCTCCTGGGCCAACGGGATCGCGGCGCAGTACCCGCGCCTTCAGGCCCGCATCGCCGAACTCGGCGAGGGCGACCAGGAGGAGCTGAAGGCGGAGAGCTTCGAGTTCGGGGTGCAGACGATCCTCAACGGCCTCGAAGCCCGGCTCGCCGCCACCGCGGACGCCCCGGCGCAGACCCGCTGATTTCCGGAACCCCGCCCTCTGGGCCTGCACGCCGGACAGCTCACGACCAGGCGGTCCACCTCCAGCGAGGCAGCACCCAGCAGGGCGGCACACCTGGAGACCGGCCTCTTGACCATGTCCGCCTACACGGGTCCGACGCGCGCTGGCACCCCCCTCCGCCGCCCCCCGCACAGCACACCGTCGACCACAGTGGACGCTCACCCGGATGAGTGACGAGCGAAACCTCCCGCCTACTCGCCGTGGTCGGACTCACGTCGTCTGAGCTGGACACGCCCGGGCCGAGTCCTGAAACTGGATACAGGACAGCCGATGAGGGCGCGAACCGAAATCGTCTGTCCAATTTCACAGTCGGCACTGGATCGATTCAGTTCCGCTGAGTGACCCTCCGGCGCGAGGGAAGCTCCACCCCCGTCTCGACAGCGGCGACCACGACCCCGACGTCGCCACCCCGACTCTGCTTCTCGAGAGGAGAACTGTGCCCTTCGCGCTGCTCGCGCTTGCCCTCGGCGCATTCGGCATCGGTACGACGGAGTTCGTCATGATGGGCGTGCTGCCGCAGGCGGCCGCCGATCTCGGCGTTTCCATCCCCACCGCGGGCCACCTGATCACCGGCTACGCGCTCGGTGTGGTGATCGGTGCGCCGACTCTGGCCGTCCTCGGTGCCCGGCTGCCCCGCAAGGCCATGCTCGTCTCGACGATGAGCCTGTTCACCGTCGGGAACCTGCTCTTCGCGCTGTCCCCCAGCGCCGAGATCGGCATGGCGTTCCGCTTCCTCGTCGGCCTGCCGCACGGCGCCTTCTTCGGCATCGGCGCGGTGGTGGCCACCAGCCTCGCCGGCGAGGGCAACCGCGCCAAGGCGGTCTCGATGATGTTCATGGGCCTCACGCTGGCCAACGTCGTCGGCGTCCCGCTGGGCACGCTGCTCGGCCAGCAGTTCGGCTGGCGGGCCACCTTCGTCGTGGTCGCCGCGGTCGGCCTGGTCGCCGTCGCCGCCATCGCCCGGCTCGTCCCCGACCAGGGGCGTCCCGACCCCCAGCAGGCCTCGGTGCGCGGCCAGCTCGCCGCCTTCCGCAACCCGCAGATCTGGCTCGCGCTGGCGATTGTCACCTTCGGCCTCGGCGGGACCTTCGCCTGCCTGAGCTACCTGACCCCGATCCTCACCGACGTCTCCGGCTACTCCCCGACCGGCGTGACGCTGCTGCTGGTGCTGGCCGGGCTGGGCATGACGCTGGGCAACTACCTGGGCGGCCGCATCGCCGACAAGGCTCTGATGCCTGGTCTCTACGGCGCGCTCATCGGCATCACCGCGGTGCTCGGCACCTTCGCGATCACCTCGTCGGACAAGGTGGCCGCCGCGGTGACGGTCTTCCTGATCGGTGTGGGCGGCTTCATGGTCGCGCCGATCATGCAGACCATGGTCATGTCCAAGGCCGGCGGTTCGCCGGTGCTGGTGTCGGCCGCCGTGCAGTCGGCGTTCAACATCGCCAACTCGATCGGCGCCTACGCGGGCGGGCTGGTGATCGCCCACGGACTCGGCCTGCTGGCCCCGAACCTGGTCGGGGCGATGCTGTCGGTGCTCGGTCTCGCGCTGGCCGTCGTCTCCGGCGGCCTGGAGCGCAGCACGCGGCGCCGGACCGCCGCCCGGGAGGTCCCCGCGCGCGACATCCCGGTGGTCGAGCCCAGGACCGAGCCCGCCCTGGTCCCGGCCTGACCGACTGCCCCCGCGGCATCCACGAAAGCGGCTCGACGTCGGCACGACCGGCGTCGAGCCGCTTTTGTGTCCACATCGGACCCTCACGGCCACCCTGGCCTACCTGCCCGCTGCACGCACGCCGAGTCCAGCCGAAGATGCCGGTGCTTCCCGCCCTCGCACCGGACCGCGGGCATCCCCGATCCGGGCGATCGCCAGCCCTTGGCCCGCGGCGGCGAGGAGCATGAGCGCGATGCCTGCGGGGTAGCCGCCCGTCGCGTCGATCAGCAGCCCCATGAGCAGCGGACCGAGACCGGCGGCGAGGTAGCCGGCGCCGAGGGCGAATCCGCTGACTGCCGCGCTCGTCCCGGCGTCCGGAGTCCGCCAGGCGATGACGGCGAGCCCGAGCGGGAAACCCGCGCCTCCGGCCACGCCGAGCAGCACCACCCACGGCCACGGGCCGACCACCGGCGGGACCGGCAGGAGCAGCGCACCGAGGGTTCCGGTCACCGCGCAGGCCAGCGTCAGCGTCGACCAGAACCGCCACCGCCTGCGGCGCTCGGCCAGCGCGGGGACGAGCAGCCCGGCCGGGATGTGGGCCAGGCTCCACACCGCGAGCAGGAGTCCGGCGTGCTGCGCGCCGATGCCGTGGGAGGCGTAGTAGGCGGGCAGCCAGGTCGACCAGCCGTAGACGAGCAACGACGTGCCGCCCTGGTAGCAGGCCGCCCAGCGACGCAACCCCCCGCAGGAGGATGGAGAACCCGGGGTTCGCGCGGTGCGCGAGCGCGTCATCCGGCGGGTGAGCACCGTCCAAACCACGACGGCGAGCAGCGCGGGCACGGCCCAGGCGGCCAGGGAGAACGACCAGCCGCCGAGGACCCTCGCGACCGGCACCGCGGCGGCACTGGCCACTGTGGAGCCCAGCATCATGGCCACCACGTAGCCGCCCGTCACCGCGCCGACCCTGCCCGGCAACCGGTCCTTGACCACACCGGCCAGCAGCACACCGGCCACCCCGAGGCCGAGTCCGACCAGGACGCCGCCCGCGATCAGCGAGGCCAGCGAGGGCACGCCCCTGACGAGGCCGCCCGCCGCGACCAGGGCCACCGCGGCACCGAGCGCCCGCTCGCGGCCGAGGCGCGCCCCGACCGCCGAGCCCGCGAAGGATCCGGCCGCCATCATCAGCACCACCGAGGACTGCACGAGACCGGTCACCCCCGCCGGGGCCGCGAGATCCCTGCCCGCCATCGCCAGCAGCGGCGGATAGCCCGCCAGCGGCGACCGGAGGTTGACCGCCAGCAGGAGCAGACCGGCCAGCACGACCAGCGGATGCGCTCCAGGGACGGCACGTGCGTCCGGATCGCTCGCGGACACGGGTCGGCCCGGCAGGAACGTGCTCATGAGAAACACCCGCAGCATCGAAAGGGGTATAGTTCGTTATATCGGTTACCGTAGTCCGGTGGAGGTAAGAGGTGCAAGTACTTTTAGACGATTACGTCTGGGCCTCGGGTATCGCGACCGCGCTGGTCAACACAGCACCGGAGGTGGCTGTGAGCACCGGCGACCTGCTCGCCGACCCGGACTCGCTGGGGCGCTTCCTCGCCGGGCACGGCATCCACCCGGACGCGCTGGCCGACGGCCGGACGCCCACCACAGAGGACATCGCGGAGGTCCACGAGGTGCGCGGCGTCCTTCGCGAGGCCATCGAGGCACCCGACGCCGCCACGACGACCGGCCTGGTCGAGTCCCTCCTGCGCGACGTCGCTCACGGACCGGGGCTGCGCCAGGACGCCGACGGGCGCTGGCAGTGGAGCGTCGGCTCACGACCGGACGCACGAGCCGCCGAGGAGGTCGCGCTGGTCACCGGCGTCGGCCTGCTCTCGACGCTGCGCGTGCTCGGCCACGACCGCTTCCGCGGTTGCGGCAGCCCCACCTGCAACGGCGTCTTCGTCGACACCAGCCGTGGCGGCCGCCGCCGCTACTGCGAACCGGAGATCTGCGGCAACCGCCTCAACGTCGCGAAGCACCGGGCGCGCGCACGCGCCGCCCGGGAGGCCGCCCAGCGGCGGGAACGCTCACCCGGACGCTGAGTCGCGGGATTCCGCCGCGGACGCGGCTCGACTTCCGAGGTGACGGCGCGGGTGCGGGTGCGGATGCGGACCCCGTCGTGCGCGCGGCCCCGGGCGAGCGACGCGGCGTGCAGGCAGAACCGCACCCACATGTTGAGCTGCATCTCCTTGGCCAGCCGCGCCCGGGAGTAGAGCAGGTGGACGAGCGTGCTGCCCGGCCGCGCCCAGGCTTCGATCTCGAAGCGCAGCCCGTCGCCTTCCGGCCGGGCGCGGAACTCGATCTGCCCGGCCTCCAGGTGTCCTCGCAGCGTCAGCAGGTGGAACGAGGTCGGCAGGCAGCCGACCACCCGGACCGGCGCGTTGAACGGGCCCGGCATGCGGACCACGAGCTCGTCACCGAGCCCCAGCGCCTCACCTCCGCCGCGGGTCCGGTGCACCCTCGCGACCTCGCGCGGAAGCGCCTGGTTCATGTCGGCCATCACCGCGCCCATGAGCTCGGCCGCGTCCAGCTCGTTGTCCACGATCCGCACGCCGAAGGTCCGGTGGTACAGCGGTCCCGTGCCGTCGGCGAGCAGCTGGCAGTTCTCGTCGAGCAGCTCGGCGGGCGGCGCGGGCGGCAGGTCCGACGCGTCGCCCGCCTCCTCGGACCGGTGCAGCGGCGTGATCTGCCAGAGGTAGCGCCACGACACCAGCGCCATGCCGAAGAGCCACTGCGCCACCACGAGCGGTCGGCGCGTCGCGGGAGTCTCGTAGGCCACGTCGGCGTTCCTTTCGCGCGGGACCCCCGGAACGGGGATGCTCGTGGCATGCCCCGGGACGCGCTGGACGACACAGGGAGGCCCCATGCTCGTTCGGGTGATGCACCGCGTCGGGCTCCGCAGCGCCCACTTCCACGCCCTCTCGCTGGGGTCGGTCGTGCTCTGCCTGGGCCTGTGGATCCGCGCCAAGACCGTCGACCAGACCATGCGCGGCAACGCCGAGCGCCGCGCGCTGTTCACCGGGTTGTGGCCCCCGACCCTGTGGCTGATCGGTGACTCGCTGCGCGAGCTCGAATGAGGGCCTGATGCGCGCCCGGCTGCTGGGCGGGGTCGACTACGCCGCGTCGTTGCGGGGACTGCGGCACCGCCGGGTCAACTTCAGCGCCGCCGAGGTGTCCGCGCCGGCCTGGCACTTCGACACGCGCCGCCACCACATCGCCCTCGAACGCCCGGGCCCTCCCGCCCCCGGCGGCGCCTGGGAGAGCGCCCGCGAGCTCATCCGGGACTACGAGTTCTCCCCTCCGGAGATCGTCCGCGCCGTCTACGACCGCCGCTCGCCCCTGCTCGGCCGCGACATGCTGCTCGAGGGCCGCTTCCACGGGGCGCGGTTCCACATGGGCGTCCGGGTCACCGCCGTGACCGACGAGGTCCGCGGGGACTCGCAACGCGTGTGGGGCTGGTCGTACGAGACGCTCGAAGGCCACCTGGAACGCGGCAGGTTGAGCTACGAGGTGGTCAAGGACCTGCGGACGGGCGTGGTGTGGTTCGTCATCAGGGGCTTCTCGCGGGTCTCACCGGACGTCGGGCCGCTCCTCCGGCTGGGCTGGCGGTTGTTCGGCCGCCGCACGCAGCTGCGTTTCTACGCCCGGTGCGGCGCCCGTCTGCGTGCACTCGTGCGGTTGCGCATGGCGGGTGTCGGCGCCACCCCGAACACGATCGGCGAGAGCAGGCTGGTCCTGGTTCCGTCGGGGACACGCCCCGGCATCGGCGACCGCTTGGGCGTGCGGTGGCACCACCCCAGCACGTGATCGGCGCAGCAGGTGGCCTCCGGGTGGGGCCCTCAGCGATCACGTGGTTCCGGATCGGTCTCGTCGTCGAGTGGATGGTCACGGCGGGAGTGCTCCGCGACCACCTCGATTGCTCGGGCGACGAGCCGCTCGACACCGCTCTCCTGTCCGGATCGCGGTTGCACCGGCGGCTCTGCGCTACGACGGGAAAGAGCGGACGGAACGCAGGTCCGTCCATCATGGACCTCCGCGGCCGACGGCCGGCGATCCGCCCGCTCTTCCCGCACGATCAAACCTCGCGACTCATCGCGACGACCGTTCGACGGCCGGGGCCGGATCCGCCGCCGGACGCCCGCGGCGAGCGGCGAGGTAGCCGACGAACGCGGCCAGCGCGAGGACCGGGGTGATGTAGAGGGCGATGCGGGTTTCGGCGTCGAAGGCGAGCAGGACGACGACCAGGGCGAGGAAGGCCAGGACGACGTAGTTGGAGTAGGGGGCCAGGGGCATGCGGAAGGTGCCCGCGGGCAGGGTGCCGGTGGAGACCTTGCGGCGGTAGCCGAGGTGGGCGATGAGGATCATGCCCCAGGTGAAGATCGCTCCCACGGTGGAGGCGCTGGTGATGTAGGTGAAGGCCTGCTCGGGCACGAAGTAGTTGAGCACGACCCCGATGAGCATGGCCACGAAGGTGACCGCGATCGCTCGTGCGGGCACGGCCCGGGAGCTGAGCTTGGAGACCGCTCGCGGGGCCTGGCCGTCCTGGGACAGGGTGCGCAGCATCCGTCCGGTCGAGTAGATGCCGGAGTTGCACGAGGACAGCGCGGCGGTGGTGACCACGAAGTTGACCACGCCGGCCGCGGCGGGGATGCCGATCAGGGTGAAGGCGTGCACGAACGGGCTGCCGTCGGCGGGGAACTGGTTCCATGGCACCAGCGCGCACAGCGCGGCCAGCGCGCCGACGTAGAAGATCAGGATGCGCAACATGATGGAGTTGACCGCGCGGGGCAGCACCTTCTTCGGGTTCGCGCTTTCGCTGGCGGTCTGGCCGACCATCTCCACGCCGATGAAGGCGAACATCACGATCTGGAACGACAGCAGTGCCTGGGTCGAGCCGTTGGGGAACATCCCGCCGTGGGCCCACAGGTTCGACACCGCCGCGGTGTCGCCGACGTCGGAGAACCCGAAGACCAGGATGGCCGCGGCCAGCACGATCAGTCCGACGATGGCCACGACCTTGACCAGGGCGAACCAGAACTCGAACTCGCCGAAGAGCTTGACCGCGATCAAATTGACCCCCGAGAGCACGATCAGCGCGCCCAGCGCGGGAATCCACTGCGGGACCTGGGGGAACCAGAACTGGAAGTACTCGCCCACCGCGGTGATCTCGGCCATGCCGGTCACGATCCACACCAGCCAGTAGCCCCAGCCGGTGGCGAACCGCGCCCACGGTCCGACGAACTCCCCGGCGTACTCGGCGAACGAGCCGGACACCGGCCGGTACATCAGCAGCTCGCCCAGCGCCCGCATCACGAAGAAGATCATCAGGCCCGCGACGGCGTAGATGAGGATCAGACCGGGCCCGACCTGGTTGAGCGCCTTGCCCGAACCGAGGAACAACCCGACACCGATCGCACCACCGATCGCGATCATGTTGATGTGCCGGGTACTCAGATCCTTCCGGTACTCCTCGCCCACTGGCTCCGACATTGAAAACGGACTCCCTTCCGCAAACCTCCCCGGCCGGCGCTGCGCTCGACCGGCCGAGTGCCGGGGACCACAGTGAGGCGTCCGCCATACGACGTCATCGTTGCGCGAGCACCATGTGGGCTGATCCGGTTGTGCTCCGACGACATCCGTCCTGTTCAGGCAGGAGGGAAAACCTTTGCTCTGCAATGCTGTTCGTCGCCGCCGACGACCGTGCCGGTTCCGGAGTGGATCGACGGGAGCGGGCTCGTAGGTTTCATCCCAACAAGGTGTCCGCCGTTTTCGGGAGAAGCCCGCGCTCGTCGGCTACGTGCCGCTCCCGTTCGTCACCGGCTTGCGACGGCCCCTTCGCCGCGCGCGTCCACCAGCCTGGCGCGGACGGCACGCCCCGGGTCCCCGCCCGCCTCGGCGCTGTCGAGCGGCACGGACATGACCAGCGCGGCGGCCCCCTGCGTCCAGTTGCGGTCGTCCCAGCGATCCACCTCGACCGGAACGTCGTTGCGCGACCTGGGCAGGTGGGCCCGCAGCGCCGGCTCGAAACCGGGTTCCCAGTACCGCCAGCCCGCGATGCCCTCGCCGTAGACGACCACGCTCTCCGGGTCGATCACGTTGAGCAGGGACGCGACCGAGCGGCCGAGCTTGCGCCCCGCCTCCCGCAGGATGGCCGATGCACCCGCGTCACCGGCGGCAGCGGCGTCATGCAGAGCCGCGATGCCCTGGTCTGCCGAGAGGATCCCGTCGCGCCGCGCTCGGGCGACCAGCGCGCGGTCTCCGATGACCGCTTCCAGGCAGCCGTTGTTGCCGCACACGCAACGGGGACCGTCCAGCTCGAACGGGGTGTGGCCGAGTTCCCCGGCGTCGCCGTGCGCACCGCGGTAGACCGAGCCACCGGAGACGATCGCGGCGCCGATGCCGACACCGATGGTGATGATCACGAGGTTCTGCCGCGTCCTGCCGCGCCCGTACAGGCACTCGGCGACGGCGAGCGCGTTGACATCGTTGTCGACCAGCACCGGCAGACCCAGCATCGAGCGCAGGCGCCGACCGAGCGGCAGCCCGTTCCACCCCAGGATGTCGGCGTTGACCACGCCCTCCCAGCGGTCGCTGACTCCCCCGGGCACGCCGAGACCGACGCCGAGCAGCGAGCCGGCGCCGCCCTCGCACTCACCGGCGAAGGACAGGATCGCGTCGGCGAGCGCTCCGAGGGCGTCGGCCGAGCCCGGGTCGAAGTCCGCGGTCGCGACCCGCCGCACGGTGCCGTCCAGCCGCACGTCCGCGATCGCCAGGTGATCCGGCGTCACCTTGACACCGATGGCGTGCCTGGCGGCGCCCGCCAGCCCCAGGAGCTGAGCCGGACGACCGCCACGCGAGGGGGCGGCGGCCAGCTCCGCGAGCAGTCCGCGCTCGATCAGGTCCTTGGTGAGCTGGGTGACCGACGCCGGGCTCAGGTCCAGCCGCCGTGCGATCTCGGTACGGCTCAGCGATCCGGCGGTACCCGCCAGGGCGAGGATCGCGGCGCGGTGGAGGTCGGCCGACTGCGAGGCCACCCGGCACCCCTTTCGACAAGAACAAAGAAAGACAATGCTAAGCCGCCGCCCCGCGGCGGTCAACGCCAGGGCACACCCGCGCGGCGGACCTTCCCTTGCCGCAACGTCGCTTCCAGCGAAACCACGTGTCACCGCCGACGCACGCCCCTTGACGTGGCCACCGTCACCATCTAGGTTTCCACCCACTTAATTCATATCCGAAAAAACTGGTGCGGTTCGCAGACGAGCCGGCGGAGCGCGATCCGCTCCCCGTCCCGCGACCGCACCACGGGAGCAACCGACCGCGGCCCGCGAACCTCGCGGCCTCCGAGACCGCCTCGCCGCCCGGCGCGGTGGCCGCGCTCCCGCCTTCGGCGACCGTCGCATCAAGGGAGATCGACGTGAAGTTCAGACGCGCGACCTCTGTATCGATCATGATCAGCGCGCTCGTCCTCCCCAACGCCGCCTGCGGTGCCGGGGACCGCGAGCACGCGGCCACCGAGCCGCTCGAGGGTCGCGGCCCCATCACCTTCGTCACCGGCAAGGACGACTACGGCGTCAACCCCAGGCTGGTCGCCGAGTGGAACCGCACGCACCCGAGCGAACCGGTGCGGCTGATCGAGCTGCCCGCCTCCGGTGACGAGCAGCGCCAGCAGATGATCCAGAACGCCCAGACCCGGTCGGAGGCGTTCACCGTGCTCGACCTCGACAGCGTCTGGGTCTCGGAGTTCGCTGCCAACCGCTGGATCACCGAGCTGCCGGAGGAGCAGTTCGACACCTCGAAGTACCTGGGGCCGCCGGTCGAGACCGCGCTCTACCGCGGCCGGCTGTTCAGCGTTCCGGCCAGTTCGGACGGTGCGATGCTCTACTACCGCAAGGACCTGCTCGACGAGGCCGGTGTCGCGCCGCCCACGTCGCTGGCCGAGCTCCGGCAAGCGTGCGGGCGCGTCCTCGCGCTCCCGAGCGCCGCCGGGATGTCCTGCTACACCGGGCAGTTCGAGAAGTACGAGGGCCTCGTGGCGAACTTCGCCGAAGTCGTCCACGGCGCGGGCGGCAAGATCGTCGGCGACGACGGCAGGCCCGACGTGAACACCCCGCAAGCCAGGCAGGCGCTGGACTTCCTGGTGAGCGGGCTGCGTTCCGGGATGATCCCGCAACAGTCGATCGCCTTCAAGGAACCGGAGTCACGCCGCGCCTTCCAGGAAGGCCAGGTGGTGTTCAGTCGCTGGTGGCCCTCCCAGTGGTCGCTGCTGAGCAAGACCGACGGCTCGTCGGCGGTCGCGGGGAAGTTCGCCGTCACCGCCCTTCCCGGGCTCGCCGGGCCCGGCGTCTCCAGCCTCGGCGGCCACAACGTGGCGATCTCCTCCTACGGCAGGAACAAGGCCACCGCGCTGGACTTCATCAAGTTCCGGGCCGGCGAGGAGCAGCAGCGCAAGTACCTGGAGCAGGGAGCCATGGCCCCCACCATCGCCTCGCTCTACGACGATCCGGCACTGCGGGAGCGCTACGCGTACCTGCCGGTGCTCAAGCAGTCGATCGCCGGGGCGGAGCCGAGGCCCCGAGTCGTCGACTACGGCGAGGTGACCCAGGCGATCCAGGACGAGGTCTACGACGCGCTGACGGGTGCCAAGACTTCCGAGCAGGCGCTGGCAGACCTGCAGAGCCGTCTCGAGGGACTGATCGAGCTGTGACTCACGACGTGATGGGCCGCAACCGCCGCGACGAGGCGGGAGCGGATCCGGCTGCGAGGGATGGCATGACGATGACGACCGGTACCGCGACCCGCCCCTCCGGCGGAGTGCGGCGGCAGGACGGGCGGGAACGGCGCAAACGCACGCGCGCGGCCGGGACGACGCGGCTGGCGGGCATCCTGCTCTCGCCCACGCTGCTGGTCCTCGGCCTGGTGGTGTTCTACCCGCTGCTTTCCGCGCTGCGCCAGTCCTTCTTCACCGAGAACGACGAGCTCGACGCCGAGGGTTTCGTCGTCGAGGGCGAGAAGTTCAACGGGCTCGGCCACTACTTCGACGCGATCGCCGGTGACGGTGCGGCGAGGTTCTGGAACGCGGTGTGGAACACGACGATGTTCACCACCACGACGGTCGTGCTGGAAGTCGTCCTGGGGATGGCGATGGCGCTGGTCATGCACCGCGCCTTCCGGGGACGGGCGCTGGTCCGCGCCGGCATCCTGGTTCCCTGGGCGATCCCGACCGCGGTGTCCGGCCTGCTCTGGCGGTGGATCTTCGCGCCGGACGGGATAGCCAACGTGGTGCTGGGCCAGCAGGTCGTCTGGAGCGCCGACGGGCCGCAGGCGCAGCTCGCGGTGATCATCGCCGAGGTGTGGAAGACCGCCCCGTTCGTCGGGCTGCTGACCCTGGCGGGACTGCAGGTGATCCCCAACGAGGTCTACGAGGCCGCCGTGGTGGACGGGGCAGGCGGCTGGCGCCGGTTCCTGCACATCACGCTGCCGCTGGTGAAACCCGCTCTGCTGGTCGCGGTGCTGTTCCGGGTACTGGACGCGCTGCGCATGTTCGACCTGCCCTTCGTCCTCGTCGGACAGCAGAAGCAGTCGGTGGAGACGCTGTCGATGCTCGCATGGCAGGAGGCGACCAACGTCCGCTACGGCGCGGCCGCGGCCTACGCCACGATCATGTTCCTCTACGTGGCGCTGGTGGCCTTCGCCCTCGTGAAGCTGCTGGGCACCGACGTCGTCGGGGAAGCCCGCACGCAGCTGCGCTCCCGGCGGGTCCGCTCCCGCGAGGCGGTGGTCGCATGAGCACCCCGCAGTCCGGCCGCGGGCGCTCGCGGGGTGCCGCGTGGAAGCGCTGGCTGCCCACCGCGGGCATCGCCGCCATCGTGCTCTACTGCCTCGCACCGTTCTACTGGATGGTGGTGACGGCGTTCCGGCGGCCGTCGGACCAGTTCGACAACTTCCCGGTGCCGCGCGTCTGGTCGTTCGAGAGCTTCCTCGCGGTCTTCGAGCCCGGTACCGGCTTCGGGCGCGCGCTGCTCAACAGCCTCGTCGTGGCCGGGTGCACGACGGTGCTGACGCTGGTGGTCGGGGTCTCGGCGGCCTACGCGCTGGCACGGCTGCAGTTCCGCGGAAAGGCGCTGGTGCTGGCCCTGATCATCGCGTGCAGCATGTTCCCTGGGATCTCGCTGGTGGTCCCGCTGCTCGGGCTGTTCACCGAGCTGGACTGGATCAACAGCTACCAGTCGATGATCGTGCCGAGCATGTCCTTCGCGCTGCCGCTGGCGGTGTGGAACCTGACGACGTTCTTCCGGCAGATGCCGGTGGAGCTCGAGCAGGCGGCCATGATCGACGGCTGCACACCGGCGCAGGCGTTCCGCAGGGTCATCGTGCCGCTGGCCGCTCCCGGCGTGTTCACCACCGCCATCCTCACCTTCATCATGTCCTGGAACGAGTTCATCATCGCGCTGTCCGTGGTGAACGAGCAGGACATGCAGACGGTCACCGTCGCCATCTCCAAGTTCACCGGCGCGCAGGGTTTCGAGCAGCCCTTCGGCACCCAGATGGCCGCCGGTGTCGTGGTCACCGTCCCCCTGGTGGTCGCCGTGCTCCTCTTCCAGCGCCGAATCGTCGCGGGCCTCACCGCCGGCGGCGTCAAGTAACCGGCCAGAAATCCCCGCAGCAGAGGGAGAAACTCGAATGCAGCAGCAGTCCCGGACCGGTTCCACCGGCGAGGCCACCGCGCCGTGGTGGCGCGACGCGGTGATCTACCAGGTCTACATCCGCAGCTTCGCCGACGGCGACGGCGACGGGATGGGCGACGTCGCGGGCATCCGGTCCCGGTTGCCGTACCTGCGCGACCTCGGCGTCGACGCGATCTGGATCAACCCCTGGTACGTCTCGCCCCAGGCCGACGCGGGCTACGACGTCGCCGACTTCCGCGACATCGACCCCCGCTTCGGCACCCTGGCCGACGCCGAGCGGCTCATCGACGAGGCCCACCGGCACGGCATCCGCGTCATCCCCGACATCGTCCCCAACCACACCTCCGACCAGCACGAGTGGTTCCGGGCGGCGCTGGCCGCCGGCCCCGGCAGCCCCGAGCGGCAGCGCTACGTCTTCCGCCCCGGTCGCGGACCCGGCGGTACGCAGCCGCCGAACAACTGGATCTCCAACTTCGGCGGGTCCGCGTGGACGCGGGTGACCGAGCCCGACGGCAGCGCCGGCGAGTGGTACCTGCACCTGTTCGCACCCGAGCAGCCGGACCTGAACTGGGCCGACCCGCAGGTGCGCGAGGAGTTCGAGTCGATCCTGCGGTTCTGGTTCGACCGCGGCGTGGACGGGTTCCGCATCGACGTGGCGCACGGGCTGGTCAAGGACCCCGAACTGCCGGACGCGCTGGCTCCGCAGGGCTCCGGGTACGTCTACCCCGACGGCGAGCACCCGCACTGGGACCGCGACGAGGTGCACGAGATCTACCGCCGCTGGCGGAGCATCGCCGACTCCTACCCCGGAGAACGCAAGTTCGTCGCCGAGGCGTGGACCGACACCCCGCGCCGGTTGGCCAACTACGTGCGCGAGGGCGGCCTGCACACCGCCTTCAACTTCGACTTCCTTCAATGCCCCTGGGACGCCGCGCGGCTGCGGGAGGTCATCGACCGCACGACCGACAGCCTCGCCGACGTCGGCGCGCCCGCGACGTGGGTGCTGTCCAACCACGACGTGGTCCGGCACGTCACCCGCTACGGACGTCCGCCGGTGGACTGGCGCCCGGGGACGCTGTTCCGGTCGCACGGGTCGCTGGACCTGGAGCTCGGGACGCGGCGGGCGCGGGCGGCCGCCCTGCTGATGCTGTCGCTGCCTGGTGGGGCCTACGTCTACCAGGGCGAGGAGCTCGGGCTGCCGGAGGTCGAGGACCTGCCCGAGGAACTGCTGCAGGACCCGACGTGGGAGCGGTCCGGGCGCACCGAGCGGGGCCGGGACGGCTGCCGGGTTCCGATCCCGTGGTCGGGCACCCGTTCGCCGTTCGGCTTCAGCGCCGGCGACGGTCCGGCGCAGCCGTGGCTGCCGCAGCCGGAGGGGTGGAAGGACCTCACCGCGCAGGCCCAGCAGGGCGATCCGAACTCGATGCTCGAGCTCTACCGCTCGGCGCTGCACATCCGCCGGGACCACCCGGCCCTCGGCGAGGGCGACCTGCACTGGGAGGACGCCGGAGATGGGGTGCTCTCGTTCCGGCGGACGCCCGGATTCCGCTGCGTCTCCAACACCTCGGGCCAACCCGAGCAGTTGCCGCCGCACAACGGGGTCCTGCTCGCCAGCGGGCCGCTGGACGACGGGCTGCTGCCGCCGGACACCACGGTCTGGCTCCAGCTGTGACCGCCCCACCGGACAACGATCGAGGAGGTCGGAGAACATGGCGACCGTCGCCTACGACGAGGTGACGCGGCACTACGGTGGCGCGGACCGTCCCGCGGTGGACGGGCTCGACCTGGAGATCGCCGACGGCGAGTTCCTGGTGCTGGTGGGCCCGTCCGGATGCGGCAAGTCCACCAGCCTGCGAATGCTGGCCGGCCTGGAGGAGGTCGACTCCGGTGCGGTCCGCATCGGCGACCACGACGTCACCGGACTGTCCCCCAGGGACCGCGACATCGCGATGGTGTTCCAGAACTACGCGCTCTACCCGCACATGACCGTGGCCCGGAACATGGGCTTCGCGCTGAAGATCGCCGGAACGCCCGAGCACGAGATCCGGCGCCGGGTCGCCGACGCCGCCGAGCTGCTGGACCTCAGCGGCTACCTGGACCGCAAGCCCCGGGCGCTCTCCGGCGGTCAGCGGCAACGGGTCGCGATGGGACGTGCCATCGTGCGGGAACCGCGGGTGTTCCTGATGGACGAGCCGCTGTCCAACCTGGACGCCAAGCTGCGGGTGTCGACCCGCACGCAGATAGCCGCACTGCAACGGCGTTTGGGCGTCACCACGGTCTACGTCACCCACGACCAGGTGGAGGCCATGACCATGGGCGACCGGGTGGCGGTGCTGGACGGGGGCGTGCTCCAGCAGTGCGCTCCCCCGCGTGAGCTGTACGAGCGTCCCGCCAACGCCTTCGTGGCGGGGTTCGTCGGCTCACCCGCCATGAACCTCCTCCGCTGCGCGCTGACCGACGCGGGTGCCCGCATCGGTGGCCTCGACGTGCCCCTGCCCAGGGCGACCCGGGCCGCCGCGGCGGGTGATGCCGAGGTCGTCATCGGCTTCCGGCCCGAAGCGGTCCGCCCCGGGTCGCCGGACGACGGGTTCGAGGTGGCGGTCGACCTCGTCGAGCAGCTCGGCGCGGACGCCTACGTCCACTGCACCCTCGCCCACGCGGAGCCCAACGGGATCATCACGCGCGCGGACCCCCGCGACGCACCGGAGAAGGGCCGGAAGATCCGGCTGCGCGTAGAGCCCGAGCACGTGCACGCGTTCTCCGCGTCCACCGGGGAACGGCTGCCCGCCTGATCAGTCCGGTGCGGGCGGGCACCCGCCCGCACCGGATCAGCCGGCCGCGCTGAAGTGGCGCCGCAGCGAGCTGTGCGCGCCGTCGAGGTGCTCGCGCATGCACCGCACGGCCGCCTCCGCCCCGCCGTCGCGCAGCGCGTCCAGCACCGCGCGGTGCTCGGCGGCGATGCGATCGCGCCCCAGCGTCAGGCGCGTCTGGACCATGCAGAGGTGGATCTCGCCCTGGATCGTCCGGTAGAGCCTGCTGAGCCGGGGGCTGCCGATCGCGTCGACCAGGATCTGGTGGAACCGCAGGTCTGCTTCGACGAACGTGCTGTGCGACGTGGACGGCCGCAGGCGGTCGAGGTCGGCCACAGCGCGCTCGGCCTCCTCCAGCACGCCGCCGTCCACCCCGGCCAGGCCCCGCACGACCTCCAGCTCCAGCGGAATGCGAACCAGGAACAGGTCGTCGATGTCGCCTATCCCCAGGCGCGGAACGGTGGCGGGCTTGTTGGCCTCGCGCTGCAGCAGCCCCTGGTGGACCAACGTGGAGATCGCGCTCTTGGCCGTGGGGCGCGAGACGCCGTACTCGGCGGCGACCTCGTTCTCGGCCAGCGTCGTGCCCGCCTGGATCTGGCCGTCCAGGACCCGGTCGCGCAGGGATGCCACCAGTGCGTCCACGACCGAGACCGTGGACAGCGTGGTGAACGCCTGGCGCGCCATGGTGCCTCCTTATCGATCCACCGCAATCGTCGCACAGCTGACTGCCATCCCGGCGTTGACAGCCTCGCGTTCATGTCTCATTGTCTGACAACGATACGTGAGACACGCCACTCATGTCAGCGACGACGGGAGGGCCGATGCAGGTCTACGAGCAGGACTACGCCCCACTCTGGGGCTCCCTCGGGTGGAGCGCGCTGTTCGCGGCCTTACCTCTCCTGACGCTGTTCGCCCTGCTCGGCGGCCTGAGGTGGAAGGCGTGGAAGGCATCCCTGGTCGCGCTCGCGGTGGCGTCGGCGGTCGCGCTCGCCGTCTACGGCATGCCGTTCGGGCAGGCGGTGCTGGCCGGCACCGAGGGGGCGGCGTTCGGCTTCATGCCGATCCTGTGGATCGTGCTCAACGCCATCTGGATCTACAAGCTCACGGAGCTGACCGGGTGGGACGCGGTGCTGCGGCGCGCATTCGGCACGCTCTCGGACGACCACCGCGTCCAAGCGGTGATCATCGCGTTCTGCTTCGGTGCGCTGCTGGAGGCGCTGGCCGGCTTCGGCACCCCGGTCGCGGTGACGGCGGCGATGCTGATCGCCCTCGGTCTCCAGCCGATCAAGGCCGCCGCCGTCGCCCTGGTGGCCAACACCGCACCGGTCGCCTTCGGCGCGATCGGCGTGCCGATCACGACCCTCGGCGAGATCACGGGACTGGACGCGGCGGAGGTGGGTGCGGTGGTGGGCCGCCAGACGCCGGTGCTGGCCGCCGTCGTACCGCTGGTCCTGGTGTTCATGGTCGACGGGCGCCGCGGCCTGCGCCAGACCTGGCCCGTCGCGCTCGCGACCGGCCTGGCCTTCGGCGTCGCCCAGTTCGTGAGCGCGAACTACATCTCCTACCAGATCGCCGACATCGTGGCCGCCTTCGCCGGCGCGCTCGCCGCGATCGTGGTGCTGCGGGCGTGGAAGCCGCAGAAGCAAACCGTGCCGGTCTCCTCCGGCGGGGGCTGGGACCCGGCCGACGGCGAGCCTGCGGGCGAGCGCCCCTCGCGGGGCTCGGCCCTGCTGGCCTTCGCGCCTTACCTGATCGTGGTCGTGCTGTTCGCGATCACGACCTCCGGACCGGTGTCGGACTGGCTGTCCGAGCACGCGACCTGGAAGTGGCAGTGGCCCGGCCTGCACGTGGTGGACAGCTCCGGCGAGGCCCTGTCGGCGATCACCTTCAAGTTCGAGCTGCTCAACGGCGGGACCGTGCTGCTGCTCGTCGGGGTGCTCACCGCGCTGCTCTACCGCGTCGCACCGATGCGCGCGCTGCGCGCCTACGGCGCGACCTTCGCGCAGTTCCGCTGGACGATCCTCACCGTGATGGCCGTGCTCGCGCTGGCCTACGTCATGAACCTCTCCGGACAGACCATCACCCTCGGGCTCTTCCTGGCCCAGGCGGGCGCCATGTTCGCGCTGCTGTCGCCGGTGGTCGGCTGGCTCGGGGTGGCCGTCACCGGCTCGGACACCTCGGCGAACTCGCTGTTCGGCCTGCTCCAGCTCACCGCCGCGCAGCAGACCGGGCTGTCGGCGCAGCTGCTGGCGGCGGGGAACAGCTCCGGTGGCGTGCTCGGCAAGATGATCTCGCCGCAGAACCTGGCGATCGCCGCGGCCGTGGTGGGGCTCGAGGGCCGCGAGGGCGAGCTGTTCCGCCGGGTCGTGGGCTGGAGCCTGGCCCTGCTCGCCCTGATCTGCGCGCTCGTCTACCTCCAGTCGACCCCGGTCCTGGGGTGGATGGTGAGCTGATGACGCTGCCGAAGCAGGACACCGACGCGCTGGCGGCCATCGTCGGAGCCGAGCACGTGCGCGTCGAGCCGGGAGAGCTGGCGCCCTACGCGCGCGACGCCACGCCGCTGTTCCACGCCGAGCCCGACGCCGTGGTTTTCCCCGCCACGACCGGGGAAGTCGCCGAGGTGCTCAAGCTCGCCACCGAACGCGGCATCCCGGTGACACCGCGCGGTGCGGGGACCAACCTCTGCGCCGCCACCGTCGCCGAACGCGGCGGCATCGTGCTCGTGCTCACGCGGCTGAACCGGATCCTGGAGATCAGCCGGGAAGAGCTGCTGGCGCGGGTCGAGCCGGGTGTGACCACCGCCCGGCTCGCCGACGCGGCAGGCGCGGAAGGCCTGCTCTACGCCCCCGATCCGGGCAGCCGCACGGCGTCCACAGTGGGCGGCAACGTCGCGACCTGCGCGGGCGGTCTGCGCGGCCTCAAGTACGGCGTCACCCGCAACTACGTCCTCGGTCTCACCGCCGTGCTGCCGACCGGTGAGGTCGTCCGCACCGGCGGACGGCTCTGGAAAGACGTGGCGGGCTACGACCTGACCCGCCTGCTCACCGGCTCCGAAGGCACGCTCGCGGTGATCACCGAGGTCACCGTGGCGCTGCTGCCCACCCCGGCGGGCAGCGGGACCGGAGTGGCCTACTTCGGCTCGCTGGCCGACGCCTGCCGGGCCGTCACCGCCGTCATCTCGGCGGGCCTGGTCCCCGCGACGCTGGAGTTCCTCGACCAGAAGTGCGTTGCCGCCGTGGAGGAGTTCGCCGCGCTCGGCCTGCGCACGGACGCGGGAGCGCTGCTGCTGTTCGGCGACGACGGCACCGACGACGTGGTGGCCGGCAACCTGGCGCGGATGGCCGAGGTCTGCACGTCGGCGGGCGCGCTGGAGGTGACCTTGGCCGAGGACGTCGCGCGGTCCGAGGCCCTGCTGGCGGCCCGGCGGTGCTCGCTGCCCGCGCTGTCGCGGCTGAACTCCCTGACCATCTTGGAGGACGCGACCGTGCCCCGGCCGAAGCTGGCCGAGATGGTCGACCGCATCGACGCGATCGCGGCCCGCCACGAGCTGATGATCGCGACCTTCGGCCACGCGGGCGACGGCAACCTGCACCCGACCTGCGTGCTGGACCCCGACGACGCCGGCGCCGTCGACCGCGCGCACAAGGCGTTCGCCGAGATCTTCGCCGCCGCGGTCGAACTGGGCGGCACCATCACCGGCGAGCACGGCGTCGGCGCCGCGAAGCTGCCCTACCTCGCCGACCGCATCGGACCCGAGCAGGTGGCGCTGCTGCGGCGGATCAAGAGCGCGTTCGACCCCGCCCACATCCTCAACCCCGGAAAGCTGGGATCATGACCGAGCCGGCCGAGCGCGGGATCTTCGGCAAGGACCTGCTGGACCGCTGCATCTCCTGCGGCTTCTGCCTGCCCGCCTGCCCCACCTACGAGCTCACCGGCGACGAGGCGTCCTCGCCGCGCGGGCGCATCACGCTGATGCGCGCGCTGGAGACCGGACGGCTCGACGAGGACGATCCCACCCTCGCCGAGGAGTCGTCGTTCTGCCTCGGCTGCCGCAGCTGCGAGACGGTGTGTCCGGCGGGCGTGGAGTACGGCACGCTCCTGGAGCAGTGGCGCGACCACCAATGGCGGGGCAGGCGCCGCCCGTGGATCGCACGGCTGCTCATGGCGGTGGTGTCCCGGACGTGGCTGCTGCGCCTGCAGGGCCTCGTCCGGCGCCACGCCCGTACCCGCAAACGGGAAGACGGGCCCGCGCTGATGCTCGGTTGCGTCGAGCGCGGCCTGTACCCGCGGGTCAGCCGGGCGGCACGGGCGCTTCGCCCGGAGCTCACCGCCCCGGCGGCCCAGGGCTGCTGCGGCGCGCTGCATGCCCACAACGGCGACTCGGCCAAGGGCGCCGAGCTCGCTCGCGAACTCGGTGAGCGCCTGCCGGGGCGGATCGTCACCACCGCCGGGGGCTGCGCGGCGCACCTGAGCACCCACCTGGGTCGCGACCGCGTCAAGGAGGTCGGCGAGTACCTCGCCGAGGCCGGCCACCGGGCGCTCGGCGAGGTCCGCGCCGGAGACCGCCGGGCGCGCGTCGCGCTCCAGGACTCGTGCCACCTGCGCAACGGCATGGGCGTGACCCGCCAGCCCCGCGACCTGATCCGGGCCGTGGCCGACTACGTCGAGCTGCCCGGCGCCGGCGACTGCTGCGGTGCCGCGGGCACGTACGCGATGCTGCGTCCGAAGGACAGCCGCGCCGTGCTGGACCCGAAGCTCGACGCGATCGAGCAGTCCGGTGTGGACTACGTCGTGGCCGTCAACCCGGGCTGCCTGCGCCAGTTGCAGCAGGGTCTGCGAGCACGCCGCTCCACCGTCCGCGCGCTGCACCTGGTCGAGCTGCTGAGGGAGGCGCAGAACGCGCGGGAGTGAACTGGAGGCCGGTTCCAGGACACGCTCTGTGCAGCCATCCGAGCCATGCCCTAACCGCCGTCGCGCGAGCCGTGGAAGGCGCCGCGGTAGGCGTGCGGACTGGTGCCGACGACGCGCTTGAAGCGGTCGCGGAAAGCCGTCGGCGAGCCGAACCCGACCTGGGTGCCGATGCGGTCCACCGGGTGGTCGGTGGACTCGAGCAGGTACTGGGCCTGGCGGACGCGCGCGCGGTGCAGCCATTGCAGCGGTGTCGTGCCGGTCTGCTCGCGGAACCGCCGGTTGAGCGTGCGGGTGCTCATACCCGCGTGCGCCGCGATGTCCTCCAGCGCGAGGTCTTTCGCGCAGTTGTCCTCCATCCAGCGCAGCACCGGTTCGAGGACCGCGCCCCGCGGCACGGGCGGCTGGTCGTGGACGATGAACTGCGCCTGCCCGCCCTCGCGTTCCAGCGGCATGACCGACAGCCGTGCCGCGTCGGCGGCGACCGCCGAGCCGTGGTCGCACCGGATCATGTGCAGGCACAGGTCCAGCCCGGCCGCGGCTCCCGCCGAGGTGAGGAACTGGCCGTTGTCCACGTAGAGCACGTCGGGGTCGACCTCGACCCCGGGGTGCCGCTGGGCGAGTTCGGCCGTGCCCATCCAGTGCGTGGTCGCCCGCTGCCCGTCGAGCAGTCCGGTGGCGGCGAGGACGAACGCGCCCACGCAGATGGAGGCCATGCGGGTGCCGCCGGCGGCGGCCCGCCGCAGCGCGTCGAGGACCTCGTCCGGCACCGGGTCCTCGGGCTCGGAGCAGCCGGGCAGGATGATCGTGTCGGCGTCGGCCAGTGCCTCCAGGCCCCACTGCGGTTGCAGCGTGAACGCTCCGGCGTCGACCGCCGGGGCGTTGCCGCAGACGCGGACCCGGTAGGCGGGTCGGCCGTCGGGCAGCCGGGCGAAGCTGAACACCTGGAGCGGCGTGGCCAGGTCGAAGGGGATCACCTTGTCCAGGGCGAGAATGGCCACCGTGTGCATGGCGACATGCTAGGGACCCATCTGATTCCAGCCAAGCGCACCATCAGCCAGTTCCCACATAACCGCAGCTCATCGAGTTGGCGAGAATCCGTTGCCATGTGGCATTCCAGCCCGTTCCCGATCAAGCGTATCGCGGCTAGCTTCGTGCTGACCAAGCCCGAGGAGGACTGGACCGCAGATGCTTGCCCAGATCGTGTTGTTCGACGGGTTCGACCCGCTCGACGTCGTCGCCCCGTACGAGGTGCTCAGCGCCGGCGGAAACGCTGCCGGTGGCGCGCTGGAGGTGGAGCTGGTCTCCGCCGAAGGTGCGCGAGAAGTCCCCAGCGGTGTCGGCGCGTCGTCGCTGCGCGCGACCGCGCGGCTGGCCCCGGAGCGCGGCGGCCTGCTCGTCGTGCCGGGCGCGGCCGGACGCCTCGAAGGCGACGGTGACGACACCGTCGTGGCCATCCTCCGTCGTGCGCTGGGCACCGAGCTGCCCGGTCTGCTCCGGGAGGCCGTCGACCGTTCCGGTTTCATCGTGTCCACCGTGTGCGGGGGCTCGTTGCTGCTGGCGATGGCCGGGCTGATCCGGGGTCGACGGGCGACAACGCACCACCTCGGCCTCGATGGGCTCACGGCGGCCGGGGTGACCGCGATCAAGGCCCGCGTCGTCGACGACGGCGACCTGGTGACCGGGGCCGGTGTCACCTCGGGACTCGACCTGGGGCTCTACCTCCTCGAGCGTGAGCTAGGACCTCGTGTCGCGCTCGCCGTGGAGGAGCTGTTCGCCCACGAGCGCCGCGGCACCGCGTGGCGCGACACCGGAGCTGCCGCGGTGCCGTTCGCCGCCGACGGTGCTGGAGCGGCCGCGTGACGAAGGTGCTGCTGTCGATCCACGTCCTGGCCGCCATCATCGCGATCGGACCGGTCACGGTCGCCGCGAGCATGTTCCCCGCAGCGGCGCGGCGTGCCCTGGCCGCCACCGACGCCGGGTCCGGGTCGGCGGTCGTCCACACGCTGCACCGCGTCTGCCGGGTCTACGCCGTGGTGGGGATCGTCGTGCCGGTCTTCGGGCTGGCGACCGCGAGCAGCCTGGGCGTGCTGGGCGACGCGTGGCTGATCGTGTCGATGGTGCTGACCGCCGCCGCGGCGGCGGTGCTGGGTCTGCTGGTGATCCCGCGCCAGTCCGCCATCCTCACCGACCTCGGCACACCTGCCGGGAGCACGACCGAGGCCATCGCCGAGACCCGGCGCAGGGCGCTCGCGCGGCTGGCCATGCACACCGGGATCTTCAACGTGCTGTGGGCAGTCGTGACGGTGCTGATGATCGTCCGCCCCGGCTCGACGACGGGGGTCTGACCGTGAGCTCCTGGCAGGTGCTGCGGATCGCGGCCGGCGTCGAACTGGTGTCCCTGGTCGTGCTGTTCACCAACCTGGCCACCGTGCACTGGGACGGGGTCTCCTCCCTGATCGGCCCCGCGCACGGGTGCGCGTACCTGGTCGTCGTCGTACTGGCATTCGCCCGCCGGGCGGGCGCACGGGTGTGGGTGGCGGCGATGGTCCCGGGCTTCGGCGGACTCATCGTCCTGCGGCTTCTCGCCGGGTCCGCGGACCAACATCCCATCGACCAGCGTGCATTGAAATCCGAGGACGGTTAGGGGCGGTGGCAACACGCCAGGTCATCTGGTCGAGGCCGACCGGGCACGTCAGCGGCCTTCCGGCGAAGGCGGCTCGGAGACGGCCGCAGGGGGCACCGTGCTCGCCTGGATCAGCTTGCGGGCGCCCCGGTCCAGGGCGGTCAGCAGCGCGGGCACCGCGATCGAGGACGACTCGTCGAGCTTGTCGCGCAGGCTGAACTGGTCGTGCGCCTCGTGCAGCAGCCGGCGCTGCTCGGGGTCGCCGACCTGGGGCAGCAGCCGGCGTTCGATCACCCCGCAGGCACCCTCGGCGATCTGGTCCAGAGCGTCGAACGACGGCGGGATCAGGCTGGCGATGGTGGCCAGGGTGTCGAGCTCCCGCGCGGGGCCGACTTCGACGACGTCGACGGCCACGGTGGCCCGCCGCTCCAGGTGCCAGGCGATGAAGTCCCGGAGGTGGGCGTAGAGCTCCGCGGCGGCACGAACCCGGTCCGAGTCGTCGGCGTACCCGTGGGAGAAGTACTCGGTGGTGCAGTCGAGCATCGCGCTCGGATCTTCGAACATGTCGGTTCGCTCCGGCTTCGGCGGTTTCCGAATTCCGCAGTGGGCGTGCGATCGCGAGCAATGATGCACCACCGCCGATCAAGGGGAACCGCGACCTCCGAATTGTTACCTTTGGCGGCGGAATGGCGAATTTCCCGGCCGGATCGTTCCAGTTGCGCAGGTGGAGAACGCGATGTGCTCATCAAGTCCACCGGTGCGGAGCCGAGCCCGGTCGCACTACCGGAATGACCGCGGAATCAAGGCCCACCACCGAAGTGCCTTTCAGGCTGCGTGAGCCCCGAGCCGATCGACGGTTTCGGTGAACCCCTTCCACGCCGTCTCGGTGTCGGAAGTGCGCTCGTGCGGACCGCGGAACCAGGCCACGAACTCGGCGACGTCGACCAGGTTCCAGCGCAACCGGTAGAGCGCGAGCGCGTCCGCGTCGGGTTCCCGTCCGGTCACCTCCGCGTACCGGGCGAGTGCGGCGGGGTCGCCGGAAACCACCGCCAGGTCGCGTTCGGGAACGGCCAGGCCCACGGTGTCCCAGTCGACCAGGCGGTACCCGTCCTCCCGTGCCAGCAGGTTGCCCGGATGCGGTTCGCCGTGGGTGACGACATGCCGCGCGCCGCGCGCCCGCACGGCATCGGCGAGCCGGTCGAAGTCGGCCAGCCGGTCGCGGACGAGGCCCGCGTGCTCGGCTACCAGTTTCCGGGCGGGCTCGGCGAAAGGCCCGCCCTCCCACGCGACGGAGAGCTCGCCGAGTGCGGCTTCCAGCCCGGCACGGCCCGCCGGGTCAAGCACGGCCGGCGGCGTGCATTCCGGTGGTGTGCGGGCGTGCAGGGATGCCAGTCGAGCACCTGGTTCCGTTGCGCCGCCGTCAGTTCCTGCCCGAACTCGCCGGATTCGCCGGTGACGAGCGGGAAGACGCTCATCGCGTAGCGGTCGTCGAGTGCGACGACCGGATCACCGCCGGCGGAACGCAGGGGCGCGACCACGAAGTCCAGGCCGTCCTCGTGCAGGGAAACCGCGGTGCCCATCGCACGGCGCAAGCCTTCCAGCGCCGCCGCCGCGCCGCGTCCGCAGTGCTCCTTGTGTTCGAGGTCGGAGACGGTGACGAACCACAGTCGCCCGCCGCCATCGCCGGCTTTCCAGTGGTAGTCACCGAAACCGACGGGGACGTAGGTCGTCGTGGTGGCGCGGATGCCAAATTCTTCCATACCGCGCAACACTTTTTCTGCGCCCAGGCACCGAGGGAGTTCTTGCACACCGTCACGCTAGCAGAGTCTTCAGTGCGGCTTCAGCCGTCGAAACCGCACCGCGGCGGCGGGAACACCCGTTCGGTCTCCCGGGCTCGCCTACGGAACACGCCCGGCCTCGGGTTCCTCCTCACCGCGAGCCGTGAGCACCGGGCTGATGAGAAGGTCGTAGACCAATGCGCCGATCACACCTCCGATGAGCGGGCCGATGATGGGGATCCAGAAGTAGCCGCTGAACCACTCGTAGGTCCCGGGCAGCGCGATGTCCCCCCAGCCGGTGAGGAACGTCCACAGCCGGGGACCGAAGTCGCGCGCCGGGTTGATCGCGTAGCCCGCGTTGGGACCGAAGGTCAGCCCGATCACGGTGACGACCATCCCGATGAGATACGGCCCCATGTTCGCCGCGGGAGCGCTGTTGCGCTTGTCGGTGAGCGCGCAGATCAGCAGGAGCAGCACGGCGGTGCCGACGATCTGGTCCAGCAGCGGCCCCCACCACGATCCCCCGAAGTACTCCGCCGGGAAGGTGGCGAAGATCGCGAAGGTGTCCAGGGACTCGCTGCGCGGCGTCCCGGCCTTGGTGTTGAACGCGTCGATCGCCCAGCTGTAGACCGCATACACCAGCGCCGCCGCGACGAACGCCCCGACCAGCTGCGCGATCCAGTACGGGACCACCTTGCGCCAGGGGAACACCCGCCGCACCGCCAACGCCAGGCTCACGGCGGGGTTGATGTGGGCACCGCTGACACCGCCCGCGGTGTAGACGCCGAACACCACGGCGAAGCCCCAGCCGAAGGCGATGATCAGCCAGTTGGCGGGACCGAAGGAGTCGGTCTGGCGCCCCGACCCGGGCAGCCCGGCCACCGCGACGGCGACCGAGGCGCAGCCCAGCAGGATCAGGACGAACGTGCCGAGGAACTCGGCGAGCATCTCACCACCGAGGCCCGCTCGGTAGCCGCGGCGGCCTTGCCCGGACTCAGCCATTGCTCCCCCTCCTCTTGCGGTGGACGAGGGCAGCAGGCCCTTACCTCCCCCAGCGGGCGGCACGGACCCGCACGGCCCGTAGTACACAAGAGCTACCCGCTGAGCCGCGCCCTACACCCGCCCGCACGAGGCCGACTTGGATGCGAAGCGATTTCGGCTCGGCGCCGCCCGCCGCGCGGTCGACAGGTGCGAACGCGCGTTCGCCGCTCCGCCCCTGGACCCGCACACGCGGCATCACCGGGAAAGCGAGGCCAGCTCCGCGAAGCGCAGGACCTCGGCGCGCACCACGGACAGGACGTCCGGGTTGGCCTCGGCGAGGTAGAAGTGCCCGCCCGGGAAGCGGTGGCCGCGGAACGCGCCGGTGGTCGACCGCTCCCACGCCGCGAGCTCATCGCGGTCGACCTCGTGGTCGTCCTCCCCCACCATGGCCACCACCGGGCAGTGCAGCCGCCGGCCTTCGGGCGCGGTGAAGCTCTCGCTGAGCGTGAAGTCGGCTCGCAGCGTGGGCAGCAGCAGCTCGACCAGCTCCGGGTTGTCCAGGACCTCCCGCGGGGTACCGCCGAGCCGGCCCAGCTCGGCGAGGAACTGTTCGTCGGAGAGCTCCGAGAGCCGCCTGCGCCGGGTGGGCAGGTTCGGTCCGCGACGCGCGGACGCGATCACCCCCAGCGGCCCGGTCCGGCGGGCGACCTCCCACGCCAGGCCGGCGCCCATGCTGTGGCCGAAGAAGGCGTGCGGGCGGTCCAGCGACGGCGCGAGCTCGCGGGTGACCTGCTCGGCCAGCGCCTCCATCCTGGTGTGCGCGGGCTCGCCGATGCGCGCCTCGCGGCCGGGCAGCGGTACCGGGACCACCTCGATCTCCGGGCCAAGCACCCCCACCCACGGCCGGAAGGCGGCCATGCCGCCGCCGGCGTGCGGGAAGCAGAACAGCCGGATGGGTTGCACCTGCTCGTCCTCTCGAGTCCGCCCGTCACCGCCGACGAGCACGTTTCCTGGTTCAGGCGGTGGCGCGGCCACCTACGCGTAGCGCCGGTACTTCCACACCGACAGCGGCACGAACACCAGCAGCATGCCGCCGATCCACAGGAACGCGCCCAGCGCCGACGGCGCCACCGGGCCGCCGAGGAACAGGTTCCGGCAGGTGTCGGTGACCAGCGTCGTCGGGTTGACCTGCGCGAACGCCCGAAGCCAGCCGGGCATGGTGTCCAGCGGTACGAACATCGAGCTGCCGAACTGCAGCGGGATCGTCCAGATGAACCCGATCGACTGCACCGTCTCCGGGCTCTTGAGGGCCAGGCCGATGAAGGCCGAGATCCAGCACAGCGCGAACCCGTAGGCCAGCAGCACCCCGAACGCGGCCAGCGCCGCCAGCGGGTCGGTCTGCACGCGGAAGCCGATGACCAGCGCGAAGACGAACATCACCAGCTGCCCGAGCAGCACCCGGCACATGTCGGCCGAGATCCGGGCCGACAACACCGCCGAGCGCGCGATCGGCAGCGCCCGCAACCGGTCCATCACGCCCTTGCTCGCGTCGACGTTGAGCGTGACGCCGGTGAGGCGGGAGGCGAACGACACCGTCTGCACCATGATCCCGGGCAGCAGGTACTGCTTGTAGTCGCTCTGGTCGCCGTTGGCGATCGCCCCGCCGAAGACGTAGACGAAGATCAGCGTGAAGATCATCGGCATCAGCGTGGCGTCGAGGATCGCTCCCCGGTCGTTGACCACCTGCAGCAGGTTGCGGCGGGCGATGGCGCCGGTGTGGCGCAACGTCGCGCGTGGTCCGACTCGGCCGGAGACCTCCCGCATGCGCGACGGCTTCGACGGCGGTCCCTCGCGGCGCGGCGACTTCGGCGGGTTCTCACCACGCTGCGGCGGTTCCTCGCGGCGCGGCGTCCGCTGCGGAGCCGCCGCGGGCGGCGGCCCGGACCTGGCGGGCGGGGGCGGCTGCGGCGCGGGCCGGCCGTGCGGGACCGGGACCGACCCGCCGCGGCTGCGGCGGCGGACCGCCCGGCCGCTGCGGCGCGGCGGGCCCGCGCCCCGGCGGTCGCTGACCCGGTGGCGGCACGGCCCGCTGGCCCGGCGCCTGCGGCGGCGGGCCCGGCGTGCGGCGCGGCATCTGGCCTCCGGTGGGAGCGGCCATCAGAACACCCTTCGCAGCACGACCGTCGCGTCCGGGTCGGCCGGACGGTGCGGCTTGTCGGTGAGGGTCAGGAAGACCTCGTCCAGGCTCGGCAGGTGGGTGTCGACCCCGGAGATGGGCAGCCGGGACGCGGCGAGCATGTGGATCACCTCGGTGAGCTCGGACTCGTTGACGATCGGCACCGACACCAGCGAGTTCTCGGCGTCCACCCGGAAGCTGCGGGCGCGCATGGCGGTGAGCCTGCACGCGAGCTGGTCCAGGTGCTCCTGGCCTGCCGTGCGCACGCGCAGGACCTGCCCGCCGACCCGGGCCCGCAGCTCGCTGCTGGTGCCGGAGGCGATGACCCGGCCCTGGTCCATCACGACCACCGAGTCCGCCAGCGCTTCGGCTTCCTCCATGTACTGCGTGGTCAGCAGCACCGTGGTCCCTTCGCCGACCAGCGCGCGCACGGAGTCCCAGAGGTTGTTGCGGCTGCGCGGGTCCAGGCCGGTGGTGGGTTCGTCGAGGTAGAGCACGGCGGGGTCGCCGACCATGCTGGCGGCCAGGTCCAGCCGCCGGCGCATGCCCCCGGAGTACTTGCCTGCGGGTCGCGACGCGGCCTCGACCAGGTCGAACTGCTCCAGCAGCTCGTCGACCCGCGCCCAGGCGCGCTTGCGCGGCAGGTCCAGCAGCCGGGCGATCATGTAGAGGTTCTCCCGGCCCGAGATGCCCTCGTCGACCGAGGCGTACTGGCCGGTCAGCCCGATGAGCCTGCGCACCTGGTTGGCCTGCTTGACCAGGTCGTAGCGGCCGATGCGGGCCCGCCCGCCGTCAGGCCGGATCAGGGTCGACAGCATCCGCACGGTGGTGGTCTTGCCCGCGCCGTTGGGCCCGAGCAGGCCGAGCACGGTGCCTTCCGGGATCGTCAGGTCGACCCCGTCGACCACCCGGCGTTCGCCGAAGCGCTTGACCAGTCCCTCGACCTGGACGGCAGCCGTCATGACGCGGGGTCCCGCGACGGGCGGCGCGTGGCGGTCCACATGAGACTGACCCTTCGTCGGCGTACGTCTGCTCACTCGCACCGCACGCTAGACCCCGGACTTATCGGGCCAATATCGGAAAAGGAATCGATATCGCCGCAAAAGCAGGCTTGCCTAAGTTCCCTGCCCGGGTCGCCGTGTGCGAACGGCGAGGAGTCGAGGAGAACCGGAGGATGGTGCACATGTCGGTGGCAGTCCGCACCGAGTTGCCCGCGCAGACGGCGGTGGTGGAGCCGTCCGCGGCACAGGAGATCGAACGGGTGGCGCTGGGCCTGCTGCCCGTCGCGCGGGGCACGATCGACGACCCGAGCTGGGTGTCGGCGGCGCGTGAGGCGTGGGAGGAGCTGCCCGCATCGGTGCGCACGGCGATCCGGGGGTTCCGCCGGGATTCCGGCACCACGGGTGCGCTCGTGGTCAGCGGCCTCCCGCTGGGGCCCGGCGAGGTGCCCGACACCCCGACGGCCGACGGTTCCGTGCAGCGCACCGCCACCATCTCGGCGGCGGTGCTGATGATGTTCGCCTGCGGGCTCGGCGATCCCGCCTCGTTCCGGCCGGAGAAGTCCGGCGCGCTGGTGCAGGACGTGGTTCCGGTGCCGGGCAAGGAGGAGTTCCAGGGCAACGCGGGCTCGGTGCTGCTGTCGTTCCACGTCGAGAACGCCTTCCACCCGCACCGCCCCGACTTCGTGATGCTCTCGTGCCTTCGGGCCGACCACGAGGCCGTCGCCGGGCTGCGCACCGCGTGCATCCGGCAGGTCGACCACCTGCTCAGCGACGCCGCGCGGGAGGCGCTGTTCCGCGCCGACTACGTCACCGAGCCACCGCCGTCGTTCGGCTCGGCCGACGGTGACCCGACCCCGCACGCCGTGCTCAGCGGCGCGGAGGACGACCCCGACCTGAAGGTGGACTTCGCGGCGACCAGGCCGCTCACCCCGCAGGCGCGCGAGGCGATGGACGAGCTGCAGAAGCTGTTCGCCGACAACGCCCACACCCACTACCTGAACCCGGGATCTCTGGCCATTGTGGACAACAGGGTCACCGTGCACGGGCGGACCGCCTTCGAGCCCCGCTACGACGGCAGGGACCGCTGGTTGCAGCGCAGCTTCGCGCTGGCCGACTTCCGCGCGTCCCGCGAGCACCGCACCGCCGACGGCTACGTGCTCGACTAGTCCGGGTGTCCGGCGGCACCCGGCACGCCGGACCACCGGCCGGGTCGGCGAAAAAGTTCCGATAACGAGGCAAAAGGCGACGCGCATAGCGTTGGGCGCGGCCAGCCACTACTGGAGGGAGAGCCTCGGTTGAACCAGTCACCCGCCGGAGGGCGCGGATTCTGGGCGGAAGTGCTGGAGAGCGCAGCCTTCACGCCGATCCCCCGCTGGTACGAACCCACCGTCGGACCGGAGCCCCGGACCGAGGTGCACGAGCGCCTGCTGCCCGCTGCGACGGTCGAGGCGCTTCGCGCCGCTTCCGACGCGCTCGGCGTGCGTCCCGGCACCGTGCTGCTGGCCGCTCACGTCAAGGTACTCGCCGAGGTCACCGGCGAACGGCACGTGGTGACCGGCTACTGGACCGGCGAGGGCGACCCGATGCCGTGCTCCCTCGCGCTGCCGGACGGTTCGTGGCGCGAGGTCGTCGAGCACGTCGGCCGCGCCGAGACCGCCCTCCGCGAGCACCTGCCCGGCTCGCTTTCCGAGCTGGGCGGCACCGGGCCGCTTTTCGACACCGTCTTCGACCTCGCGGGCTCGGCCGCCGGAACCGACCACGCGGCGCTGCACGTCAGCTGCACCGGCGACGCGCTGCGGTTGAGCTACCGCGTCGAGCTGCTGAGCCCCGAGCAGGTCGGCCGCCTCGGCGGGTACTACCTCGCCGCGCTGCGGCTGATCGGCTCGGACCTCGACGCCGCGCACACCGAAGCGTCGCTGCTGTCGGACGAGGAGGTCGAGTTCCAGCTCACGGGGCTGGCAGGCCCGGAGCGCGCGCTCCCGGACCTGCGCGTGCACGAGCTGTTCGAGCAGCGCGTGGACCGGCACCCGGACGCCGTCGCGGCGGTCCACCAGGGCCAGGAGTGGACGTACCGCCGGCTCGACGAGCGCGCCAACCAGATCGCCAACGCCCTGCTGGACCGCGGACTGCGGCGCGAGGACGTCGTCGCCGTGGTCACCGACCGCAACCTGGACTGGATGGCCTCGGTGCTGGGCGTGTTCAAGGCAGGCGGCTGCTACCTGCCGGTGGAGCCCGACTTCCCGGCCGACCGGATCGCCAGGACGCTGGGGCGCAGCGAGTGCCGGTTCGCGCTGGCCGAGACGGGTCGCACCGCCAACCTCGACCAGGCCGCTGCGGAGGCCGAAGTGCTGCCGCTGCGCGACATCGACGGCGACACCACCAGACCCGGGGTGCGGGTCGAGGCTGACCAGCTCGCCTACGTGTACTTCACCTCCGGCTCCACCGGCGAGCCCAAGGGCGCGATGTGCGAGCACGCCGGGATGATCAACCACCTGTTCGCCAAGATCGACGATCTCGGCATCGGCGAGGGCGCGGTGGTCAGCGAGACCGCTCCGCAGTGCTTCGACATCTCGCTGTGGCAGCTCGTGAGCGCGTTGCTGGTCGGTGGGCGGACGCTGATCGTCGAACAGGACGTGATCCTCGACGTGCAGCGCTTCGTCGACACGATCGCCGAGCACGGCGTGCAGATCGCGCAGCTGGTGCCCTCGTACCTGGAGACCGTGCTGTCCTGTTTGGAGGACGCGCCCCGGGCGCTGCCCTCCCTCCAGTGCGTCTCGGTCACCGGCGAAGCGCTGAAGAAGGAGCTGACCCAGCGCTGGTTCGCGACCTACCCCGAGGTGCGGCTGGCCAACGCCTACGGGCTCACCGAGACCTCCGACGACACCAACCACGAAGTCATGTCCGCGGTTCCGGACCGCGAACGAGTGCCACTGGGGCCCGCGGTGAACAACACCCGCGTCTACATCGTCGACGAGCGGCTGCGGCCGGTGCCGCTGGGCGCGCCCGGCGAGATCGTCTTCTCCGGCGTGTGCGTGGGCCGCGGCTACATCAACGACGAGGAACGCACCAGGGCCGCATTCCTCCCCGATCCGCACCTGCCCGGGCAGCGGCTGTACCGCTCCGGCGACTTCGGCCGGTGGCTGCCGGAGGGCAAGGTCGAGTTCCTCGGCAGGCGCGACGCGCAGGTCAAGATCCGCGGGTTCCGTATCGAGATCGGTGAGATCGAGAACCAGCTGCTGCGCGCTCCCGGCGTGCGCGACGGCGCGGTGGTGGTGACCGAGGACGCCGGCGGCAACAAGCACCTCGTCGCCTTCTACACCGGCCAGGATGACATCGCCGCCGACGAGTTCAAGGGCTTCCTGCGGCGGAGCCTGCCGCACTACATGGTTCCCGAGCACTTCCACCGCTGCCCGGCGCTGCCGCTGACGGGCAACGGCAAGACCGACAAGAAGGCGCTGACCGCGCTCGCCGCCGAGCGCGCGACCGCCGCAGGCAAGCACCAGCCGCCGCGAACGCCCACCGAGCGCATGCTCGCCGGGAAGTGGGCCGAGGTGCTGGGCGTGCCGGTGTCCGAGATCGGTCGCGACGACCACTTCTTCGACCGCGGCGGCACCTCGCTGTCGGCGGTGCGGCTGATCATCAAGCTCGACCGGCAGGTCTCGCTGAAGGACGTCAACGGCCGCCCCGTGCTCGCCGACCTGGCCGCGGTCATCGACGGCAGGACCGGCGCCGGCGGAGGAATCCTGCAACGTCTGTCCACAGGGGATGGCTCGGGTCACGGGCTGGTCGTGTTCCCCTACGCAGGCGGCGGGCCGGTCAACTTCCACGCCTTCGCCCAAGCGTTGCAGTCTCGCGGCATCGCGGTGCACGCGGTGGAACTGCCCGGTCACGACCTCGGCGCCGACGCGGGATCGTTCGCGGAGCTGGAGCAGATCGTCAAGGAGGTCGTCGCCGAGATCGGCGGGCTGGGCCTGCGCACGGTCTCGCTGTGGGGCCACTCCGCGGGTGCCGCCTTCGCCGCGTACACGGCCCGGCTCCTGGAGGAGCAGGGCACCGCGGTGCACCAGGTGATCGTCGCCGCGCGCGCGATGGACACCGTCGAGGAGTTGCAGGCCGACATCGCCGAGGCCGGCTCGCTCCCCCTGGAGCGGATCAAGCAGCGGCTCAGCGCGCAGGAGGCGTTCCGCGAGCTCGCCCAGCTGCGCACCGAGCACGCCGACAACGTCGCGCAGGCGTACCGGCACGACGTGCGCAGCGCGGCGCAGTACCTCGTCGACGTCCAGGTCAACCCGCCGCAGCCGCGGCTTTCGGCACCGCTCACCGTCGTCTTCGCCGAAGGCGACCCCGGCAAGGCCGAGGGTCTGGCACGGCACCGCCGGTGGGAGGCCGTGGCGCGGCACGTCGACCACCGGCAGATCTCCGGTGGCGGCCACTACTTCCTGGCCACCCACGCCGCCGAGGCGGCGGCCGTCGTCCGCGGCGCCGCCGAGTCCCCGACCGCCTGAAGAACCGAAAGGTACGACCGATGGCTTCACCAGCCGCTGACCTCGACCTCGCCCTCACCGCGGGCAAGCCGGCGATCCTGCACGCCGGCGACGTCGCGGAGGCCGCGCCGTGGGTCGACGCGCACCGCGCCGAGCTGCGTTCGCTGGTCGACGAGCACGGCGCCGTCCTCGTGCGGGGCCTGCCGCTGAGCACCGCCGAGGAGTTCGGCCGCATCAGCGGGGACCTCGCCGGGCCGCTGATGCGCGAGCGGGAGGCGTTCGCCCGCCGCTGGACCTACGCCGACGGCGTCTACTCCTCCTCGAAGTGGCCGCCGAACCAGCCGATGTGCATGCACCACGAGCTCAGCTACACGCTGGAGTTCCCCGGCCTGATGATGTTCGCCTGCCTGGGCGCCCCGGCCACCGGTGGCGTGACCGGCGTCGCCGACGCGAGCGCGGTGCTGCGGGCGCTGCCCGCCGACCTCGTCGAGCGGTTCGAGCGGGAGGGCTGGCAGCTGGCCCGCAACTACAACGAGATGGTCGGCGTGCCGTGGCAGGAGGCGTTCGGCACCGAGGACCGCTCCGAGGTCGAGCGCTACTGCCGGGAGAACTCCGTCGAGTTCGAGTGGGACGACATGGACGGGCTGCGGACCAGGCAGCGCCGGTCGGCGGTCATCCGCCACCCCAGGACCGGCGAGCGGGTGTGGTTCAACCAGATCGCGTTCCTCAACGAGTGGACCATCGACCCGGAGGTCCGCGACTACCTCGTCATGGAGTTCGGCCCCGACGGGCTGCCGTTCAACAGCCGCTACGGCAGCGGAGAGCCGATCGGCGACGACGTGATCGCGCTGCTCAACAAGGTCTACGAGGAGCACACGCTGCGCGAGCCGTGGCAGGCGGGCGACCTGATGCTGGTCGACAACATCGCCCGGGCACACAGCCGCGAGCCCTACGAGGGCTCCCGCGAGGTGCTGGTGGCCATGGGCGACCCGGTGCACCTCGCCGAGTGCTCGCCGACCATCGCACTGCCCTGACCGCCCCCGACCACCGACCCCGGAGTAGAAGCATGTCCGCAGTCCCCTCGTTCACGGTGATATCCGGTGCCGAGGTCCAGAAGTCGCTCGATGGCCGCCAGAAGCAGGTCGTCGACATCGTGGAGGCGGCCTACCGGCTGCACGGCGAGGAGCAGACGGTGAACCCGCCGTCGTACTTCCTGCGCTTCCCCGACCGCCCCACCTCCCGCATCATCGCGCTGCCCGCCTCACTCGGCGGGGACTCCGCGGTGGACGGCATCAAGTGGATCTCCAGCTTCCCCGGCAACGTCGCCGCCGGGATCCCCCGCGCCTCGGCGGTGCTGGTCCTCAACGACCACGACACCGGATACCCCTTCGCGTGCCTGGAAAGCTCGGTCATCAGCGCCACCCGCACGGCCGCCTCGGCCGCGCTGGCCGCCGACCGCCTCACCCGCGACCGCGGCCGTCCCCGCCGGGTGGGCTTCTTCGGCGTCGGCCTGATCGCCCGGTACCTGCACGACTACCTGCAGGCCACCGGCTGGAGCTTCGACGAGATCGGCGTCCACGACCTCTCCGCCGAGCACGCCGACGGGTTCCGCGGCTACCTGGAGCGGGCCGAGCCCGGGCCGCGGATCACCGTGCACGACAGCGCCGAGGAGCTCATCCGCTCCAGCGACCTGGTCGTGTTCGCCACCGTCGCGGGCACCCCGCACGTCCACGACCCGGCGTGGTTCGAGCACAACCCGCTGGTGCTGCACGTGTCGCTGCGCGACCTGTCGCCGGAGATCATCCTTTCGGCAGCCAACGTCGTCGACGACGTCGAGCACTGCCTCAAGGCCGACACCTCGCCGCACCTGGCCGAGCAGCGCACCGGCAACCGCGACTTCCTCGATGGCACGATCAACGACGTGCTCTCCGGGCGGCTCACCGTTCCCGCCGACCGGCCGGTGGTGTTCTCCCCGTTCGGCCTGGGGGTGCTGGACCTGGCCGTGGGCAAGTTCGTCTACGACGAGGTCACCCGCAACGGCCATCCGACGGTCGTGCCCGACTTCTTCTCCGAGCTCAAGCGCTACGGCTGAGCTCCAGGGGCCTCACCGCAACACGCTCGGTTCGTTCCCGCCAAGACGGAGATAGCTCGGTGCCCATCATTTCGCAGCCGCACGAATTCAACGAGGACGACCTCTACGTCGACCTCCGGCCCACCTTCGGCGTCCCGCTGTACGTCAAGTGCGAGGGGTTCAACTTCGCCGGGTCGATCAAGCTGAAGGCCGCCGACGCGATGGTGGCCGCGGCCGAGCGGTCCGGGGTGCTCGGTCCCGGCTCGATCCTGGTCGAGTCGTCGTCGGGCAACCTCGGGGTGGCGCTGAGCGTGATCGCCGCCAGCAGGGGCTACCGGTTCGTGTGCGTGACCGACTCGCGGTGCAACCTGGCGACCAAGCAGGTGATGGAGTCGCTGGGCTGCGAGGTGCACACCATCACCGAGCCCGACCGCGACGGCGGGTTCCTGGCCGCCAGGCTCGCCCACGTCCGCGAGCTGTGCGAGGGCGACGACCGCTACCTGTGGCTGAACCAGTACGCCAACCCGGACAACTGGTCGGCGCACTACCGGACCACCGCGCCCTCGATCGACCGGGCCTTCCCGAAGCTCGACGTGCTCTTCGTCGGAGCGGGCACCACGGGCACCCTGATGGGTTGCGCCCGGTACTTCAAGCGGTTCCGGCCCGCCGTGAAGGTCGTGGCGGTCGACGCGGTCGGCTCGGTCACCTTCGGCGGCCCGGCCGCGCCCCGCATGATCCCCGGCCTGGGGACCGGGGTGCGGCCGCAGCTGCTCGACGAGTCCTTCGTCGACGACGTCGTGCTGGTCGACGAGATCGACACCGTGCGGACCTGCCACCGGCTGGCCGCGCGCGGCTTCCTGTTCGGTGGCTCCACCGGCACGGTCATCAGCGGCGCGACCCGGTGGATGGACGTCAACGACGCCGGCCCCGCCACGACGGCGGTGACCATCGCCCCTGACCTCGGGGAGCGCTACCTCGACTCGCTGTACCAGCCGAGCTGGGTGCGCGAGGTCTACCAGACCGATGCGCTCGACCTGGCCAGCGGCGGTGTAGGGGCGCGCTGAGCCGAGGCACCGGCAGTGTGCGAACACCCACCGCGGAGAAACCGTGGTGGGTGTTCGCATGCGTGGGTCCGGGCGGGTCAGGTCAGCGTGGCGATGACGTGTGCGGCGGCCTCGGCGAGGAGGGCTTCATCGTACTCGGCGTCCTTGGCGGGCTTGCTGGACATGATCGCGATCACCAGCGGTGCGGAGTCCGGCGGCCACACCACGGCGATGTCGTTGAGCGTGCCGTGATCACCGGTGCCGGTCTTGTTCGCCACGGTCCAGCCCGGCGGGATGGCGGCCTTGATGCGCCGGGCACCGGTGGTGCCGCGCTGGAGCAGGTCGCGGAGGAAGACGCGCTTGTCCTCGGGGAGCGCGTCCTTGAGCACCAGCTTGTCGAAGTCGGTGCCGAACGCGCGAGGCGAACTCGTGTCGCGGGGGTCTCCCGGAGCGGCCTCCACGATCAGCGGTTCGACCCGGTCCATCCGGGTCACCTCGTCCCCGAGGCCGCGAGCGTAGGCGGTCAGCTCGGCAGGCCCACCGAGATCGCGCAGCAGCAGGTTGCCCGCCGTACCGTCGCTGTAGCGGACCGCGGCGTCGCACAGCTGGCGGATCGTCATCCCCGTGGCCACGTGCTGCCTGGTGATGAACGAGCTCTTCATGAGATCGCCCTCGCCGTAGGTGACGAGCGCGTCCAGGTGCGACATCGGGTTGCGGTGCAGGACCGCGGCCGTCGCCAGCGCCTTGAACGTCGAGCAGAACGCGAAGCGTTCGTCCGCCCGGTGGGCCACGGTCGCTCCGGTGCCGGTGGCCAGGGCGTACACCCCCAGGCGCGCACCGAACTTCCGCTCCAGCCCGGCCAGGCGGTCGTCGTGATCGGGCGCCACGACGGCGGGCGGAGGCGCCGCCGGAGCCTCTCCCCTCGCGCATCCGGCCAGCGGCACGAGCGCGGCCATTCCCAGCAGAGCGCGGCGTGTGACCGCCGGACGCGATGCCGTCATCGTCTTCCTCCCTCTGGTGGGCCCGCTGCCATCATGGCGGGCTCCGATGGACGCGGCGACAGAATTTCGCCTGCCGCGCAACGACGAACGGCGGAGGTGACCGCGGGAGCAGTCGACCTCCGCCGTGCGGGGCGCGGGATCAGTTCCCAGCCGCCTCCATCGCCTCGACGAGGCTCCTGGGCCGCAGGTCGGTCCAGTGCTCCTCGACGTAGGCCAGGCAGGCGTCGCGGGTGTCCTCGCCGTGAACCTCGGTCCACCCGGCGGGCACCTCGGCGAAAGCGGGCCACAGCGAGTGCTGGCCCTCGTCGTTGACCAGCACCAGGTACGTGCCGTCGGGGTCCTCGAAGGGGTTGGTCATCGGACTCGTTCCTCTCTGCCGCGTCACCGGGCCTTGTCCAGCACCTCGGCCAGGCGGCCGACGGTGGGGTGGTCGTAGAGCTGGTGCACCGCCATCCTGGCGGGCAGCGTGCCGTTGATGCGCGCGACGAGCTGCGCCGCGCGCAGGGAGTTGCCGCCGAGCTCGAAGAACGCGTCGTCACGTCCGACCCGCTCGCGGCCGAGCACCTCGCCCCAGATCACGGCGAGCCGCCGCTCCAGGTCCGTCTCCGGCTCGACGTGGCGGCGGCGCTCCCGCGCCGACGCCGCACGCGCCACCGCCAGCAGCCCGGCCTGGTCGACCCGGCCCGCCGCGTCGCGCGGGACGCGGTCCACCCGCGTGAAGCGCACCGGCGCCTCGCACCGGGCGACCAGCTCGGCGGTGGCCTCGCACAGCTCCGCCTCGTCCACGCCGGCACCGCTGTAGGCGACCACGATCTCGGTGCTGCGCGAGTGTTCCGGGGCGAGCTCGGCGATGATGTTCTCGTTGCGGCCGTCGAGCCCGATCAGCAGGTTCACGCGGTCCTGGCCCAGCGCCGTCAGCAACGACGACAACCCGCTCGCGTCGTCGATGGGCACGAACCCGCGCGAGGCCGCGGCGGCCGACGGGCTGCCCCGGTTCATCCCGCTGCCGGTCCACATGCTCCACGACAGGCAGCGCACCGGCCTGCCGAGCTCGTGGCCCCAGTGGTCGGCGAAGCCGTTGAGGAAGCTGTTCGCCGAGGAGTACGCGCCGAAGGAGCTGCCGCCGAACTCGGCGTTGACCGACGAGAACAGCACCAGCAGCGTGTCCGGCCGGTCGCGCAGCACCTCCGCGATGGCCATCGTGCCGTGCACCTTGGCCCGGTAGGTCCGGGCGAACTCGCCGCGCGAGGCGCGTGCGACCGTGTGCTCCTCCAGCCGGGACCACTGCTGCGAGACGTCGTTGCTCGCCAGGTGCAGGACGCCGTCCAGCGGCCTCCCCCACCGTCGCTCGGCCTGCGCAACGGCGCTGTGCAGGGCGGCGGTGTCACCGACGTCCAGCGCCCGGTACTCGATCTCGCCGAGCGTGCGCAGGTCTGCCAGCCGCTCCGCCTTCGGCGTCCCCTCCGCGACCGGACTGCGTCCGATCAGCAGCAACCGCGCCTGGTAGGCCGCCAGCAGGTATTCGGCGATCTGCTGCGCGATGCCGCCGAGACCGCCGGTGATCGCGTACACCCCGCCCTGGACCAGCGCCGGGGAGCTGTCGGCTTCGGGCTCGACCGGTCGCAGCCTGGGCACCAGCCTGGTGTCACCGCGGTGTGCGACCACGTCGGCATCGGGCATCGCGGCGAGCTCGGCGCGCACGATCGCGGGCCACCGCTCGGGCGTGGCAACCGGCAGGTCGACCTGCCGCAGCACCGGGACCGCGCTCTCGGCGACAGCCGTGCGGACCAGGCCGGGCAGTGCGCCCTTGGCGACGTCCACCGCGTCGCCGTCGCCGGTGCGCACTCCGCCGGTGGTCAGGACGAGGACCTCGGGCCGACGCTCCCACGAGGCCAGCTCGGCGAGCAGCATCCGCACCGACAGCACACCGGAGCGGAGCCCGGCGTCGACGTCTCCTCCCGGTGTCGCCGCCCATGCGTGCACCACGGCGTCGATCCGGCCGAAGTCGCTTCGAACCGCGGTCAGCAGTTCGCGGTAGTGCGCCGGGTTGGCGTCGTCGATGGAGAAGCGGTTGCCGTCGCGTGCGAAGCGCGTACCCGGCAGGACGACCACGTCGTGCTCGCCGAGCCACTGCTCCCGCTCGGCGTCTGCGAACAGCACCCGCACACCCGTGCGGGATTCGGACTCCACGATGGACTGCGCGGTCCAGACCCGCTCGAAGAACCAGTTGTCCTCGGACGGGGGCTCCTCCTCGGCCGGGCCGTCCTCCAGGGCGCGCAGCGCGTCGACGAACTTGCCCGCACGCAGGTCGGCGACGAGCTGAGAACGCTGGATCTTGCCGCTGCCGGTCTTGGGGAACGCCTCTCGCTCGACCGGGACCACCAGGTGCGGCTGCAACCCGATGTCGGAGGCCAGCCTGGCCCTGATCTCGGCCACCGTGCCCGCCACGTCGGCGGACGCGGGCACGAAGAAGACGACCAGCCGGTCGGTGTCGGTGCCCTCCCCCGCGTCGTTGCACGCGGCCACGAAGGTGACCTCGGTGCCGGGCACCTGCTCCACGACGGACTCGATGTCGAAGTTCAGGTAGTTCACACCCTGGATGACGATGAGGTCGCTGTCGCGTCCGGTGAGCGTCAGCCTGCCGTCGTGGACGAAGCCGAGGTCACCGCTGTTGAACCAGCCGTCCTCGGTGCGGGCCTTCCGGTTGGCCTCGTCGTTGCGGTAGTAGCCGGTCATCATCGTGCTGCCGGAGAACTGCACCCGGCCGACGTGGTCCTCGGGCAGCGGCCGGTCGTGGTCGTCGGCGATCCGCAGCGCCAGCCCCGGCAGCGGGCGTCCGACCTCGGTGAAGGTGATGACCTCCGGGACGTCCCGCGGCGGCACCACGCGCAGTCTGCCGCCGAGCGAGGCTTTCTCGACGCTGATGGTGCCCTGCGCCGGGTCATGGGCCGAAAGCCTGGAGTAGATGGTGCCGGAGGCGATCTCCGACATCCCGAAGGTCGGCAGCAGCGCGTCCGCGGGCAGGCCGTAGGGCCGCAGCACCTCCAGGAACCGCTGCGCGGTGCGGGTCACGACCGCCTCACCGCCGTTGCAGATGTGGCGCAGGCACGACAGATCCCACGCGCGCCCGGCCGCGCGTTCGGCGTTGTCGTTGAACAGCGAGAAGGCGAAGTTCGGGGCCCAGGTGTTGGTCACCCGGAAACGGTGCACCCAGTCCATCCACACCAGCGGGTCGGCCAGGAACGCGTCCGTCTCGGCGTTGACGTGCTGGTGGCGCAGGACCACGTTGCTGACGTTGTGCATGATGACGCCGCCGACGTGGTCCATGGGGATCCAGTTCAGCGACACGTCGTGCTCGCCGAAGCCGTTGGCCACAGCGCTGGCCAGCGTGCGGGCGATGATGCTGGCGTGGGCGTGCCGGACGCACTTGGGCACACCGGTGCTGCCCGAGGTGAGCAGCTGGACGGCCGGGTCGCCGGGTTCGACCGGCTGGGGCTCGGCGTCGGCACCGGCGCGGCGCAGTTCCTCGTTGCAGTAGGCGGTGATCTCGGCTCCCCAGCCGGAGCCGAGCCCCCGGACCCCTTCCAGCAGCTCGGCGTCGGTGAGGATCACCGGGCGGCCCAGTAGCTCCCACGCGTTGCGCAGCTTGCGGGTGCCGGCGTTCTCGCGCTCGAACCCGAGCGGGACCCCGCACGGGGTCGGAACGTAGCCGCCGAGCACGCACGCCCAGAACGCGGTGACGAAGTTCCGGTTGCCTGCGAACTGGAACAGCACCGAGGCGCCCGGCGCCAGCCCGTGTTCGCGGAGCCCGGCGAGCAGCTCCCGCGCCTCGGTGAACAGCTCGGCGTAGCTCTGGAAGCTCTCACCGCCGTCGGCGGCGATGAACGTCGTTCCGCGATCGGGGGCCAGTTCTGCGGCCAGCCGCAAACCTTCCTGCAGGGTCCTCGGGGCCGACGGGTCGTGCGGCAGCTCGCCGCCGTGGACCTCGGCCGTCGGCAGGTCCGCCCCGCCGACCTCACGCTCGGCGGGCACGCCGGTGACCGGCGTGCGCGTGGGCGCCGCCGCCCGCGACCTCGCCTGCCTGCGGACGGCGCAGGCGGCGTCGGAGACACCGGCGTGCGCGCGGACCGCCGCGGACAGCTCCGCCATCAACTCGCTGGACATCTGGGCCGAACCTCCTCGCTGCGCGGCTGCTCCCCGCCGAGGAGGAGCCGCCCGATCTCCTCCGCCAGCTCCCGGGGACGGTCGTTGAGGTAGAAGTGGCCGCCCTCGAACATCCGGAGCCGGAAAGCGCCGCTGGTCTGTTCCTGCCACGCCCGCATCTCCCGCTCCGGGGCGCGTTCGTCGTCCTGTCCACCAAGGACGGTGATGGCCGCCTCCAGCGGCGGCTCGGGGCGGTACTCGTAGCGCTCGCCGAGGGTGAAGTCGGCGCGCAGCGCGGGGAGCAGCAGCCGCATCAGCTCGGGGTCGCCGGCCACGGACTCGGCGGTCCCGCCCAGCGAGCCCAGCGCCGCGACGAACTCCTCGTCGGGCAGCTCGTGGATCGGCTCGGCCACCGGCGGCCGGTCCGGCGCGACCTGACCGCTGAGCAGCAGGTGCTCCGGCTGCGGCCCGCCGCGCCCGCGCAGCGCCCGGGCCAGCTCGAAGGCCAGCAGCGCCCCGCCGCTGTGGCCGAAGAACGCCAACGGCCCCCGCAAGTAGGGACGCATCGTGAGCCCGAGAGTGCGCACCGCGGCGGTGAGGTCGGTCAGCGGCTGTTCGCGGATCCGGTCCTCCCGGCCGGGGAGCTGGAGCGCGATCAGCTCGACCTCCGGGGGCAGCAGCCGCGGCCATTCGGCGAAAGTGGCCGCACCGGCGCCGGCGTGCGGGAAGCAGAACAACCGGACCCGCGGGTCGGGACGCCGAGCACGCCGTACGAACGGCGACTCGACGGTGAACGAGTCGAGCATGCGACCGACCATAGGAACGGCGTTTATCGGGGCAATATCGCGGGCACTTCCATGGCTCGCCGGGGCGGCCGGCGGGCGATTCGCATTGAGGGCAGGACGGTGGGTCCTGTCCCCGCATCCACGCGAACAGGACCCACGGACCGAATCGGTGTTCTCCGCGGCGGTGGTGATCGTCCGCCGCCAACCGAGGAAAGTCGGTTGTCAGGACGGCATCGCGGCCTCCGCCGGCTGCCGGTCGGCCATCCGCTGCCGCACCAGAGCCGCGATCTCGCCGAGCGGACCGCTGTCGAGCATCTCGTCGTGCGTGCAATCGACGCGCTCCACGCACACCCGGCCGCGCACGTACGGCTCCCACTGCGGGCCGAGGCCGTCGTTGGACCGCGACGTCATCAGCAGCACGTCGCCGTCGACGACGTCGGGCCGGTGCCCGGCTGCCAGCCGGACGCTGTTGACTATGGCGTCCACCGCGGACGGCAGATGCCGCGCGGGCAGCACGCTCAGCACGCCCTCGCCGAGCGCCTGCGCGATGCGGCCGCGCTGGTGCTCGGCGCTGCCGCGCTCGGTCTCGCCGACGACGTCGTCGAACAGCCGGGCCAGCACCTCGTGCTCGGCCAGGCCGAGGTCCGAGGTGGACGAGTCCAGCATCGCCAGCACCCCCACCTGCTCGCCGCGCGACTGCAGCTCCGCGGCCACCGCGTGCGCGATGTTGCCGCCGAGGGAGTAGCCGAGCAGGTGGTACGGGCCCCGCGGCCGGGCCTTCTGGATCTGGTCGGCGTAGTCCGAGGCAAGCTCACCGAGGCTGCGCGGCAGGGCGTCCCGGCCGTCGATCCCGCGCAGCTGCAGGCCGTGCAGCGGCAGGTCGGTGTGGCGCAGCAGACCCGAGTAGCACCACGACAGCCCGGTGGCCGGGTGCACGCAGAACAGCGCCGGACCTTCCCCTCCGCGCAACCCGAGCAGGACGTCGAAGCCGTCGCCGTCATCGTCGAGCAGTTCGGCGAGCTCGGCGACGGTGGGCGCGCGGAAGACCGACTGCACGCCGAGCTCCGCGCCGAGCACCTCGCGGACCCGGCTTACGAGCTGGGTGGCCAGCAGCGAGTGTCCGCCCATCTCGAAGAACCCGTCGTCGATGCCGACGGTGCCCACGCCCAGCACCTCGCCGAAGAGGTCGCAGAGCACTTCCTCCCGCGGCGAACGCGGCCTGCGGTACGCCCCCACCGGCGCGGCGAGCGGGCGCGGGAGCCGGTCCCGGTCGAGCTTCCCGTTGGCCGTCAACGGCATCTCGTCGAGCGCCACGACCGCCGAAGGCACCATGTAGTCCGGCAGCGCCTCGCGCGCGTGCCGCAGCAGCTCCGGCGCGGTCGCGTGCCCGACGATGTAGCCCACGAGCCGCCTGTCACCAGGCCGGTCCTCGCGGACCACCACGCGTGCCTGCCCGACGTCGGGATGTGCGGCCAGGACCGCCTCGACCTCGCCCGGCTCGATCCGGAAACCGCGCACCTTCACCTGGTCGTCGGCACGTCCCAGGTACTCCAACCGCCCGTCGGCACCCCATCTGGCGAGGTCGCCGGTCCGGTACATCCGGGAGCCCGGCGGGCCGAACGGGTTCGCGACGAAGCGCTCGGAGGTGAGCCCGAACCGGCCGCGGTATCCCTGCGCGAGGCCGGGACCGGCGGCGTAGAGCTCGCCGGCCACCCCGGTCGGCACCGGTCGCAGACGGGAGTCCAGGACGTAGGCGGCGGCACCGTCCAGCGGGCGGCCGATCGGCACCGGGTGCACGCCGGGTTCGCTCCGGGCCCAGGTCACCTCCACGGTGGCCTCGGTCGGACCGTAGGCGTTGATCATGGTCCGGCCCCGGCCGAAGAACTCGACCAGCTCGGCCGGGCACGGCTCGGCGCCGGTGATGAGGCACCGCAGGTGCGGCAGCTCCACCCTGGGCACGGTCGCCAGCACCGACGGCGGGATGTGCAGGTGCGTGACTCGCTCGCGGTCCAGTTCGGCGGCCAGCTCTGCCCCGGTCGCGGTCCGCCTCGGTACCACCAGGCACGCACCCGTCAGCAGCGCCATGCACAGCTCCGCCACCGACACGTCGAAGCTCGGCGACACGTACTGGTACACGCGGCTGTCCTCGCGCACCCCGTAGGAACGCACGTGGTTGCCCGACAGCGTCGCGAACCCGGCGTGGGAAACCACAACGCCCTTGGGCAGTCCGGTCGAACCCGACGTGGTGATGACGTAGGCGGCGGACTCCGCTCGCAGCGGTGCGTTGCGCTCCGCGTCGGTCGGGTCGGTCGCCGGGTGCGCGGCGAAGCCGGAATCGATCAGCAGGGCCGGACGCGGCAGTTCGACACCCGCGGTGGAGACCACCAGCGCGACGTCCTGGAGCAGGTGGCGGATCCGCTCGGCCGGGTACTCGACGTCCACGGGCAGGTAGGCGGCACCGGTCTTGAGCACGGCGGTGATCGCCACGACCAGTTCGCCCGACTTCGGCAGCGCCAGCGCCACCACGTCGCCGGGCCCGATCCCGAGGCCGATCAGGTGGTGTGCCAACCGGTTCGCCCGCTCGTTGAGCTCGGCGTAGGTCCAGCGTCCGTCGAGGGAGTCCACCGCGAGGTTGCCCGGCACGCGGCGCACCTGTCGCTCGAAGAGCTCCGGCCAGCTCGGTTGCGCCGACGGATCCGCCGGACGCACCGCCAGTGCCTCGCACTCCCGGCTGGTCAGCACGTCCACCTGCGACAGCCGGAGCCGCGGGTCGGTCACCACCTGCTCCAGGAGCCGGACGAAGCGCTCGGCCACCGACCGGGCGGTGTCCTCGTCGAAAAGGTCGGTGCTGTAGGAGACGACGCCGTCCACTCCCGCCGGGCGCCCCACCCCGTCCCGGTTCTCGCGCACGCTCAGGGCCAGGTCTACCTTCGCCGCGCCCGCTCCGGCGCCTTCCACCTCGACGTGCAACCCGGGCCACCGCGGCTCGTCGCCGTCGTCCTCGCCCTGGAAGGCGAACGCGACCTGGAACAGCGGGTGGTGCGACAGCGAGCGCGCCGGGTTGACGATCTCCACCAGCCGCTCGAACGGGACGTCCTGGTGCGCATAGGCCGCCAGGTCCGCTTCCCGGACCCGCGCCAGCAGGTCGGCGAAGGTGGGATCGCCCGAGGTGTCGGTCCGCAGCACCAGCGTGTTCACGAAGAACCCGACAAGCTCGTCCAGCGCCGGGTCTGCGCGACCGGCCACGACGGTGCCGACCGGGATGTCCTCGCCCGCGCCGAGCTTGGTCAGCACGGCCGCCAGGCAGGCGTGCAGGACCATGAACGCCGTGGCGTCGTGCTCGGCCGCGAGCCGCGACAGCGCGGCGTGGGTGGCGGCGTCGATGACGAACTCCAGGGAGTCGCCCCGGTGCGAGGCCACCGCCGGCCGAGGCCGGTCGGTGGGCAGCTCGATCCGGTCCGGTGCTCCCGCCAGGGTCCTGCGCCAGAACGACAGTTGCCTTGCCACGCCGGAACGCGGATCGTCCTCGTCGCCGAGCACTTCGCGCTGCCACAGCGCGAAGTCGGCGTACTGCACGGGAAGCTGAGTCCACTGTGGCGCATTGCCGCGGACGCGCGCCCCGTAGGCCGACGCGAGGTCGCGGACCAGCGGCCCCTGCGACGTGCCGTCGGCGGTGATGTGGTGCAGCAGCACCAGCACCACGTGCTCGCCGGGACCTCCCTCGAACATGACGACCCGCAGCGGTACCTCGCGCGCCAGGTCGAACGAGTAGCGCGCCGCCTCTTCCAACGTCCCGGTCCCGTCGACGACCACCGGTTCGACGCGGTCGAGGACGTGCTGGTGCGGCGTGCCGCCGACGTCGGGGAAAACCGTGCGCAGGCTCTCGTGCCTGGCCACCACGTCGGCGACCGCCGCCCGCAGCGCATCCCGGTCCAGCTCCCCGGAGAGCCGCAGCACCAGCGGGATGTTGTAGGTGGGGCTCGGCCCCTCCATCTGGTGCAGGAACCACAGCCTGCGCTGCGCGAACGACAGCGGGACCAGCTCCGGCCTGGCCTTCGGCTCCAGCGGTGGGCGCACCGGTCCTGACGTGCCGAGCCGTTCGGAGATGCCGGCGACCGTGGGCGACTCGAACAGCGCCCGGATCCCCACGTCCGCACCCAGCTCCGCGCGGATGCGGCTGATCAGCCGCGTGGCCAGCAGCGAGTGCCCGCCGAGCTCGAAGAAACCGTCGTCGATCCCGACGGAGTCGACGCCCAGGACTTCGGCGAACAGTCCGCAGAGGACTTCCTCGCGCTCGTCGCGGGGGGCCCGGCCGTCCTCCTCGCCGGCGAACTCCGGGGCGGGCAGGGCATTGCGGTCCAGCTTGCGGTTGCCGGTCAGCGGCAGCGTGTCCATCGTCACGAACGCGACCGGCACCATGTACTCCGGCAGCCGGTCGGCCACGTGGTCGCGAAGCCCGGCCGCGTCGAGCTCGCCCTCCGGCACGACGTAGGCCACCAGCCGCTTGTCGCCGGGGGTGTCCTCGCGCACGATCGCGGCGGCGTGCCGGACGTCCGGGTGCTGGTTGAGGACGGTGTCGATCTCACCGAGCTCGATCCGGAATCCGCGGATCTTCACCTGGTCGTCGACCCGCGCGACGAACTCCAGCATGCCGTCGGCATTCCACCGCGCGATGTCCCCGGAGCGGTAGAACCGGGAACCGGGCGGGCCGAACGGGTCGGCCACGAACTTCGACGAGGTCAGGCCGGGGCGGTTCAGGTAGCCGCGGGTCACCAGGTCGCCCGCGATGTAGAGCTCGCCCTCGACGCCGACCGGGGCCGGCCGCAGGGCCGCGTCCAGCACGTACATCCGGGTGTTCCAGATCGGCCGCCCGATCGTCACCACGCCGGAGGGCACCGGTTCGCCGGGCTCGATCCGGAACTCGGTGCAGCCGACCGTGGTCTCGGTCGGCCCGTACTCGTTGATCACCGTCGCCTCCGGGTGCCGGGCACGCCACTGCTCCAGCACCTCCCCCATCAGCGACTCGCCGCCGAGGACGAGCTGGCGGGTCGGCGAGCACTCCGGCGGCAGCGTCAGCAGCACCGGCAGGTGGCTCGGGGTGGCCTTGACGAAGGTGGGCCGGTGGCCGCCCAGTTCGGCCGACTCGTCGAGCTCGACGAGCTGCGCGCAGCCACCGGTGGTCAGCGGGGCGAACAGGCCGGTGACGGTCAGGTCGAACGACACCGGCGAATGCACCAGCGCGCGTCCGGCGACGGCCGGGTACGCCGAGCGCACCCACGACAGGTAGCCGTTGAGCGAGTCGTGCTGGACGACCACGCCCTTGGGCCTGCCTGTCGAGCCCGAGGTGAAGATCACGAACGCGGCGTTGCGCATGCCGGGCGACCGCCGCGGATCGCCGTCGTCCACGGTGGACGTGTCGATTTCGTCGACGAGCAGCCGCGGAGTGGCAACCGGAATCCGATCCGCGAAGCCGCGGTCGGTCAGCACGAGCACCGGGCGGACGTCGTCGAGCATGAACTCGATCCGCTCCGCCGGGTGCGTTGGGTCCAGCGGCAGGTAGGCGCCGCCGGTCTTGAGCACCGCGAGCAGCGCGACGACCAGGTCCACCGACCTGGGTAGCGCGATGGCCACGAACCGCTCGGGTCCCGCGCCGCGTTCGAGCAGCAGCCGGGCGAGCCGGTTGGCGCGGCGGTTGAGCTCGGCGTAGTCGATCTCGGTGTCCCCGAACGCGACCGCCGGGGCGTGCGGGGTGCGCATGACCTGCTGCTCGATCAGGTCCGGCAGGGCCACCGGCACGACCTCGCGCGCGGTGTCGTTCCAGCGCCGCAGGACGCGGTCGCGCTCGTCGGCGGGCAGCACGTCCAGCTCGCCGATCGTCGTCGCCGGATCGGCGGCCACCTCGGCGAGCACCCGCACCAGCCGGGCCGCGATGGAATCGGCGGTGCGCTGGTCGAACAGGTCGGTGGCGTATTCCAGCACGCCCCGCAGACCGGTCGGGGCGCCGCCGTCGTCGTAGGACTCCTCGACGTGGAAGGTCAGGTCGACCTTGGCCATGTCGGTGCTGCTGCTCTCGCGCTCGACGACCAGACCGGTCAGGCCGAACTCGGTGCGCTCGTCGCGGTGGAAGTCGAGCATGACCTGGAACAGCGGGTGCCGCGACATCGACCGGGCCGGGTTGACGACCTCGACCAGCCGCTCGAACGGGACGTCCTGGTTGGCGTAGGCGGCCAGGTCGGCCTGGCGGACCCGGCCGAGGAGGTCGGTGAAGGACGGGTCTCCGGAGGTGTCGGTGCGCAGAACCAGCGTGTTCACGAAGAACCCGACCAGTTCGTCCAGCGCCTCGTCACCCCGGCCGCTGACCGAGGTGCCGAGCGGGATGTCGGTCCCGGCGCCCATCCTGGTCAGCAGCGCCGCGATCGCACTCTGCACCACCATGAACACGCTCGCCTGGTTCGACCGGGCCACCGCGGCCAGCAGGCGGTGGACCTCGGGTCCGACCTCGAACTCCACCCCCTCGCCCCGGTTGGTGGCGACCGCCGGGCGCGGCCGGTCGGTGGGAAGCGACAGCTCCAGCGGCACACCGTCGAGGCTGGACCGCCAGAAGTCGAGCTGGCGCGCCACCAGGCTCTCCGGGTCGTCCTCACGGCCGAGCAGGTCGCGCTGCCACTGGGCGTAGTCGGCGTACTGCACCGGCAGCGGCGACCAGCGCGGACCGCGGCCCTCACAGCGCGCCGCGTAGGCGGTGGCCAGGTCTCGCGCGAGCAGACCGCTGGACCTGCCGTCCCCTGCGATGTGGTGCAGCAGCACGAGAAGCACGTGCTCCTGCGGACCCAGCACGAACAGGCTCGCCCGCAGCGGCGGTTCCGCGGCGAGGTCGAACGGCGTGCGCGCCGCGTCGGCCACCTGCTCCTCGACGCGATCGGCCGCAACGACGTGCAGCACCGGCAGGCCCGGCAGGACCCGCTGGTAGGGCATGCCGCCGACGGTGGGGAACACGGTGCGCAGGCTTTCGTGCCGCTCGGCGACGTCGCCGATCGCCGCCTGGAGGGCGTCGGTGTCGAGGGGGCCGGAAAGCCGCAGTGTCATCGGGATGTTGTAGGTGGCGCTGGGCCCTTCGAGCTGCTGGAGGAACCACAGCCGCTGCTGGGCGAACGACAGCGGGACGTGCTCCTGGCGCGGCACGGGGCGCACCGCCGGGCGCGCCTCGCCCGCGCCGTCCAGCCGGGCGGCCAGACCTGCCACGGTCGGCGACTCGAACACCGCGCGCACCGCGAGCTCCACGTCGAAGGTGGCGCGGATGCGGCTGATCAGCCGGGTCGCCAGCAACGAATGGCCGCCCAGCTCGAAGAAGCTGTCCGCGGGACGCACCCGGGCCACGCCGAGGACTTCCGCGAACAGGCCGCAGAGGATCTCCTCACGCGGTGAACGCGGCGCCGAGCCGGAAGTCGAAATCTCCTGCTCCGGAGCGGGAAGCGCCCTGCGGTCGAGCTTGCCGCTGGTGGTGAGCGGCAACGCGTCGAGCTCGACGAACGAGGTCGGCACCATGTAGTCGGGGAGATGGCGCCGCAGGTGCTCGCGCAGCGGCCCGGCCTCGCCGACCACGTAGGCGGTCAGCCTCTCCTGCCCCTGGCGGTCGCCGCGCACGACCACCGCGACCTGGCCGACCGAGGGGTGCTCGCGGGCGACGGCCTCGATCTCGCCCAGCTCGATGCGTGCTCCGCGCACCTTGACCTGGTCGTCGGCCCGGCCGGCGAACTCCAGCACCCCGTCCGAGCGCCACCGGGCGAGGTCACCGGACCGGTACATCCGGCTGCCCGGCGCGCCGAACGGATCGGCCACGAACCGCTGCGCGGTCAGCGGCGCACGCCGGTGGTAGCCGTGGGCGAGCTGGGTGCCCGCCAGGTACAGCTCGCCGGTGGTGCCGACCGGCACCGGGCGCAACGCGCCGTCGAGCACGTAGAGCCGGGCGCCGGGCACCGGCTTGCCGATGGGGGCGGGATCGTCGACCCGGCCCGGCTCGCAGTCGTGGTAGGTGACGTCGATGGTCGCCTCGGTCGGGCCGTAGAGGTGGTGCAGCCACACGTCGAGCACCTCCCACACCTGGCGCTGCAGGTCCGCGGGCAACGACTCGCCGCCGGTGAACACCCGGCGCAGCGAGGTGCACTCCCGGGCCTGCGGTGTCTCCAGGAACATCCGCAGCACCGGGGGTACGAAGTGGACGGTGGTGACCCCGTGCTCGCGGATCACCGCGGCCAGGTGGTCGACGTCGCGGTGACCGCCGTCGGCGGCGAGCACCAGCGTGGCGCCTTCGGTGAGCGTCCAGAAGAACTCCCACACCGAGACGTCGAAACCGGCCGGGGTCTTCTGCAGCACCCGGTCCGAGGCGTCGAGCCCGTAGGCCCGCTGCATGCCGTCCAGGCGGTGCAGCACCGCGCGTGCCGGGACCACGACGCCCTTCGGGCGACCGGTGGAGCCCGAGGTGTAGAGCACGTACATCGGGCCGGCGACCGCGCGTCCCGGGTTGGTGGCCGGGTGCTCCGGCAGCGGCTGGTCCAGCAGGAGGACGTTGCGCGCGCGGACCCGCACGTCGCTGGTCGTGACGACGAGATCCGGCGCCGCGTCGCGCAGGATGTGCTCGATGCGCTCGGCAGGGTGGTCGGGTTCCACCGGCACGTACGCGGCACCCGCCTTGACCACCGCGAACAGGGCGGTGACCAGTTCCACCGACCTGGCGACCGCGACCCCCACCAGGCTCCCCGGACCGACACCGGCCGCGATGAGGTGGTGCGCGAGACGGTTGACCCGCTCGTTCAGCTCGCGGTAGCTGACGGTGCCGCCGTCGTGCACGACGGCCGGGTGCTCGGGTGCCAGGCGGACCCGCTCCTCGAAGCGCTCGACGACGCTCGGGCCCTCCGGAGCGGGCTCGTCGTCGTTGAACTCGTGCAGGATGCGGTGCCGCTGCACGGTTTCGAGCAGTTCGACGCGCCCGAGTGGCTGGTCCGGGTCGGCGGCGAACGCCTCGAGGAAGCGCCGCAGGCGCGCCAGGAGCTCCGCGGCGTCGAACTCCTCGGGGCGGTGGTCGAGCCGGAGCTGCAGCCCGTCCTCGGTCCTGGCCACGACCAGGCCGAGCGGGTAGTGCGTGGCTCCCCCGCCGTCGACGCCGGTGATGCGCGGGCCTGCCTGGTCGTCCTCGTCGTCGGCGAGCGAATCCAGCGGGTAGTTCTCGAACACCAGCAGCGTGTCGAACAGCGGCCCGAGCCCGGCGGCGCGCTGCACCTCGGCCAGGCTCACGTGCTGGTGCGTCAGCAGCCGCGACTGCTCGGCCTGCAAGCGCGCGAGGTTCTCGGCCACCGACGCCGCCGGGTCAAGTCGCACCCGCACCGGGAGCGTGTTGATGAACAGGCCGATCATCGTCTCGATGCCCTCGATCTCGGGCGGCCGGCCCGACACCGTCGCACCGAACACCACGTCGGCGGAGCCGGTGAGCTGTCCCAGCACCGCGGCCCAGGCGCCCTGCACGAGCGTGTTGACGGTCAGGCCGCGCCGCCTGCACAGCTCGTCCAGTTCGTCAGCGGGCATGGTCAGCCAGGCGCGTTCGGGCAGAGCCGCGGTGCGGCCGGCCTCCGCGACGCGCGTCGGTGCGTCGAGGCCGGACAGCGTTTCGCGCCACACCCGCTTTGACACCGCCGGGTCCTGTTCGGACACCCACCGCAGGTACCGCTTGTACGGGGTGACCGGCCGCAGGCCGGCCGCCGCTCCGTCGCGGTAGAACGCGAAGAGCTCGTCGATCAGCAGCGGCGCGGACCAGCCGTCCAGCAGGAGGTGGTGGTTGGTGATCACCAGCCGGCTGGTTCGGTCCGGCAGCCGCACGAGGGTGCAGCGCAGCAGCGGTGGGGTGCCCACGTCGAATCGGCGCACCCGGTCGGCCGCGAGGAAGTCGTCGAGCCCGCCGGCCGGGAGGTCGACGACCTCCCACGCGGGTTCGACGTCGCGGACCACGTACTGGATCGGCTGCCCGCCCTTGCGCTGGCGGAAGCCGACCCGCAGGTTCGCGTGCCGCTCCAGCAGCAGCCGCAGCGCCGCCCGGAACCGCTCCGGGTCGACCGCGCCCGCCAGTTCGAGGACGAGCTGGGTGTTGTAGACCTCCACGCCGTCGGAGTCGTAGAGGCTGTGGAACCACAGCCCCTCCTGCAACGGCGACAGCGGGAGCACGTCTTCCAGCCTCGACTGGCTCATCTGGGGATTCCAATCCGCGCGGACCCCTGGCGGGGCCGAAATCTTGTCGGACCGGATCCGGCCGCGTGGGCGGCCGGATCCGGTGTGGGACCAACGCCGGCTCACTCCAGCCCGAGCTCGGCTTCCAGCTCGTCGATCTCGTCCTGGCTCAGCGTGTCCAGCGACAGGTCCGACGGGGTGTGCCCGCCGGCGTCGGGGTCTTCGACGTGCACCACGAGAGCCCGCAGCGCCTCGGCCCACGTGCGGGACAGCCGCTCGACGTGCCCGCGCTCGACCACCGAGGTGGCCCAGCTCCAGGTCGCCGAGAGCCGCGGTCCCTCCGCGGTGTCCTCGGTGACGGCGTTGACCTCCACCGCGTGCGGCAGCGGCATCCTGGGATCCCGGCCCGACGGCACCGGCACGTCGTCGGTGGTGGCGAAGTCGTGCTGGTCGCCCCCGCCCTGGAACCGGCCGAGGTAGTTGAAGCCGATCTCGGGCACCGGGTAGGCCGCCAACTCCGCGGCCGTCCCCGGGTTGAGGTGGCGCAGCAGGCCGTAGCCGATGCCGTTGTCCGGGATCTCCCGCAGCTGCTCCTTGAGCTGCTTGACGACCTGGCCCAGCGCGGCCGTGCCCGCCAGCAGCTCGCCGGTGTCCACCGCGCCGGGGTCCAGCCGCACCGGGTGCAGGTTGGTGAACCAGCCGACCGTGCGGGAGAGATCGCCGTCGACGACCGGCTCCCGCCCGTGGGACTCCACGTCGACCACGACGTCGCTGCGCCGGTCGCCGTCCTCGCCGCGCACGTGCAGCACGGCGACGGCCAGGGCGACCAGCAGCACGTCGTCGACTCCGGCGTGGAACCGCGCGGGCACCGTCGTCAGCAGCGCCCTGGTGTCCTCGGCCGGGATCGTGATCTCCAGCTCGCCGGCCTCGGAGCCCGGTCGCGGTCGCGCACCCGGTTCCCCGAGCACGCCCTTCCACAGCTCCAGTTCGCGCACGCGCTCCGGTCGCACCGCTTCTTCGGCGAGCCGCTGGGCCCAGCGGCGCAGCGACGTGCGCACCGGCTCCAGCCCCTCCCCCGCGGTGTGCCAGGCGATCGCGAGATCCGGCAGCAGCACCCGCCAGGAAACCCCGTCGACCGCGAGGTGGTGGACCACGACCAGCAGACGGCCGGCGGCGCGCCGTCCCGCGTCGAACCACACGAACCGGGCCACGACACCGTTCTCCGGTGCCAGCCGGTCACGCGCCGCGTCGCCGTGTTCGGCCACGACCTCGGCGAGCGCGGTGTCGTCGAGCCCTTCGACGTCCACCCGCCGCACGAGATCCGCGGCCCGGACCTCGCCCCGTGGCAGCACTTCCGGCCGCCAGCCCGGGTTGAGCCGCAGCCGGAGGGCATCGTGGGTGTCGACCAGCGCCTGCACCGCCGTCGTGAGCCGGTCGGCTCCGAGGTCGGCGGGCACCCGCAGCGCCATCGACTGGTTGAACCCGGCGAAGTGCTCGGTGTGCTCGCGCAGCCAGTGCATGATCGGCGTCGAGGGGAACTCGCCGATTCCGGCACCCGCTTCTTCCTCGACCTCGCCGCCGTCGCCCGCGGCCACCGCCAGCCTGCGCACCGTGCGATGGGCGAAGACGTCCTGCGGACTGATCACGAGTCCTTCGCGGCGGGCCCTCGCAACCAGTTGCAACGACAGGATGCTGTCGCCGCCGAGCTCGAAGAACCCGTCGTCGGTGCCGACCTGAGGCACCCGCAGCACCTCCGCGAACAGTCCGCACAGGACTTCCTCGCGGCGGGTCCGCGGCGCCGCTCCCGAGGTGGCGACGAAGTCGGGCGCGGGCAGCGCCCTGCGGTCCACCTTGCCGTTGGGCAGCAGTGGCAGCTCGTCGAGCAGGACGAACGCCGAGGGCAACATGTAGTCCGGCAGCGCGCTCGCGGCCAACGCCCGCAGGTCCGAGGGCTCCGGACGCTCGACCTCCGGCACGACGTAGGCCACCAGGCGCCTGTCTCCGGGGTTGTCCTCCCGCACCAGCGCGGTGACCTGGCCGACGCCGGGGTGCCGGTCCAGCGCCGCTTCGACCTCCCCCAGCTCGATGCGGAAGCCGCGCACCTTGACCTGGTGGTCGGCGCGACCGGCGTAGTGCAGCACGCCGTCCGCGCTCCACCGCGCGAGGTCGCCGGTGCGGTACATGCGTTCGCCCGCGGTGCCGAACGGGTCGGCCACGAAGCGCTCCGCGGTCAGCCCGGCCCGGCCCGCGTAACCGCGTGCGAGGCCGGACCCGGCGACGTACAGCTCGCCGGTCGTGCCCGGCGGCACCGGGCGCAGGTCCGCGTCCAGGACGTACACCCGCGCGTTGGTGACGGGCCCGCCGATCGCGGGCACGACCTCACCCGCCAGCGGCGCGCTCATCGTCGCGCACACCGTGGTCTCGGTCGGGCCGTAGGCGTTGATCATCGTGCGATCCCGCGACCACTTCGCCACCAGCGCGGGCGGGCACGCCTCACCCGCGACGACGAGCGTGGTGCCGGCAGGAAGCGCGTCGTCCGGCAGGACTCCGAGCGCGGTGGGCGGCAGGGTGAGGTGCGTGATCCGCTGCCGTGCGACGAGCTCGGCCAGCGCCTCGCCCGGCAGCAGCTCATGCGCCGGAGCGAGCACCAGGCACGCACCCGAGAGCAACCCCATGCACATTTCCCAGGCCGCTGCGTCGAAGCTCAGCGCCGCGAACTGCAGCACCCGGCTCGAGCCGTCCACGCCCAGGGTCTCCCGCTGCGCGGCGAGAAGGCTCGCGATGCCGCCGTGGGTGACGACCACGCCCTTCGGGCGTCCGGTGGAGCCCGAGGTGTAGATCACGTAGGCCGCGCCCGCCGGGGCCAGCACGCCCCTGTCGGCTGCGGTGACCTCGGTGGCGGGGAGTCCCGGCAGGGCCTCGGTGGTGTCGTCGCCGTCGAGCGGCACCAGCCGGACGCCCGCATCGGCCAGGGCGTCCGCGCTCGCCACGTCGGTGATGACGAACTCGGGACGACCGTCGTCGAGCATGAACCGGATGCGCTCGGCCGGGTAGGACAGGTCGATGGGCAGGTAGGCGGCGCCGGACTTGAGCACGGCCAGCAGCGCCACCACCAGGTCGGCCGACCTGGGCAGCGCCACGCCGACCAGCCGCTCCGGCCCGGCCCCCCGGGTGATCAGCCAGCGCGCCAGCCGGTTGGCCCGGCGGTCCAGCTCGGCGTAGTCGAGCTCCGCGCCGTCGAACGCGACCGCCGGTGCGTCCGGAGCCCGGCGGACCTGCTCGGCGAAGAGGTCCGGGAACGACCTCGGTTCGATGTCACGAGCGGTGTCGTTCCACGTTGCCAGCAGGCGGGTGCGTTCGTCCGCCGCGAGCAGGTCGATGTCGCCGACCGGCGTGTCCGGATCCGCGACCACGGCGATGAGCAGCCGCTCGAAGCGCTCGACGAGCACCCGGACCGTCTCCCGCTCGAACAGGTCGGTGGCGTACTCGACGATGCCTTCGAGCCCAGCGGCGCTCTCCTCCATGCTGAAGGACAGGTCGAACTTCGCCACGCCGGTCCCGGCGCCCTCCACCTCGGCACGCAGACCGGTCAGCTCCGGTGCGGCACCGGCGGTCTGGAGGTCCAGCAGCACCTGGAACAGCGGGTGGTGCGACAGCGAACGCGCCGGGTTCAGCACCTCCACCAGCCGCTCGAACGGCACCTGCTGGTGCGCGTAGGCCGCCGCGTTGGTCTGGCGGACGCGGTCGAGCAGCTCGGCGAAGGTCGGGTTCCCGGAAACGTCGTTGCGCAGCACCAGGTTGTTGACGAAGAACCCGACCAGGTCGTCCAGCGCCGGATCGGTCCGCCCCGCGACGGGAGTGCCGATCGGGACGTCTCCGCCTGCGCCCAGCTTCGACAGCAGGGCCGCCAGACCCGCCTGCAACACCATGAACACCGTCGTTCCGCGCGACCGCGCAAGCTCGGTGACCGCCGCGTGCAGCTCGGTGCCGAAGGTGAACTCCAGCAGGTCGCCGCGGTGCGAGGCGACCGCCGGCCGCGAGTGGTCGGTGGGCAGCTCGGTCCGCTCGGGCAGGCCGGCCAGTGCGCTCCGCCAGAACCCGATCTCGCCAGCGAGCACGCTCGCCGGGTCGTCCTCCGAGCCGAGAACGTCCCGCTGCCACAGCGCGTAGTCGGCGTACTGGACCGGCAGTGCCGTCCACTGCGGCGCATCACCGCGGGTTCGTGCCGCGTACGCCTCGGAGAGGTCGCGCAGCATCGGTCCCTGCGACCAGCCGTCGCCGGCGATGTGGTGCAACAGCAGCAGAAGCGTGTGCTCCTGGGCTCCGGTGCTCCACAGCGTGGCCCTGATCGGCAGTTCGGCGCCGATCTCGATCGCGGCGCGAGCGGCCTCGGCCAGTTCGGCGTCCGGATCGCCGGTGCCGACCGCGAAATCGACCCGCGCCTCGGCCGGGTCCAGCACGAGCTGGTACGGCGTGCCGTCGGAGTCCGGGAAGACGGTGCGCAGGCTCTCGTGCCTGCCGACGACGTCGTTGAGAGCCGCTTCCAGTGCGGGCACGTCCAGCTCGCCGGACAGCCGCAGCACGAACGGCATGTTGTAGGTCGCGCTCGGTCCCTCCAGGCGGTGCAGGAACCACAGCCGGTACTGCGCGAACGACAGCGGCACCCGGGCCGGCCGCGGCCCGGCCACGGGACCGCGCCGCGCACGGCCCGCGGCGTCCAGCGTCCCCGCCAGGCCCGCGACCGTCGGGTTGACGAACAGCTCCCGGACGGGCAGCTCGACGCCGAGCTCACCGCGGATCCGGCTGACCAACCGCGTCGCCAGCAACGAGTGACCACCCAGTTCGAAGAAGCCGTCGTCGATACCGACGCCGTCCACCCCGAGCACTTCGCCGAACATCGCGCACAGCACCCGCTCGCGCTCGTCGCGCGGTGCGCGCCCGGTGCCGGAGAATTCCGGGTCGGGCAGGGCCTTGCGATCCAGCTTCCCGTTGGGCGTCAGCGGAAGCTCGTCGAGCACGACGAACGCCGACGGCACCATGTACTCGGGCAGGTGCTTGCGCGCCAGGTCCCGGAGCGCACCGGTGTCGACGACCTCACCGGCCGCCGCAACGGCATAGGCGACGATCCGCTTGTCCTCATCGGCACCCCGGATGGCGGCCGCGACCTGCGCGACCCCGGGCTGAGCGGCCAGGCAGGCTTCGATCTCACCGAGCTCGATGCGGAAGCCGCGCACCTTGACCTGGTCGTCTACCCGCGCGACGTACTCCAGCCTGCCGTCCCGGCGCCACCGCGCCAGGTCTCCGGTCCGGTACATGCGCTCGCCCGGCGCCCCGAAAGGGTCCGCGACGAACCGCTCGGCGGTCAGCCCGGGCCGGTTGGCGTAGCCGCGAGCGACGCCGCGACCCCCGATGTAGAGCTCACCGACCACGCCTGGCGGCACCGGCCGCAGGGCGGCGTCGAGCACGTGCACCGCGGTGTTGGCGATCGGCCCGCCGATCGGCGGGACCTCGCCGCCGGTGACCGTCGCGGCCGCCGACCAGATGGTGGTCTCGGTGGGACCGTAGAGGTTGGTGACCCGGCCGCCGAGTTCGAGCATCCGCCCGGCCAGCGCCGCGGGCAGCGCCTCACCGCCCACGAGCATCCGCAGCCCGCGCACCCGCTCCGGGACCTCCGACACCAGGGCCTGCCACAGCGACGGGGTGGCCTGCACGTGGCCGACCCCCGTGCGCTCGATCAGCTCGCCGAGCGCGTGCGGGTCGCGCACGGCGTCCTCGTCGGCGAGGACGACGGTCGCGCCGCTCACCAGCGGCAGGTACAGCTCCAGCGCGGCGATGTCGAACGACACCGTCGTGACGGCGAGCATCCGCTCGTCCTGCGCCAGACCGGCGTCCTCGTGCATCGACGCGAGGAAGTTGTCGAGACCGGCCCGCGGAACCTGCACGCCCTTGGGGCGCCCGGTCGAGCCGGAGGTGTAGATCGCGTACGCGAGCTGACGCCCGTCCCGGACCGCGCCCGGCGCGTCCGCACGTTCCTCGTCGCCGACGAGCACGCGCCGCGTCGACTCCGGTGCGGAAACTCGAGAACCCTCGTCGCAGACCAGGATCGCCGGGTCGGCGTCGGACAGGATGTGCGCGAGCCGTTCGGCCGGGTGACCGGGATCGACCGGCAGGTACGCCGCACCCGCCTTGGCCACCGCCAGCAACGCCACCAGCAGTTCGGGCGTGCGCGGCAACGCCACGGCGACGATCGTCTCCGGTGCGGCCCCGCAGTCGAGCAGGCGGTGCGCCAGCGCGTTGCTGCGGCGGTCCAGCTCACGGTAGGTCAGCTCCCGCGACGCGGTCACGATCGCGGTCGCGCCAGGCCGCTCCCGCACGCGGGCCTCGAACAGCTCCACGAACGTCGCTTCCGGGACGGGCCGGCGCGTGTCGTTCCACGCCGCGAACCGCTCCTTCTCTGCCGGAGCCAGGATTTCCAGCGCCGACACCGCACGCCCGGGGCCGGCGACCGCTTCGGCCAGCAGGCGGCCGAACCGGTCGACCAGCTCCTCGACCGTGCGCGCATCGAACAGGTCCGCCGAGAACTCCAGGTCACCCTCGATCCCGGCGGGGTTGCCGTCGGAGTCGGAGGTCTCCCGCAGCTCCAGCGAGAGGTCCATGGTGACCGAGCCGGTGTCGAGCCCCTCGACCTCCGCGTGCAGACCGGGCATGCCCAGGTCGTCGGCGCCGGCGTCGTGGACGGTCATCATGACCTGGAACAGCGGGTGGTGCGACAGCGAACGCGCCGGGTTCAGCACCTCCACCAGCCGCTCGAACGGCACGTCCTGGTGCGCGTAGGCCGCGAGGTTCGTCTCGCGCACCCGCTCCAGCAGCTCGGCGAAGCTCGGGTCGCCGGAAACATCGTTGCGCAGCACCAGGTTGTTGACGAAGAACCCGACCAGGTCCTCCAGCGCCGCGTCGGAACGCCCCGCGACCGGCGTGCCGATCGGCACATCGGTCCCCGCGCCCAACCGCGACAGGACCGCGGCCAGACCGGCCTGCAAGACCATGAACACCGTCACCCCACGCGACCGCGCCAGCTCGGTCACCGCCGCGTGCAGCTCGGCGTCGAAGCGGACGTCGACCGCACCGCCGCGGTGGGACGCGACGGTCGGACGCGGCCGGTCGGTGGGCAGCTCGAGCCGGGCCGGCAGTCCGGCGAGCCGGTCGCGCCAGAACTTCACCTGGGTCGAGACCAGGCTCGCCGGGTCGTCCTCGGAACCGAGCAGTTCGTGCTGCCACGCGGTGTAATCCGCATACTGCACCGCAAGCGGCTCCCAGTCCGGCGCACCGCCGCCGACGCGGGCGGCGTAGGCAGAGGCCAGGTCGCGCAGCAGCGGCTCGGTCGAGCCACCGTCGGCGGCGATGTGGTGCAGCAGCACCAGCAGCGTGTGGCGCCGGCCGTCCTCGCCGAACAGGGTCGCCCGGACGGGCAGCTCCGAGGCGAGGTCGAAGCAGTACCGCGCGGCGTCGACCAGACCGCCGGGGCTCGGCGGCAGCACCGCGAACGGCGCTTCCCGGTCCACCACGACCTGGTACGGCACACCGTCGGCCTCGGCGAACAGGGTGCGCAGGCTGTCGTGCCGCGCCACCACGTCGCCGAACGCGCCGCGCAGGGCTTCCACGTCGAGCTCGCCGGAAAGCCGCAGCACCAGCGGGATGTTGTAGGCCGGGCTCGGACCCTCCATGCGGTGCAGGAACCACAGCCGCCGCTGGGCGAACGACAGCGGCACCCTGTCGGGCAACGGCATGCGGCGCAGCGCCGGACGCGCGTCACCGGCCTCGGCGAGCCGAGCGGCCAGCCCGGCGACGGTCGGCGCCTCGAACACCGCGCGCACCGGCAGCTCCACACCGAGGGCGGAGCGGATGCGGCCGGTCAGCCGGGTCGCGCGCAGCGAGTGACCGCCGACGGCGAAGAAGTTGTCGTGCGGGCCCACCTCGTCGACGCCGAGGACCTCGGCGAACAGCCCGCTCAGCAGCTCTTCCTCCGGCGAGAGCTCCCGGTCCTCCTCGACCACCTGCTCCGCGGACTCCCGCACGCGGAACTCCAGCCGCCCGTCGGCCCGCCACCTGGCGCGCTCCCCGGTCGGGAACATCCACCGCCCCGCCGTGCCGAACGGGTTCTCGACACCTTCGGCCAGTTCCGGCGTGCTGACGTGGACCTCGCCGAACACCCCGGGCGGAACCGGCCGCAGGTGTTCGTCGAGCACGTAGACCGCCACTCCCGGCGCGGGCCGCTCGGCGCCGGGCTCGCCGGTCGTGGCGACGCCGGTCTGCGCCCAGCCGCGCCAGGTCTCGACCTCGACCTCCGGGAAGTGCCGCCGGAACCCGCCCAGGTCACTGGCCGCGGTGTCGCTCCCGAAGCGGACGAGCCGTTTCAGCGTCTCCGGCACGAAATCCTGCTCCACGGCCACCCGGCACAGCTCGTCCAGGAGGGCGTGCGGCAGCACGACTTCCTCGATCCGGTCCCAGTCCAGCCAGCCGAGCAGGTCCGACGCGCTGCCGGACAGCTCCTCCGGCGGCGCGACCGAACCGTCCACTATGGAGGGGTCGATGCCCGCGACCGCGACGGCACCGCGGTCGCGGGTGGACCTCTCGCCGACCGGCGGCAGCACGATGCGACGCTCGTCGTCGTGGAGCAGCTCGACGGATCCCAGGCGTGCGTCCGGGTCCGCGACCAGCGCTTCGAGCAGGGTCACGAACCGCTCCGAAAGGCGCCGCACGGTCGCGTGGTCGAAGAGGTCGACCGCGAACTCCAGGTCGCAGCCGATGCCGCCCGGCTCGCCGCCGACGTGGCGCTCCTGCAGGTGCAAGGTCAGGTCGAAGCGCGCCGCGGACATGCCGACGTCGAGGAACCGCGCCCGCAGCCCCGGCATGGCGAAGCTGCTCTCGGCGTCGTTCTCGAACACCATCATGACCTGGAACAGCGGGTGGTGGCTCAGCGTGCGCACCGGGTTGACCGCTTCCACGATCCGCTCGAACGGCACGTCCTGGTGCGAGAACGCCGAGAGGTCGGCCTCCCGGACCCGGCCGAGCAGCTCGCGGAACGTCGGGTCCCCGGCGGTGTCGGTGCGCAGCACCAGCGTGTTGACGAAGAAACCGACCAGGTCCTCCAGCGACTCGTCGCCGCGGCCGGCCACCGGCGTGCCGATCGGGATGTCGGTGCCCGCGCCGTGCCTGCTCAGCAGTCCCGCCAGCGCCGCCTGCACGACCATGAACAGCGTCGTGTCGGTCTTGCGGGCCAGCTCCAGAAGCTTCGCGTGCAACTCCGCCGGAACGACGAAGCCGACTTCCTCGCCCTCGTAGGAAGCAACCGCCGGCCGCGGCCGGTCGGTGGGCAGCTCCAGGCGGTCGGGCAGGTCGGCCAGCGCCTGCTGCCAGTGCGCGATCTGCCGGGAGACCACGCTCCCGGGGTCGTCCTCGGAACCGAAGATCTCCCGCTGCCAGAGGGTGTAGTCGGCGTACTGCACCGGCAGCGGCGGGAGCTGCGGCTCCTGGCCCTGCCTCTGCGCGGCGTAAGCCGCCGAAAGGTCGCGGGCGAACGGCTCGTCCGAGCCGCCGTCGGTCGCGATGTGGTGCATCAGCAGCAGCAACACGTGCTCCTCGGCACCGACGCGGAACAGCGTGGCCCGCAACGGGCACTCCGAGGTGAAGTCGAACGTGTGGCGCGACTCCTCCGCCAGCCGCTCGTCCAGCTCGTCCGGTGCGACCTCGACGGTCCTCAGGCCGGGGAAGGTGTCGACCACGTGCTGGTGCGGCTCGCCGTCCACCTCGGGGAAGACCGTGCGCAGGCTCTCGTGGCGGTCGAAGACGTCCCGCACCGCCGCCTCCAGCGCGGCGGCGTCGAGCTCACCCTCCAGCCGCAGCACGAGCGGGACGTTGTAGGTCGCGCTCGGCCCCTCCAGCCGCGACAGGAACCACAGCCGCTGCTGCGCGAACGAGAGCGGGACGCGGTCCGGACGCGGGCGCGCGGTCAGCGGGATCCGCGGTGCCTCCGACGCCTCGTCGAGGCGGCCCACGACACCGGCCACCGTCGGCTCGGTGAACAGCGACCGCACCGACAGCTGCACGCCGAAGGTCGCGCGGATCCGGCTCAGCAGCCGGATCGCCGACAGCGACTGCCCGCCCAGCTCGAAGAAGCTCTCCTCGGGCTCGACCGGCCTGCCGAGTCCGAGCACCTCGCCGAAGAGTCCGCACAGGATCTCCTCGCGCGGCGAACGCGGCCCCCGGCGCTCGTGGCGGCGCGACAGCGCGGGCAGCGCGGCGTAGTCGACCTCCCCGTCTACCACTGGCAGCGCGTCGACCGCGATGAACCGCGACGGGACCGCGTACTCGGGAAGCTGCGACTCGGCGTGGGCGCGCACGGCGGCCGGGTCGGTGGTGTAGGCGACCGGCTGCCCGTCGTCGTCGATCGTCATCGCCACGCCCGCCGCGCAGGCCAGGATGCGCTCGACCTCGTCGAGCGACACCCCGATGCCGCGCAGCCGCACGTACCTCCCCTTGCGGGCGACGACCTCGATGTGGTCTCCGCGCCGGCGTGCGCGGTGTCCGGTGGCGACCGGCCCGCCGCCGGTGTCGACGTGGAGCTCACCGACCACACCGGCGGGAAGCGGACGCCCCGCCTCGTCCAGCACCAGCTCCCGCGCGCCCGGTGCCGGGTGCTCGCCCGGCTCCAGGACGTCGAGCTCGCCTAGCTTGCGGTCCGGATCGGCCGTGGCGCTGCGCAGCAGCCGGAGCAGCCGCTCGCCGAAGGAGTCCACAGTGGCCCGTTCGAACAGGTCGGTGGAGTACTCGATCTCGCCGACGATGCCCGCGTACGAGCCGTCGGCGGCGTAGCGCTCCTGCAACCGGATGTCCATCGCGAACTTCGCCACGCCCGCGACGACGTCCTCCAGCTCCACCTCCAGGCCTGGCAGCCCGACCTCGACCTCGTCGAAGTTCTCGAAGGTCAGCATCACCTGGAACAGCGGGTGGTGCGACAGCGAGCGCACCGGGTTGACCGCCTCCACGATCCGCTCGAACGGCACGTCCTGGTGCGCGAACGCCGCCAGGTCGGTCTCGCGCACCCGCTCCAGCAGCTCCCGGAACGTCGGGTCGCCATGCGTGCGGGTGCGCATGACCAGCGTGTTGACGAAGAAGCCGAACAGGTCTTCCAGCGCCTCGTCGGTACGGCCGGCCACCGGCGTGCCGATCGGGATGTCGGTGCCCGCGCCCATGCGGGTCAGCAGCGCGGCGACACCGGCCTGGATCACCATGAACTGCGTGGTGTTCGTGGCGCGGGCGACCTCGTCGACCGCCCGGTGCAACTCGGCGTCCAGGCGCAGCGGCGCCTCGTCGCCGAGGTAGCTCGCCGCCGCGGGGCTCGGGTGGTCGGTGGGCAGCTCGATCTTCTCCGGCAGGCCGCGCAGAGCCTCCGCCCAGAACGCCATCTGGCGGCTGATCGCGCTGCCCGGGTCGTCGACCGAGCCCAGCAGCTCCCGCTGCCACAGCGTGTAGTCGGCGTACTGCACCGGCATTCGCTCGAACACCGGCGCCTCGCCGCGCAGGCGGGCGGCGTAGGCGGTGGCCAGGTCGTTGCCGAGCAGCGACTCCGACCAGCCGTCGCTGACGATGTGGTGCATCAGCGGCAGCAGCGCGTGGCGGTCGCCGCCGAGGCGGAACAGCCAGGCCCGGATCGGCAGTTCGGTGGCGATGTCGAAGTGGTGGCGCGACGCCTCGGCCAGCGCCTCGCCCACCGCCGCCTCGTCGACGTCGACGACCTCCAGCACCGGCCGCGCCTGCTCGGGCGGCAGCACCACCTGATGCGGCGCACCGCCGTGCTCGGGGAACAGCGTCCGCAGCGACTCGTGCTGGGCGACCACGTCGGCGAAAGCGGCACGCAGCGCCTCGACGTCGAGCTCACCGGTCAGCCGCAGCACCAGCGGCACGTTGTAGGTCGCGCTCGGCCCTTCGAGACGGGAGAGGAACCACAGCCCCTCCTGCACGAACGACAGCGGCAGCCGCTCGGGCCGCGGCATCGGCCGCAGCGCCACCCGCGCGCCGTCGGCGCCGTCGAGGCGTTCGGCCAGCCCCGCGACGGTCGGCGTCTCGAACAGCGCGCGCAGCGGCAGCTCCGCGCCGAAGGCCGACCGGATGCGGCTGACCAGCCTGGTGACCAGCAGCGAGTGGCCACCGAGGTCGAAGAAGCTGTCGTCGATGCCGACGCCGGGCACCTCCAGCACCTCGGCGAAGAGCCCGCAGAGGATCTCCTCGCGCTGGTTGCGCGGCGCACGGCCGCCGGCCAGCACCGACAGGTCGGGTGCGGGCAGGGCCTTGCGGTCCAGCTTCCCGTTGGCCGTCAGCGGCAGCGACTCGAGCCGGACGACGGCGGCGGGCACCATGTAGTCCGGCAGGCTCGCCCCGACGTGGCGGCGGACCTCGGCGGGGTCGATCTCCTGCGCGGAGACGACGTAGCCGACCAGGCGCTTGTCGCCCGGCTTGTCCTCGCGCACGACGACCGCGGCCTGCTCCACCGCCGGGTGGTTCAGCACCTGGGCCTCGATCTCGCCCAGCTCGATGCGGAAACCGCGGATCTTGACCTGGTCGTCGGCGCGGCCGAGGTACTCCAGCACTCCCCTGCCGTTCCAGCGCACCAGATCGCCGGTGCGGTACATCCGCGTGCCGGGAGCGCCGAAGGGGTCGGCGACGAATCGCTGCGCCGACAGGCCGGCGCGGCCGAGGTAGCCGCGGGCCAGCCCCGCACCGGACACGTGCAGCTCTCCCGGGACGCCCGGCGGCACCGGCCGCAGGGAGTTGTCCAGCACGTAGAGGCCGAGGTCCGGGATGCCTTCGCCGATCGGGCTGCGCGGGTCGGCGGTGTGGGCCGCCTCCAGCGGGAAGTACGTGACGTGCACCGTGGTCTCGGTGATGCCGTACATGTTGACCAGCCGCGGCGAGTCCGGTGCGTGCCGCCGGTACCAGTCGTCCAGCTTGGACGGTTCCAGCGCCTCGCCGCCGAAGACCACGTGGCGCAGCGACAGCCGGTCGCCCAGCTCCGGATTCTCCCGGTCGGCCTGCGCAAGCTGGTAGAACGCCGACGGCGTCTGATTGAGCACGGTGACGCCCTCGCGGACCAGCAGCTCCAGGAACTCCTTCGGCGAGCGGCTGACCACGTGCGGCACCACGACCAGGCGGCCGCCGTGCAGCAGCGGCCCCCACAGCTCCCACACCGAGAAGTCGAAGGCGTAGGAGTGGAACAGCGTCCAGACGTCCTCGCCGCCGAAGCCGAACCAGTGCTCGGTGGCGGTGAGGAGCCGGTGGACGTTGCGGTGCGGCACGACGACGCCCTTGGGACGGCCGGTCGAGCCGGAGGTGTAGATGATGTAGGCGGCGTTGTCCGGGCCCGCCGTCTCGCCCAGGTCGCTCGCGTCGTATCCGGACAGGTCGAGGTGGTCCAGCACGAGGCGTTCCACGCCGGTGTCCAGCTCGGTCGCCGAGTCGGTGACCACGACCGCCGGGGCGGCGTCGGCGAGCATGAACGCGACCCGGTCGGCCGGATAGCCGGGGTCGAGGGGCAGGTAGGTGGCACCGGCCTTGAGCACCGCCAGCAGCGCCACCACCAGCTCGGCCGACCTCGGCAGCGCCAGCGCGACGACGCGCTCGGCCCCCGCACCGCGCTCGACCAGGGCGCGTGCCAGGCGGTTGGCGCGCGCGTCGAGCTCGGCGTAAGTCAGGCGCTGGTCTTCGAAGACCAGCGCGGTCGCGTCGGGCGTGCGCCTCACCTGCTCGGCGAACAGGGCCGGGATGGTCCGCGCGTCGGTGTCCGCGTCCCGCACGGTGGGCATCAGCGCCCGGCGCTCGGCGGACGAGAGCAGGTCGATGTCGTCGACCGGGCGGTCCGGGTCGGCCACCACCGCGTCGAGCAGGCGGACCAGGCGCTGTCCCATGGAGGCCACGGTCTCGTGGTCGAACAGGTCTGTGGCGTACTCGATGAGCCCGGCCATGCCCAGCGGCGTGCCGTCGGCGGCGTAGTCCTCGCGGAAGTCGAAGTCGAGGTCGAACTTCGACGAGCCGGAGCCGATGTCGTGGAAGCTCGCCCGCAGACCCGGCAGGTCCAGCTCGGCCTCGGCGTTGTTCTGGAACAGCACCATGACCTGGAACAGCGGGTGGTGCGCCATGGAACGCGGCGGGTTGAGCACCTCGACCAGCCGCTCGAACGGCACGTCCTGGTGGGCGTAGGCCGCCAGGTCGTTCTTGCGGACCCTGCCGACCAGCTCCCGGAACGTCGGCCTGCCGGAGGTGTCGGTGCGCAGCACCAGGGTGTTGACGAAGAACCCGACCAGCTCTTCCAGCGCCTCGTCGGAGCGGCCGGCGATCACGCTGCCCAGCGGGATGTCGTGGCCGGCGCCCATCCTGGTCAGCAGCGCCGACAGCGCGGCCTGCACCACCATGAACAGCGTCGTGCCGGTCTGGCGCGCCAGCTCCACCAGCCCGCGGTGCAGGTCGGCCGGGATGGTGAACTCGACCTCGCTGCCCTGGTACGAGGCGACCGCCGGACGCGGCCGGTCGGTGGGCAGTTCGAGCCGTTCGGGCAGCCCGGCCAGGTTCTGAGACCAGAACGCGAGCTGCTTGGACACCAGGCTGCCGGGATCGGTCTCGCTGCCGAGCAGTTCCCGCTGCCACAACGCGTAGTCGGCGTACTGCACCGGCAGCGGAGCCCACCCCGGAGCCTGGCCCCGCAGCCGCGCCGCGTACGCGGCCGACAGGTCGCGGCTCAGCGGGGCGTCGGACCAGCCGTCGCTGGCGATGTGGTGCAGCAACAGCAGCAGCGCGTGCTCCTGCTCCCCCAGGGAGAACAGGCAGACCCGCAGCGGGAGTTCGGTGGACAGGTCGAAGCTGTAGCGGCCGAGATCGCGCAGGTGCTCGGCCAGCCCGTCCTCGTCGGTCCGGACGAACTCGACCTCCGGAACCGAACTCTCCGGCGGCAGCACGACCTGGTGCGGGGTGCCGTCGGTCTCCGGGTAGACCGTGCGCAGCGTCTCGTGCCGGGCCACCACGTCACCGATCGCCCCTCGCAGCGCGTCGGTGTCCAGCTCGCCGGACAGGCGTAGCAGCAGCGGCTCGGTGTAGGTCGCGCTGTCGTCCTCCAGCTCGTGCAGGAACCACAGCCGCCACTGCGCGAACGACAGCGGCATCGGATCGGGCCGGGTGAAGGGCTCCAGCACCACCCGGGTGCGGTCGGCGTCCCCGAACTGCGCCGCGAGCCCGGCGACCGTCGGCTGCTCGAACAGGTGCCGCAACGACAGCTCCACCCCGAACATCGAGCGCAACCGGCTCAGCAGCCGGATCGCCGACAGCGAGTGCCCGCCGAGCTCGAAGAAGCTGTCGTCGATGCTCACCTCGGTGGTGCCCAGCACGTCGCGGAACAGTCCGCAGAGGATCTCCTCACGCGGAGTGCGCGGCGCGCGGCCCGTCTTCTCTTCCTCGGCGACCTCGTCCGCGCGGCCGGCCGCCCGCACGCGCTCGTCCTCGGCGAGCACGCCGGTCTCGCCGACCGGCTGGTCCGGGCGTTCGACGAACGCGTGCAGCAAAGCCAGCATCTGCCGCGAAAGCCGTTCCGCGCTCGCGCGGTCGAACAGGTCCGGCCGGTACTCGAACCGCAGGCGAAGCGTCCGGCCCGGGATGACCGACAGCGTCAGCGGGTAGTGCGTGGCGTCGTGGTCCTCCAGCCCGGTGACCTCCACGCCCGGCACCGGCGTCCACGACTCCCCCGGCTCGTGCGGGTAGTTCTCCACCACGGTCAGCGCGTCGAAGAGCTCACCGGTCCCCAGCAGGTTCTGGATGTCGTTGAGGCCGAGGTAGTGGTGCTCCAGCAGCCTGGACTGCTCGTCCTGGACGCGGGACAGCAGCTCGCCCAGCGACTCGCCTGCGCGCAGCCGGACGCGCACCGGCAGCGTGTTGATGAACATGCCGACCATCGACTCGACCCCGGGCAGCTCCGACGGGCGGCCCGAGACGGTGCTGCCGAAGACGACGTCCTCGCGGTCGAGGTTGCGCGCCAGCAGCAGGCCGAAACCGCCCTGGACGACGGTGTTGAGGGTGAGACCGCGGCTGCGCAGCCACTGCTGGAGCCGGTCGGCGAAGTCGGCGGGCAGGTCCAGCACGAGCTGCTCCGGCGTGACCACGGAGTCACCGGAGTTACCGAACAGCGTCGGCTCGACGCCGTCCAGCGCCTCGCGCCAGACGCGCTCGCCGGCGGCGCGGTCGCGCTCCGCCAGCCACGCCAGGTAGTCCTGGTACGGCGCGACCCGCTCCACGTCGCCGCCGCGGTACAGCGCGAACAGCTCGTCGAGCAGCGACTGCATGGACCAGCCGTCGAACAGGATGTGGTGGTTGGTGACGACGAAGCGGTGTTCCCGCTCCCCGAGGCGGATCAGCGTGAACCGCAGCAGCGGCGGCCGGGTCAGGTCGAATCGTCGACTCCGGTCGGCGGTGGTCAGCTCGGCGACCGCGGCATCCTTGTCGTCCACTTCGGACAGATCGGCCTCGGTCCACGGCAGCTCGACCTCGTCCGGGATCACCTGCACCGCGCGGGGCAGGCCCTCGTAGCGGAAACCGGCGCGCAGGTTGTCATGCCTGCGCAGCAGATCCGCCGCGGCGGCGCGCAGCGCGGGCGCGTCGAGCTCGCCGTCGAGCCGGAAGACCTCCTGCACGGCGTAAACGTCGGGGGCCTGGTCGTCGTAGAGGGCGTGGAACAGCAGGCCCTCCTGCAACGGGGCCAGCGGCAGGATCTCGCGGACCGGGCCGTGCTGCTCCAGCTGCTCGATCTGGCTCTGCGACAGCGCCACCAGCGGCACGTCCGACGGGGTGAGCCCGGCGTCGGCGGTCTGCTCGGCGAGCAGGCGCAACGCCTCCAGCCACGCGTCGACCAGCTCGGCCACGCGGCCCTCGTCGAGCAACGCACCGGCCCACGTGCAGGTGATCCGCAGCCGCGGCCCCGCCGGGTGCTCCTCGGTGATCGCGTCGATCTCCAGCGGGTACGACAGCGGCAGCCCGGCGTCGGCTCCGCCACCCAGTGCCGAGCCGTCGGCGGCCCAGTCGGCGGCGGCCTCCCCGCCGCCGAAGCGGCCGAGGTAGTTGAACCCGATCTGCGGCGCGGGGCGCGCGGGCAGCGAGTCGCGCAGGATGCCGTAGCCGATGCCGTTGCCCGGCACGCCGCGCAGCTGCTCCTTGACCCGCTTGAGCACGCGTGACCGGGTCCGGCCGTCGGCCAGCTCGTCCACGCCGCGCACGCCGGAGTCCAGGCGCACCGGGAAGGCGCTGGTGAACCAGCCCACGGTCCGGGAGAGGTCCAGCCGCTCGGCGATCTCCTCGCGGCCGTGGCCCTCCAGCTCGACCACGACGGCGGACTCCCCGGTGTCCCAGCGGCGCTGCACGTCGGCGAGACCGGTGGCCAGGCCGGCCAGCAGCACCTCGTTGGCGCGGGCGCGAACGGCCGCGGCCACGTCGGTGAGCAGCTTGCCGGTCAGCTCCGCGGGCAGTTCGCGGGTCAGCGTGCGGGCGGAGCCGCGCACGTCGCGGGTGAAGTCCAGGGCCACGTCGCCGAAGGGGGTGGACTCGTGCGAGGTGACGTCGGTCCACATCGGCAGCTCGTCCTGCCTGCCCGCCGCGGAGTCGCGCAGCACGTGCGCCCAGTGGCGGAACGACGTGCCGACCGGTTCCAGCCGCACCGGCCGTCCGGCCCGGATCGACTCCCACGCCGCGCGCAGGTCGGAGACCAGGACGTCCCAGCTGACACCGTCCACCGCGAGGTGGTGCACGAGCACGACCAGCCGCCCCGGCTCCTCGCCTGCGTCGAGCCAGCAGACCTGCAACACGCGGCCCGCGGCCGGGTCCAGCGCGGCTTGGGCGCGCTCGGTCTCCTGCTGCACCATGTCGGCCATGTCGACATCGCGTGCGTCCACACGACGCACGAATCCGGTGCCGACCTCGGGCGTGATCACCAGCTGGCCGGACTCCAACCGCATCCGCAGCACGTCGTGGTGGGCCACCAGCGCGTGCACGGCGGCCTCGAGGTCGGGTTCGGTCATCGCGGCGGGAGCGCGCAGCACCGTCGACTGGAAGTAGCCGCGGATGTCGCCGCCGCGCTCCAGCAGGCTGCGCATGATCGGCGTCAGCGCCACCGCACCGTTCGGCTCCCACACCGGCACGTCGCCGGTCGTGGCGGTCTGGCGGGTGGCGACCGCGGCCAGCCGGGCCACGCTCTTGTGCTCGAAGACGTCGCGAGGCGTGAGCACCAGCCCGGCCTTGCGGGCGCGGCTGACGAGGCGGATGGCGACGATGCTGTCCCCGCCGAGGTCGAAGAACCCTTCGTCCACCCCGAAGTCCGACACCCCGAGCACCTCGGCGAACAGCTCCGCGAGCTGATGTTCCTGCGGGGTACGCGGGCCGCGCACGGCCTCCCGCGCCACCGGCGCGGGGAGCCGCCGGCGGTCGACGGAACCGCCGGCGTCGCGCGGCATTTCCTCCAGCAGCACGAAGTCCTGGGGAACCAGGTAGGACGGGATCCGGCGTTCGAGGTAAGCGCGCAGATCGGCCACGCGCACCGATCCGGCCACCACGTAGGCGATGAGACCGCTGTCGCCGCCGGCCACGAAGGCCTCGGCCACGGCGGGGTGCGCGGCCAGCTCGTCCCGCACCCGGCGGGCGTCCAGGCGGATGCCGCGGACCACGACCTGCTCGGCATCGGCCACGTGGATCCGCTCGTCCGGCGCGAGGAGCTCGAGCTCGGTGAGCCGCGCGTCCGGCGTCGCCGCGGCCGAGCGCAGCAACGCGGCCAGCCGCTCCCACAGCAGTTCGACGCCCTCGCGGCCGAAGAGGTCGGTGCTGTACTCGATGATCCCGTCGGCACCCGCGGGCACGCCGTCCTCGCCGTGGTGTTCCCGCAGCCGCAGGTCCAGATCGAACTTGGCCACGCCGATGGACACCTCGTCCACCTCGGTCCGCGCGTCCGGGAAGTCGGGCCTGGCCTCGGCGAGCGTCTCGAAGGTCAGCATCACCTGGAACAGCGGGTGGTGCGACAGCGAACGCGCCGGGTTGACCGCCTCCACGACGCGGTCGAACGGCACGTCCTGGTGGGCGAACGCGGCCAGGTCGGTTTCCCGCACCCTCGCCAGCAGCTCTCGGAAGGTCGGATCACCCTGCGTTCTGGTGCGCAGCACCAGGGTGTTGACGAAGTACCCGACCACGTCGTCCACATCGGACGAACCGCGGCCCGCCACCGGAGTGCCGAGCGGGATGTCGGCACCGGCTCCGAGCCTGGTCATCAGCGCGGCCAGCGCGGCATGGACGACCATGAACGGGGTGGTGCCGGTCGACCGGGCCAGACCCGCCAGCGCGCGGTGCAGCTCGACGTCCATCCGGACCCGCAGCACGTCGCCGCGGTGGCTCGCGCTCGCCGGACGAGGGTGGTCGGTGGGCAGCTCGACGAGGCCGGGCAGGTCCGCGAGCTCGTCCTCCCAGAAGCGGATCTGCCGGGACAGCGGACTCGTCGGGTCGTCCTCGGCACCCAGCGCGGCACGGACGCGCCGCATCTCCGCGGCGTAGCCGGTCGGGAGCTCCGCCCACCGCGGCGCGCGACCGTCCAGCCTGGCCCGGTATGCGGCGGACAGGTCGGCGACCAGCGGCCGCTCCGACCAGCCGTCGGCAGCGATGTGGTGCATCAGCAGCAGAACCGCGTGCTCGCGCGGTCCCGAGGACACCACGCACACCCGGAACGGGATCTCGTTCAGCAGGTCGAACGGGTGCCGGGCCTGGCGGACCAGCTCGGCCTCGACGTCGGCGGTCTCGACGAACTCGACGTCGGCCTCGGTGGACTCCACCCGCGGGCGCGGACTGCCGTCATCCTCGGAGAAGGTGGTGCGCAGGGTCTCGTGCCGCAAGGCCACGTCCTGCACGGCCTGCCGCAGAGCGGACTGCTCGAGCGGGCCGTCGATCCGCACGACCAGCGGGATGTTGTAGGTGGCGCTGGGGCCTTCCAGCCGGTGCAGGGACCACAAACCCATCTGCGCCGCCGAGAGCTCGGCGACCCCCGCCTGCGGCTGCGCGGATTCGGCGAGGCGTTCCGCGCCGGCCAGGCGCTCGGCGAGCGCGGCGACGGTCGGGGCCTCGAAGACGTCGCGCACCGAGACCTCGACCCGCATGCCCGACCGGATTCCGCGCACCAGGCGGGTCGCCAGCAGCGAATGCCCGCCCAGCTCGAAGAACCCGTCGTCGACACCGACCCGCGTCACGCCCAGGGCCTCGGCGAACAGCTCGCACAGCACCGCCTCCCGCTCGGTGCGCGGTGCCTGCCCGGCGTCGGCGCCGGCCCACGGGTCCGGGAGGGAGCGGCGGTCGACCTTGCCGTTGGGGGCCAGCGGCATCCGGCCGATCACCGCGAACGACGCCGGCACCATGTGCTCGGGCAGCGCGGCGGCGGCCCGGCTCCGCAGGGTCTGCACCCCGACCGGCTCGCGGAGCACGACGTGGGCGACGATGGCTCGCTCTCCCGCCGGGGTCTCGCGCACCGTCACCGCGGCCTGGGCGACCTCGGCGAAGCCCGCCAGCACCGACTCGATCTCGCCCAGCTCGATGCGGAAACCGCGGATCTTGACCTGGTCGTCGGCCCGGCCCAAAAACTCCAGCTCCGCGCCGTTCCAGCGCGCGAGGTCGCCGGTGCGGTACATGCGCTCGCCCGGCGCGCCGAACGGGTCGGCCGGGAACCGCTCGGCGGTCAGCCCCGGGCGCCGCAGGTACCCGTGCGCGAGCTGGACTCCCGCCACGTACAGGTCGCCCTGCTCGCCCGGCGCCACCGGCCGCAGCCGCGCGTCGAGCACGTGCACCCTGGTGTTCCACAGTGGACGCCCGATGGGTAGCGGACGCGACCCGATGGCCGGGTCGTAGTCCCAGTGCGTGACGTCGATGGAGGCTTCGGTGGGGCCGTAGAGGTGGGCAAGCCGGACGCCCCAGCGCCGCACCACCCTGGCGGCCAGCGCGGGGGGCAACACCTCACCCGCCACGAACACCAGCCGCAGGGCAGGCGACGGCTCGCCGAGGTCGACGTCGGCCGCCACCGCCAGCAGCGACGGCACGAACTGCGCGACGGTCACCCGGTGCCGGTCCACGAAGTCGATCAGGCGCTCGGGGTCGCGCACGACGTCGGCCGAGGCCAGGCACAGGGTCGCGCCGACGATCAGCGGCAGCCAGATCTCGGTACCCGCCGCGTCGAAGCTGATCGCGGTGCGGGCCAGCACGCGGTCATCGGCGCGCAGCCCGCACGTCTCGGCCTGCCACAGCATGTGGTTGACCACGCCCTCGTGCGGCACGACGACGCCCTTGGGCCGCCCGGTGGATCCGGAGGTGTAGATCACGTAAGCGGGATGCCGCGCGGTGGCGCCCACGAGCGAATCGTCCACATCGGACCCATCGCTCGCGGGCTCGTCCACGAGTGCCACGGTGGCTTCGGTCGAGGGCAGGCCCGCGGCGATCTCGCCGGTCGTCAGCACCAGTGCGGGCCGAGCGTCGGCGAGCATGAACGCGACGCGCTCCGCCGGGTAGTCCGGGTCCACCGGCAGGTACGCCGCGCCGGTCTTGAGCACCGCGAGCAGGCTGACGACCAGCTCCGGCGTCCGCGGCAGCGCCAGCGCCACCACGTCTCCCGGCCGCACTCCGAGCCCGGCCAGCCGGCGGGCGAGCCGGCTCGCCCGCTCGTCGAGCTCGCCGTAGGTCAGCGGCCGGCCCTCGGACCGGACGGCGACCGCGGCCGGATCCCGGCGCGCGCTGCGCTCGACCAGCTCCGCCAGGGTGGCATGCCCGTCCGAGCCGCGCTCCGCCAGATGATCCATGCCAGCCCACTCCTCGAAAAGAACACAATCCCGCTATTCCGCCGCGAGGCTAACCACGACAATTTTCGGGTCGTTATCGTGTCCATTTCCGGGCTTCGCGCGCATGCGTGCGACTCTTCACCGGTGCAGTAGCATCCCGCGCCGACGAGCCCTTCGGAGAGGACTTGAAATGGGAAACCTGGACACCGGGATCATCAGCCTGCTCATCGCTTCCGGCACGCTGCTGCTCAGCCTGCTGACCCTGGCCCGGATCCAGCGAATGCGGCTCGAGAAGGAGTACCGCCTGCGAAACGAGGAGTCCACCCGGATCGCCTCCGAAACGCATCAGATGCGCACCGAGCTGAATGCGCTCAAGGAGCAGATCCGGGAGCTGCACAAGCTGCTGACCGAGACCGCGTGAGCGCTCAGCCGACCGAAGGCGGGGCGAACTCGGGCGGGAACCACGCCGGGTGCGACCGCTCGAACGCGTGGGCCAGCCGCAGCAGCACCGGCTCGCTCCACGCCCCGGCCATGAACGTGATCCCGATCGGCAGTCCGCGCACCGCTCCGGCTGGCACGCTGATCGCCGGGTAGCCGGCCAGCCCCGGCACCAGGGCGCTGCCGCGCGCGTCCGGGTCGCCGTGTACGTGGTCGATCTTCCACGCCGGTCCGCCGGTGGGCGCGACCAGGGCGTCGAGCCGGTGCTCGGACATGACGGCGTCGATCCCCTCGTCGCGGGCGAGCCTGCGCATGGTGGCCAGCGCCGAGAGGTAGGCCGGGTCCGCGAGGTCCCCGCTGAGCGCGTCGACCATTTCCAGCGTCTCCTGGCCGAAGTGCGGCATCTCGGTCTCCGCGTGCTCCCGGTTGTAGGCGATCAGCTCGGCGATGCTGCGCGGGTGCTCACCGGGCGTCGCGGCAAGGTAGGCGTCGACGTGGTGCTTGACCTCCTGCAACTGGGCGAACATCAGCCCCTCCTCGGACAGCATCCGCGGCAGGCTGGGGATGTCGGCGCGGTCGACGATGACCGCACCGGCCCCGGCCAGCACCCGGATCGCCTCCTCCGCGACCGCGTCGGCGTGGTCGTCGTAGCCGAAGAACGACTCCCGCGGCACGCCGATCCTGACGCCTGAAAGCTCCGCCCTCTCCAGGCAGCCCAGGTAGTCGCGCCGGAACCGGCCGGCGCCGGCACCGGTGGCGGGGTCGCGCTCGTCGACCCCGGTCAGCACCCCGAGCACGGTGGCCGCGTCGGCCACACTCCGGCACAGCGGCCCGACGGTGTCCAGGCTCCGGACCCCGGGGATCATGCCCGCCCGGCTGGTCAGCCCGACGGTCGGCTTGAGCCCCACCACGCCGTTGACCCCGGCCGGACCGAGGATCGAGCCGATCGTCTCGGTGCCCAGGGCAGCGGGGCTGAGCCCGGCGGCGACCGCAGCCGCCGATCCGGAGCTCGACCCGTGCGGAGACCGGTCGAGCCGGTAGGGGTTGCGGCCCTGGCCGCCACGGGCGCTCCAACCGCCGGAACCGCTGATCCAGCCGCTCTTGTTGGTCTTGCCGAGCACGATCGCACCCGCCTCGATCAGCCTGGCCACCACGGTGGCGTCGCGCTCAGGGCGCGCGCCGAGCAGCGCCGTGGTGCCGTTGGTGGTCCGCAGCCCTCCCGCGGTCTCGAGGTTGTCCTTCACCAGCACCGGGATGCCGTGCAGCGGTCCGCGCACCTGCCCCCGCCGCTGCTCGGCGTCGCGCTCCTCGGCGATCTCGAGCGCTCGCGGGTCGGTCTCCAGCACGGCGCGCAGCTGCGGACCGCGCAGGTTGAGCCGATCGATGCGGTCGAGGTGGTATCCGACCAGCTCCACCGCGCTGAGCCGCCGCCCGGCCAGCGCCGACCGCAGTTCGGCGATGCCCGCCGCGGCCAGCGCGTCGTCGCCGCGGGCAGCGTCCGTTCCCATGATTCCCATATAAGCCTGCCTTCGTTATCGGATCCCTATCGATCCCCTGAGAACCGGATGAGAATTTCCCCTCCGGCAACTGTTCGCGATGGCAACAGGTCCAGGTCGTCGCGCCATTCGCCCCATTGCACGCCCGATAAATGCCAACTGCCCGGATTTCGGGGTGAAACCGATCGGCGAGCGCGGACGTCACTTCGGCAACGACCCCTTCTGATGGCCCGTTAGAGTGAACCGCGTGTCGCTCGGGACACACTGGGGGTTCGGCCTTGGGGGGCCACGCAAAGCGCACGGACAGCTGCTTCTACTGGGGGGAGCAGCAGAAGGAAGACACATGACGGATCGTCTCGAATTCGGGCTTCTCGGGCCCTTGCACCTGGAGTACCGGGGAAGGAGGATCGCGGTCGGAGGACCTCGCCAGCGGATCGTGCTGGCCATGCTGTTGTTGAATCCGGACCGAGTCGTCTCGATCGACCGCATTTCGGAGGCGATCTGGAACGGCCGCCCTCCCGCCACCGCCCGCACCCAGGTGGCGATCTGCGTCGCCGAACTGCGCAAGGCGTTCCGCTCGGCGGGCTTCCGCGACGACGTGGTGCTGACTTCCTCTCCCGGCTACATGCTCCGCCGCGCCGACCACGAACTCGACGTGCTGTCCTTCCAGGCCCGGCTCACCGAAGCTCGTTCCCTCACCGCCAGGAGGGAGTTCGAGCGTGCGACCGAGGCCTATGACGCCGCCCTCGCGCTGTGGCGGGGCCGCGCGCTGTGCGACATCTCGTCGGCGGTGGTGGAGATCGAGGTCGAGCGGCTGCAGGAGCAGAAGCTCGTGGTGCAGGAGGAGCGCACCGCGCTGCATCTGCAGCTCGGCAGGCACCGCGAGCTGATCAGCGAGCTGACCACGCTCGTGGAGGAGCAGCCGCTGCGCGAGCAGACCCGCGCGCAGCTCATGCTCGCCCAGTACCGCGCCGGGCGGCGCGCCGAGGCTATGGAGACCTTCCGACAGGCGCGAAGGCACTTCATCGACGAGATCGGCCTGGAGCCGGGTCCGACCCTGCAGGAGCTGCACGAGGCGATCCTCAGCGACGACCCGTCGGTGCGGCTGCCCTCCCGGCAGCGCCAGGCGAGCTCGACCGCCATCCCCGCCGGTACCTTCCCCGCCGACATCTCCGCCTTCTGCGGGCGCGAGAGAGAGCTGTCCGATTTGGACATCCTGCTGCACCGGCCGCCCGGCGTCGTCGGCCTGCTCACCGGCAGCGCCGGCATCGGCAAGAGCGCCCTTGCCGTGCACTGGGCGCACCGCGCGGCCGACCGGTTCCCCGACGGCGTGCTGTACGTCAACCTCCACGACTGCTGCCGCGCGCCGCAGGACTCCGACGCGGTGGACGTGCTGCACAGCTGCCTGCGCCAGCTCGGCATCGCAGCCTGCGACGTCCCCGGCGACCTCGACGACGCGAAGTCGCTCTACCGCGGGCTCACGCAGAAGCGCGACGTCCTCGTGGTCCTCGACAACGTCGCGTCCTACGGGCAGATCCGCCACGTCATCCCGGGCGGCACCGGCGCCAGGGCGCTGATCACCAGCCGCAACCAGATCAGCGAGCTGATCGACACCTCGCTGTGGCTGCGCGTGCAACCGGTCGGGCACGAGGAGGCCGCCGAGATGCTCGGCGCGCTCGTCGGCCACCGCGCCGCCGCCGAACCCCGCGCGCTGCGGGAGCTGGCCGAGCTGTGCGACCGGATCCCGGCCGCGTTGCGGATCGCGGGCACCAAGCTCATCGCCAAACCGCACTGGCCGATCCAGCGGCTGACTAGCCGGATGCGGGACCCGCGCACCCGGCTGGACCACCTCGAGCACGGCGAGCAGAGCCTGCGCAGGCGTTTCCAGACCGGCTACCGGCGACTGGCGCCCGAAGCGGCACGGATGTTCCGCCTGCTGGGCGGGCTGGAAACCGCGGAGTTCGGCCTGCACGACGCTGCCACCCTTCTGCGCTTGGACACCGGCGAAGCGGAGAACATGCTGGAGAGCCTGGTCGACGCCCACCTGCTGGAGGGCGTGGACGGGCTGGAGACCGACGAGGCCTGCTACCGGTTCCTGCCGCTGCTGGGGGCGTTCGCGCGGGAACTGCACCGCGCCGAGGAGCGGACCGCCGAGGCGGCCCGGCCCAAGCCACCCCGGCTGGTGGCCGCGGGAGGGAAGCGGGAGCTCAGGTTCGCGATGTGAGTGCCCACTCCAGCACCGCCATGGCGCTGTACATCTTGTTGCCGGCCTGATCGAAGGCGATCGACCGCGGCCCGTCCAGCACGGCCGCGGTCGTCTCCTCGCCGCGGTGGGCGGGCAGGTCGTGCATGAACCACGCGTCCGGATACCCGGCGAGCAGCTCACCGCCCACCTGGAACGGGGCGAACACCGACCGCCAGTCCGGGTCCGGCTTCGTGGTGCCGGTGGTCTGCCAGCGCGTGGTGTAGACGATGTCGGCTTCCGCGGGCAGGCCGGTCATCTCCTCGCTCTCCCGCAACACCGAGCCCGACTCCTCGGCGTAGCGGGCGGCCTGCTCGCGCACGTGCGGTTCGAGTCCGTAACCCGGCGGGGTGTGCAGGTGCAGCTCGGTCCCCTCGAACCGGGTGAGCGACAGCGCGAGCGCCGCCGCGGTGCTGTTTCCCTCGCCGACGTAGAGGACCCGGGCACCGTCGACCGCGCCCAGGTGGCGCTGGATCGTGGTGAGGTCGGCCAGCGCCTGCGTCGGGTGCTCGTGCGCGCTCATCGCGTTCACCACCGACATCCCGGGCGGCGCGGCCAGCGCCCGCAGCTCCTCGGTGCTACCCGCGGTCCGGCAGACCAGCCCGTCGAGCATCCGGGACAGCACCTGCGCGGTGTCCTCGACGGTCTCACCGGTGTTGAGCTGGAGGTCCCCCGGCCCGTAGCCGATGATCCTGGCCCCCAGCCGCAGGGCCGCCGACGAGAACGCGGTGCGGGTCCGGGTGGAGGTCTTGCGGAAGTAGACCCCGATCACGGCGCCGGCCAGCGGCTCCCCCGTCCTGGCACCTTCGGCGTGGGCGACCCCGCTGCGCACGATCTCTCGGATCTCGGCCAGTTCCAGGTCCGCCAGCGAGATGAGGTCCGCGCGGTCCGGGCGGCCGATCGAACTCCGGGCTGTCATGGGGTCTTCCTCCGTGGGCTTCGCGAGCGACTGGTCACCGCGCGCCGTGCAGCCGCACGCGGCGCCCGAAGCCTGACATCGCGCCTTATTCCCGCCATATCGAAATTTGCGCCGGACCGGGTGAGCCGCGCGTAGCGCTTTCCGGACGGTCCGATGTGGAGCTCTCGGAAGCGGGGCGACGGCCTCGCCGAGACCGCCGCCGCTCCTCATCCGACCGGCGTGAAGGTGCCCAGTGCGGCTTCGACCGCCGAGGCCGCCGCCAGGCACAGGTCCTCCCGGAAGTGTCCGCCGATGATCTGCACCCCCATCGGCACGCCGTCGTCGACCCCGGTCGGCACCGCGACCGCGGGAACCCCCGCGAACGTCGTGGCCGTGCACAGCCGGATCGCCAGGCCGATCCGCTTGTTCTGCTCCGCGTCGAGCACCTCCGCGTCCCCTGGCGGCTCGGTGGAGACCGGGCCGAGCACCAGCGGGAACCCGGTGAGGAACCGGGCCCAGTCGCGCAGGATCGCGTGCCGGTCGGCGGTTGCCCGCAGGTACTCCTCCAGCCCTGTCTGCGGCACCTGCCGCATGCTCAGCTCCATGTGACGGGCGCTCCCATCGGTGAGCAGAGGGCGGATCCGCGGCCAGGACGAGCGGAACTCGCTGGTCACCAGCTTGCCGTAGCATTCGAGCGCGTCGGCCAGCCGTGGCACGTCGGTCTCCTCGACCTCGTAGCCCGCGTCGGAGAGCACCCCGGCCGCCCGGTCGACCGCGGCCCTGACCCGCGGATGCACTCCCCACCCGCCGGGATCGGCCACCACGGCCACCCGGATCGGCCCCGGCAGCGGCGGGCCGTCCAGCGGCGCCGGGACCGCGCGCGGGTCCCTCGGGTCGGTGCCGGCCAGCACCTCGAAGCAGGTGCGCAGGTCGTGCACGGACCGGGCGATGGGACCGTCCTTCGGCAGGAGCTGGGAGGCCAGCGCCGGCTCGTGACCGCCGATGCGGTGCTCCATCGGGAAACGGCCGTAGCTCGGGTTCAGCGCGGTGATCCCGCCGTTGAGCGCCGGACCCCGCACCGAGCCGCCCGAGTCGTTGCCCAGTCCGACCGCGGCCATGCCCGACGCGACCGCCGCGCCGTCGCCGCCGCTGGTGCCGCTGGGGTCGCGGATGGTGCCCCACGGGTTGAGCGTCTCGCCGAAGAGCTGGCTGTTGGTGTACCCGCCGATGGTCATGTCCGGCATGTTGGCGTGGCCGATCGGGATGGCGTCGGCTGCGCGCAGCCGCGCCACCGGCGGCGCGTCGTCGGCTGCGACGCTGTCGCGGAACCGGGGCACGCCGTGCGTGGTCGGCACGCCGGCGATGTCGATGTTCTCCTTCACCGTGAACGGGACACCGGCCAGCGGGCCGAGCGGCTCGCCTGCCGCCCGCCGCCGGTCGATGCCCGCGGCGGCCGCTCGCGCGCTGTCGGCCAGCAACGCGGTGATGGCGTTGTACTTGGGATTGGCCTCGGCGATGCGCTCGAGGTGCGACTCGATCACTTCACCCGCGCTGATCTCGCCGGAGCGCACCGCCGCGGCCAGTTCGGTGGCCTGCATCTTCCACATGGCAACGAAGATACACACCAGTATTCAGATACAACACTGAATATCAACAAAGCCTGTTCAGTCCGCCGCACCCTTCCTGCGCACGGCGCTCGGGGTGCTCCCCCACCAGCGGCGGCAGCACCGGCTGAGCGCGGACTGCTCGGAGAGGCCGAGCATCCCGGTCACCTGGCTCATCGGCATGTCCGTGGTCGTCAGGTAGCGCCGGGCCGCCTCCCTGCGCACGTCGTCGACGACCCGCGCGAAGGACGTCCGCTCCCCCGCCAGCCGCCGCTGCATGGTCCGCGGGTGCATGTTGATCAGCTTGGCGACGGCACCGATCTCGGGAGGTGCCGTGCCCAGCGACTGCGCGACCACCGCGCGGACCCGCGGGGCCAGGAGCGTGACCTCGCCCGGCGCCTGCTCGGCCAGAAACCCCAGCGCCAATTGCCGCACCCGTTCGTCGCTGCCGGTGAGCGGCCGGGCGGCCAGGCTGCGCGGCAACCGCAGCATCGGCGCACTGCCGCCCGCCCGGACGGCCACGCCGAAGAACTCCTCGTGGGCGCGCAGCGAGCGAGGGGTGTGCGGCAGTTCCACGGTGCGCAGGCCGTAGGGCCCCGACACCAGGAACTCGATGGCCCGGTGCAGGAAACCGAGGGCCAGGTCGGTGGCCTGCACGGCGATCGGCGCCCCGGGCGGCAGACCGTAGCGCAGCGCCGCCACCCCGCGCGCGCCGTGCGGGTCGTCCTCCAGCACCAGGCTCAGCGAGCGGGCGTGCACGAACAGGTAGCGGGAGGTGCACTCCAGCGCGTCCCCGACGCTGGGCGAGTTCTGGATGGCCAGTGCGAGCGGGCCGAGCATGCCCAGGTCCTGGCGGGCGGCCACGCGAAGGCCGAGGTCGGGGCAGTCGAGCTCGGCGGCGGCGATCTCCAGCACCTCGGCCAGCACGTGATCGGGCACCAGCAGGTCGTCGACATCGAGCGCGGCGACCGGCAGGCCGGCCGCCCTGGCGTGGTCCTCCGCTCGGCCGCCCAGCTCGGCCACCGTCGCGCGGAACCCTCGCAACCCGGCCGAGCGGATCATCGACATGTCGTCCAGAGTCAAAACTTTGTCGCGTAGGGTCAAGGGCCGAGCCCGAACAGCCAGGACACTGGGGACCATGACCGCCACCGCACCGCAACCGGAGCACCTCGACGTCGTCATCGTGGGGGCCGGGCTCTCCGGCATCGGGGCGGCCTACCGGCTCCAGACCGAGTGCCCCGGCCGGTCGTACGCGGTCCTCGAGGCCCGCGAGGCGATGGGCGGGACGTGGGACCTGTTCCGCTACCCGGGCATCCGCTCGGACTCGGACATGTTCACCCTCGGCTACCCGTTCAAGCCCTGGCGCGAGGCGAAGTCGATCGCCGACGGACCGTCGATCCTGAGCTACATCAGGCGCACCGCCGCCGAGCACGGCATCGACGAGCGCATCCGCTACCGCACGAAGGTGGTCTCGGCGGACTTCTCGACCCGGACCGCGCGGTGGACCCTGACCCTCGACGTCCGCGACGAGGCAGGCCGCTCCGAGCAGCGCACCCTGACCTGCGACTTCCTGTACACGTGCGCCGGGTACTACGACTACGACCAGGGCCACGACCCGGTTTTCCCAGGTGTGGAGTCCTTCGGCGGCACGGTCGTGCACCCGCAGTTCTGGCCGGAGGACCTGGACTACCGGGACAAGCGGGTCGTGGTCGTCGGCAGCGGTGCCACCGCGGTCACGCTGGTGCCCTCGATGGCCGAGGACGCCGCGCGCGTCACGATGCTGCAGCGCTCTCCCACGTGGATCAGCCCGGTCCCGGGGCGGGACCGCATCGCCGACGGGATCCGCGCGGTGCTGCCCGCAGACCTGGCGCACCGCCTCCTTCGAGCCAAGAACATCGCGTTCACCACGGGCTTCTACCAGTTCTGCCGCCGGTGGCCGAACGCCGCGCGCAAGCTGCTCACCAGGCTGAGCACCCGCGTGCTCAAGGACCCGGAGGCGGTCCGGGAGCACTTCACCCCGAGCTACCGGCCGTGGGACCAGCGCCTGTGCGCGGTCCCGGACGCCGACCTGTTCCGGGCGATCCGCGGCGGCAGGGCCGAGGTCGTCACCGACCACATCGAGTCCTTCGTGCCCGAGGGCATCCGGCTGCGGTCGGGCCGGGTGCTCGAAGCCGACGTCGTCGTCACCGCCACCGGCCTGCGGCTGCTGGCCTTCGGCGGTATCGCGCCCCACGTCGACGGGCGCCCGGTCGAGCTGTCGGAGCAGTTCGTGTGGCGCGGGGCGATGCTGACCGGCATCCCGAACTTCGCCATGTGCATCGGCTACACCAACGCCTCCTGGACGCTGCGGGCCGACCTGTCGTCGCGCCTGGTGTGCAAGATCCTCCAGCTGATGGACCGGCACGGCTACGCGGCGGTGGTCCCGGAGCCCGACCGGAAGCTGGCCGAGCGGCCGCTGCTCGACCTGGACTCCGGCTACGTGCGGCGCTCGATCGACGCGTTCCCACGCCAGGGACACCGGTGGCCGTGGCGGATGCGGCAGAACTACCCGCTGGACGCCATGGCCACGCTGCGCGGCGATTTCGCCGGGGACCTCTCGGTGACCCCGCGCTCGGCGGTTCGCGGTGCCGGCGCGATGGAAGCCGCCGGCTGACCGGCTCCGCCACCGGGCGTGGCGGACACCGGGCGCCTATGTGGCCCGTCTGCGCGGATGCGGTCCGAACCGCGTCCGGCGCCGGGCAGCACCACCGGACCGCTTGCGCCGACGCGGGTTCAGCGCGGTGAAGGACGATCCGATGCTGTGCACGAAGGACCGCCCTCGCGCGGGTACCGCCCGCAACGAGCCGCCAAGACCGCTCCGGAGCTTCGACGACACTGCCCGGACTCGTCGCGCGACTTTCCGGCTGCCGTGGCGCACGACGAGCTTCGTGCTGCGCCAGAGGCCGAGCACCGCGGCGGCCAACTTCGAAAGCAACAGCTTGATCCGCAACATCACCGCAACATCACCACCACCAGCCCCAGCGACAACACCTGGGCCGCCGCGGAAAAAGGGCGCTGGAACGGTGATTCTACGCCGTTCCGACCGCGACGACCGCGACGAACGGGAGCCGGGACGCTGGTTCACAGCGGCGAGACCGGGGCCTCCCAGCCGTTGGCAGTGGTCCCCCACTCGCCGTCACGTTTCCACCCCGCCGCCCGCAGCTCCGCCTCGGCCTCGGCGGGGTGGGTGACCGACGGCGGGACCTCGAACTCGGCGACCGTCCTGCCGCGATCGTCGCGCACGACGATCTGCGGGAAGAGCCTGCCTGCCGAGTTCACGAAGTGCGCGGTGTTGGCCATCTCTCGAAGACTTTCCATCCGAAGTGGGAAGAGGAGATCCAGAGTGACACCACATCCGGTCGCCGCACCAGCGAACCCGGGAGGAATCCTTTCTACGGAGCAGCGTCCTGTCGTGCAACGAAGTACACAGTCACCCGACCTGAGCAACCGTTCCCGGAGACGGGCGAATTCGCCGCGCCATCCGTCCACTGTCGATCAAGCTTCGGCCCGCGCGCCCGTTCCCGGCTCAACCGGACAACCGGTGCAGGGCCTCCCCGATCCGGTTCGCGGCATCGACCACGACCTCCTGCCGGTACGCGGTGAAGCAGAGCCGGAAGTAGCCCTCGTCGCGGCACGACAGCGTCCGTCCGGGCAGCAGCACCACGTCGGCCGCGTCGGCGAGGTAGGCGGCAAGCGCCGCCTCCGAACGCCCGGCTCCGGGGAACATCCCGGCACCGTCGCTCGCGGCGGTGTCCACGGTGCCGAGCCACCTGGTCAGGTCCACCCATAGGAACTGGGCGCAGTTGGCGTTCTCGCCGTGCACGCACGCGATGTCCCAGTCGGCCAGCGCGTCCTCGACCGCGGTGAACTGCGCCGTTAGCCGCTCGCTGTAGCTTCGCATCGCGACGTCCCAGAACGGCAGGCCGTCGACCCGCGCCTCCAGCAGCCGCAACGCCACCCGGTGTTTGAGCGAGTCGAAGGGGCTGAACCAGGAAAGCGACGCCACCTTCGGCTGCTCCCCGCCCTTCATCGCGGCGCGGACCGCGGGTGACCGCGAGACGATGAACCCCGCGCGGAATCCGGAAAGACCGAAGTCCTTGGCCAGTCCCCAGACGACGTGGACCCGCTCGCGGGCCGCCTCGGAACGGACCGCGTCCAGCGCGAGCGCGCTGACGAACTCGGGTTCGCTGCCGGCGAGCTGCGAATGGCGGTACATCTCGTCGGAGATGACGTGCATCCCCTTTCCCAGCGCCCAGGCGAAGATCTCCTCCAGCAGGTCCTTCCGGTAGTTGACTCCGAGCGGGTTGTGCGGGTTGGTCAGGACGAGCAGCTTGGGTGCGGGGTCGGCGGTGGCGTAGGTGTCCTCGAGGTTCCGCAGACTCAGTTCGAAGCGCTTGACCGGGTCCGGATCTCCCGGCACACCTGCATGGGCGTACACGCAGCGGAGCTGCGGACGTTGCTCGAACGACCACTTGAAGCCCTGCCAGCAGGGCGCGGGGATCAGCACCCCGTCTCCGGCCTGCAGGAAGCCGGAGCCGCGCAGCGCCAGCGCGACGCACTCCAGCGCGGAGGACACGCCCGCGGTGCCGAAGACGTCGTCCGGCCGGACCAGCACCTCCGGGACCGGCCACTTCGGAGCCAGCGACTTCTCCAGCCGTTCGGCCATCAGCTCCCTCAGCCTGGGACTGCCGTAGGGGGTGACGTAGCGCAGGCCGTCCTCGGACAACCCGGCGAGATCGCCGAAGACGTACCGCTCGAGCAGCGGGTAGATCGTCACGTTCTCGGCCACCGCGAGATTGGTCTTCTGCGGCCGCGACTCGTGCTCGGCGAGGTCGCGTCCCAGGACGAGCCGCTGCTCGGCGTCGGGGAAGCCATCGACGAACTGCTGCCAGGAGACGGCGGGGGTGGACGTCTTCGCGGAATCGGGCACGGCTGTCTCCGTTCTCGACCGGCACGGTTGGTCGAACAGCGCCGACTCACTGTAGTGACCGGATCGGCCGGACGGCCGCCCGAGACCGGCGCTCACAACCCGTTCGGTACGCCATCCACCCCTGGTGGGCGACGCCGGAAAGCACCACTGGCGACGAGGCGTGAGCGAGCCGAAAACAGGGTCCACAGTGGAACAGGAATGTCCAGCGGTCGGAACCGGAGTGAGCCCCGGTGTTTCGAAGAACGGGCATCCAACCGCACACCAGGGTGGCCCGCCCTGCACGGACGGGCCGACCCGCGTCCTCAGCCCCTGGGCCCTGTCCTCAGCGCGGTCCCCAGCGCCTTGGTGAGCCACCCGAGGTCGTATCCGCGGTAGCGCTCGGCCTCGCTCATCCGGGCCCGGTGGTCGTTGAGCGACCAGCTCGCGCGGTGCGCCTCGGCGAGCCACGCACGGACGTGGCGGCCCAGTTCGCTTTCCGGGCTGACGGGCACCGGTGCCGTGCTCTCGGAGGCGGCGGCGAGGGCGTCGGCCAGTCCCGGTGTGCCGGTCAGCCCGTGCTTCGCCGCGAGCCGCCGCACCTCGGCCACGGCGTCGGCGACCTGCTGCCCGGTGACCTCGGGCCTGACCGCGTCGCTGAACCACGGTTCGACGTGCGCGCTGACCAGTGGCGCGGTGAGCTGCTGGCGCGTGGGCAGGGCGCTGGTGAAGCGCTCGGCGAGCCGCAGCGAGCGCGAGTAGGCGTTGTCGAACTGGTCATCGTCCTCACCCAACGCGAAGCCCACCTCACGCATCTGCGGAAGCAGCCGATCGGGCTCCGCCCCGTAGCGGTGGTTCGGGAACAGCGGGTCGAACCCGGTGATCAACACACCGTCGACCGCGTATCCGCCCTCCGATTCGGCGTAGTCGTGGCGCAGCAAGGAGAACGCTTCGGTGCCACGCGACAGCGCGGCCACCAGGAGGGCGCCCTCGTACCCACTGGGCTCGAACACGACAGTCCACTCGCCCAGTCCCAGGGCCGATGCCATGGTGGGATAGCCGTCCTCGAAGTTGTTCAGGCTCCCGATCTCCTCCGGCGTGCGAACGGCGATGGTGTCGGCAAAGGCGCCGAAACGCCGCAACGCCTCCTCGGTGCCGACTCCCTTGATGAAGGTGAGGCAGTAGATCTCGTCCAGGTGGTCGTCCGCACCGGCGTGCGCGTCGGCCCAGGCGAGGTCGCCGATGTCGTTCACGCTTGCACCTCTCAGTCGTCTGGCGCGTGCGTCCGCGACGCTGGACGCGGGCCCCGACAACCCGGCCGCAGCGGACCACACATGTCCGATGTAGACACTCGACGACGCCCCTTCTGGCGGGGTGTTCCCCCTAGCTGATCCCCATCCGACCTCGGGCGAGGTGCCGCTCCCCGCGAATCCGGGGGCCTGCTCCCTCGCCCCCGGACCCGCCGGACGGCAAGGTCTTCCTACCGGAGAACCTCGGGAGCCGTTCCATGCACAACAACTTCGTCGGCCACCTGCTCGGCGGCCTTCATCCAGTACACCTCGGGCTCGACGAGCCGGAGCCGGGCGTCGTGGTCACCCACGGCAACCTGCGCCCGCGTGACCGCCGCGGGCGGGCCAGGACGTTGGTGAGCCGGCTGCCGCTCTTCCACGACCTGGGGCTGATCGGTCCACTGGTCAGCGTGGGTTCGGTCGCCACGCCCCAGGTGTCCTCGACGTCGCCGCTACGTGACGAGCGCGACGATCGCGAGCATGGCTGGGAAGCTGAGAAGCGAGGTGGTGAGCACCGCCTCGCGCGCCAGCGTCGCGCCCTGCTCGAAACGGACGGCGTAGCCGAACACGTTCTGCGCGGTGGGCAGTGCCGCGCAGATCACGGCGGCCAGCAGCTCCGTTCCCCGCAGCTGGAACAGCGCGCCCATCAGCACCGCAAGCAGCGGCTGCACGACGTTCTTGATCACGACGATGGTGGCGAGAGCGGGCATGCCCGCCGGTGAACGGCCGGGCCGCGGCGCCCCGTGCAGCGAGATGCCGAAGGCCAGCAGCATCGCGGGCACCGCGAGATCGGCCAGCAGCTCGATGGGCGCGAGCACCGGTTCCGGCGGCACATACCCGGTCCCGGACGCGATCAGGCCCGCGGCGGTGGCGAGCGCGATGGGGTTGCGCAGCGGAGCCGTGATCGAGCGCAGCAGGCGCGGTTTCTCGCCGCGTGCGCGTTCGGCGAGGATGTCGAGCGCCGTGGTGAACAACGGGGTCAGCACGGCGAGCTGGAACAGCAGGACGGGCGCGATCTTGCTGGCGTCGCCCAGCGCGTAGGTGGCGATCGGGATGCCCAGGTTCCCGGCGTTGACGTAGCCGCTGGCCATCGCACCGACCGTGGTCTCGGCCGCGGGCCTGCGCCGCAGCAGCGCGAAAGGCACGTAGAGCAGGCAGGCCGCCGAGCTCGTCACCGCCGTGACCACCAGCGCGCTGGAGAGCACGGTCGAGAGTTCGGCGCGCATCAGGGTCACGAAGAGCAGCGCGGGCGAGGCGATGAAGAAGGCCGCTCTGGCCAGCACCTCGGTCGCCGCGGCCCCCAGCAGCCGGGTCCGCCCGGCCAGGTACCCGATCGCGACGACGGCGCCGATGACCAGGAAGCTCTCGATTACGCCGTTCATACTGCTGTCACGTACGTACACCGTACTTCTGTGACGCCGGTCGCTCTCGAGCGGCCGGGGGTTGTTCGAGTGGCCGGACCAGCGGCTGCCCGTCCTCTGAGGACCCGTCTTTGATCTTCGAAGCGGCGCAACGGCTTGGCCCACCCCCGCAACCGGCACCGCCGCGCAAGACGAGCCCGAAAACAGCCTCTGCGGACCGACAGCGAACGGGCGACTGGGGCGGACCGCGCGGGGCGTCACCGGTGGCGGTCGGGGGTGCGGCCGTTCGGGGCAGCGGTGTGGGCCGAACGTGCGTGCCGCCGGGAAGCCGGACACAGCCCGCACAGAGCGTTAACCAGAGGTAGCACAACGAGTCCGAAAAGCCTCTGACCTGTCACATTCGGCGAGTTACGCTAGTCGCTTCCGGGAGTATCGGCCGACGGACAGGAGGCCAAGATGACAACCGCTTCCGCTCTGGCGCTGGTCGCCGTTATCACCTTCCTCACCGCCCATGCCATTGTCGTGGGGATCGCGGAGATCGTCACGACGCTCAGGACGGGGGTGAGCCGGTCATGAGCATCCTCCTCGACCGGGCCGAGGACCGCACCGGTCCCGCGCTGTGCGCGCTGTGCGAACGACCGCTCGCAACCTCACCGTCGGACGACTTCTGCTCGGAGAGCTGCCAGCAGAAGTGGCACGCCGCCTACAAGGTCGACCAGTCCATCACCAGGGGCAAACGACCGGCGGCCTGACCCGTCACCCGCGGCCGCGGGGCGCCTGACGCGCCTCGCGGCCGCTCCACGTCCAGGGCGATTCGCCCGATTCCCCGCGGGAGGCAACAGTTCGGTCGCTGTCGTTGACATGTCCGTCGCGCCGACTATACGTTGCACATCAAACCACCCCGATTGCAACATGTGCAACAACTGACCGCTGAGGCACCGCAACGCAGCGGACCACCCCAGGTCTCCGCTCCTCGCCGCCGGCTCCCCGATCGTCGAGCCCGCGTGCTGCGCCGTGCCACCACACCCGATCTCCCTCCCGCATCGGCAGAAAAGCAGAGGTGGCGTTGATGGTGACGTCGAGCCGCAACGGCGCGGACCTCTCCGACCCGTCGGAGGCGTTCCCCGCCAAGCACATCCCGCAACCGCAGGTGCGCGACCTCCCGGCGCCGCCGGCCCGGCAGTGGCGCTACATCGGCCCGGGCGTCGTGGCCGCGGGCGTGGGCATGGCCAGCGGGGAGTTCATCCTCTTCCCCTACATCTCCTCCCAGGTCGGGCTGACCTTCGTCTGGGCAGCGCTGCTCGGGCTGATGACCCAGTACTTCCTCAACATGGAGATCGAGCGCTACACGCTGGCCACCGGGGAAACCGCGGTCACCGGCTTCAGCAGGCTGTGGCGGCACTGGGGCCTGGTCTTCGCCGCCATGGCCTACTTCGCCAACATCTGGCCCGCGTGGACGACCAGCTCCGCGACGCTGGTGACCTACGTCTTCGGTGGAGACGTCGCGGTCGTGTCGGTGGCCATCCTGGTGCTGGTCGGGCTCATCCTCACGCTCGCGCCCACTGTCTACAGCGCGCTGGAACGGGTGCAGATGGTCAAGGTGGCGGCGTTGCTGCTGCTCATCGTCATCACCTCGGTGTTCGTCTTCGGCGCGTCGACCTGGTCCGGTGTGCCGACGATCGTGACCCAGCCGCGCTTCCCCGCCGCCGAGCTCGGGTTCGCCCTGCTCCTCGGCGCGCTGGCCTTCGCCGGCGCCGGCGGTGGCCAGAACCTCGTGCAGAGCAACTGGATCCGGGACAAGGGCTTCGGCATGGGCCACCACGTCCCCAAGATCGTCTCGCCGCTGACCCGCGAACCGGAGGCGCGCGGCCAGGCCGGGTTCATCTTCCCGCCCACCGAGCAGAACCTGACCCACTGGCGGGCGTGGTGGCGCTTCGCCAACAAGGAGCAGCTGCTCACCTTCGTCGGGATCTCCTTCGTGTCGATCGTGTTCATGTCGCTGCTGGCCTACACGACCGTCTTCGGCACTCCCGGGCTCAGCGACGACGTCTCGTTCCTGCGGGTCGAGGGCGAGCGGCTGATGGCCGCCGCGGGCGGCTGGTTCGGCTACTTCTTCTGGATCGTGGGCGCGGTGTCGATGTTCAGCGCCGCGCTGGGCATCGTCGACTACACCAGCCGGCTCGCCGCCGACGTGCTCAAGACCTCCTACTTCCCCAACGCCTCGGAGAGCAAGGTCTACGCGGGACTGGTGTGGGGCCTGGTCCTCATCGGCACCGTCATCGTGTCCGTCGGCTTCGACCAGCCGCTGGTGCTGGCCACGATCGCGGCCTGCACGGGCGGGGTGATGATGTTCGTCTACTCCGGCCTGCTGATCGCCATCAACCGCAGGATGCTGCCCAAGCCGATCCGCATCAGCGGCTACCGGCTGGCGGCGCTGGTCTGGTCGATCCTGCTATTCGGGGTGCTCGCCGTGCTGACCGTGCAGCAGCAGATCGGCGAGCTCTTCGGCTGACCCCATCAGCGCCGGCCGCCCGCGGGGCGGCCGGCGCATGCGCAAGGAAGGACCCATGACCGGCAAGATCCCCCTCGCCCCCATCTCGCGGGCGCGGCAGTTCCCCAGGTGGTCGCAGATCCGCGAGGTGGTGCGGTTCAAGAAGCCGACGTTCGGGCTGACCGCGCGGCGGCTGGAGAACGCGCTCACCGTCGAGCACCTGCGCAGGGCTGCCAGGCGGACCACCCCGCGCTCGGTGTTCGACTACGTCGACGGCGCGGCCGAGGAGGAGATCACCGCGGCGCGCAACATCGCGGCGTACCGGCGCGTGACGTTGCGCCCGGAGGCGCTGCACTCGGTCGCCGACCCGGAACTCGGCGTGGACCTCTTCGGCAAGCGCATCCCGATACCGCTGGTGTTCGCGCCGACCGGCTACACGCGCATGATGCACCACCACGGCGAGGCGGCGGTCGCCCGCGTCGCCGAGCACTTCGGCGTGCCCTACTCGCTGTCGACGGTGGGCACGACGTCCATTGAGGACGTTCGCGGCGCCGCGCCGGGTGGCGACCTGTGGTTCCAGCTCTACCGAACCAACGACGCGGCGACGAACGAGCTGCTGGTGTCCAGGGCCGAGGCCGCCGGCTACTCGACGATGCTGCTCACCGTGGACACCTCGGTCGCGGGAAAGCGACTCAAGGACGTGGTCAACGGACTGACCATCCCGCCCGCCCTGACCGCCAGGACGATCCTGAACATGTCGATGTTCCCGGCGTGGTGGTACAACAAGCTGACCACCCCGGGCATCGGCTTCGCCTCGCTTTCCGGCGTCGAGGGCAACCTCTCCTCCGAGGACGTCGCCCGCACCCTGTTCGACCCGGGACTGGACTTCGCGGCGCTGGAGTGGCTGCGCGAACGCTGGCCGGGCAAGCTGCTGGTCAAGGGCATCACCACGCCGGAGTCCGCCCGCGAGGTGGTGCGACGCGGCGCCGACGGCGTGGTGGTCTCCAACCACGGCGGCCGGCAGCTCGACCGCTCGGCCGCGACGCTCGACGTGCTGCCCGCCGTGCGCGCCGCGGTCGGCCCGGAGGCGACGGTGCTCATCGACGGCGGGATCCGGCACGGACAGGACATCGTGGCCGCACGCGCCTCGGGCGCGGACGCCGCGATGGTCGGCCGCGCCTACCTCTACGGCATCATGGCCGGCGGCCAGGACGGCGTCGTCCGCGCCTACGAGATCCTCGCCGACGAGTACCAGCGGTGCATGCAGCTGCTCGGCGTTCGGCGCACCGAAGACCTCGGCGAACGCCACGTCGCGCTGCCCCGATCGGCGGAGCTGCACGGAAACTGAGACTCCGGTGCGCCTGGTTTCCGCTGCGCCGAACGGAAACCAGGCGCCCTCCCTGCGCCTTTCCCGTTATCGTCCCGGTATTCTCCCGGCAAATCCGCAGTTCCTCCATTCCGGCAACGCCCCCCGCGAGGGGCCCGGCTCGCCTAGATTGATCAGCACTGCGCGTGCACTTCGCGCAGCAGGAATGCTGGAGGAACAACCGAATGACCAAGAACCTGCGGGTGCGGTCGCGCAGGCGCGCCGCGGTCCTGGCCGCGGTGACCGCGGCCGGCACGCTCACGAGTCTTGGAACGGCGCACGCCGATGGTCCCGGCGGCGAGGTGACGCCCTACATCATCGGCGGCTCGCCCGCGGACCAGACGTACTCGTTCATGGCCTCGTTGCAGTACGAGCGCGACGGGGACTCGAACTCCCACCGCTGCGGTGGTGCCCTGGTCAGCCCGGAGTGGATCGTGACCGCCGCGCACTGCGTCACCGAGCCCGGCACGAACGGCGCGCCGTTCACCGTCATGGACCCCGCGCTGTTCCACGTGCGGATCGGCAGCACCGACCGCAACTCCGGTGGCAGCGTGGCCAAGCTCCGCGAGATCGTGGTGCACCCGGACTACCAAGCAAAGCCCGACCGCGCGGAGGGCAGCGACATCGCCCTGCTGCACCTGGACGGGCCGACCGACCAGGCGCCTGCCCCGATGGCCGACGCGATCAGCGAGCCGGGCACGGCCGTCCGCGAGATCGGCTGGGGCTACGTCTCCAACGACGACGCGGGCGACCCGACCAAGCTGCCGACGCAGCTCCAGCAGCTCGACACCGCGATCATCCCGCCTGCCACGCAGAAGTGCGTGGCCGACGCCGAAGGCGACGACTCCTGGGGCATCCGCGACGGCGACGTCTGCGCGGACAACCCGGAGGGCGTGCGCGGACCGTGCGGCGGTGACTCCGGTTCGCCGCTGCTGGTCGCCGAGGGCGACCGCTGGAAGGTCGTCGGCGTCGACAGCCGGGGCGTCGGCTCCGTCTGCGGCGAGTCCCCCGACATCTACACCAGCGTCGGCGACTTCCGCGACTGGGTGGACAGCGTCATCGCCTGATCTGCCTGAACGCGCGACCAGCTGATCACCTGATCAGCAGGCCCGGGGCCCTGCCACTGCGAACGCGGCGGCAGGGCCTCGTCGTCCAGGCTCCCGGCTCCGCCGGACGGCGGCTTCAGCCTCCCCACGACGGCAGGCGGACGTCGAGCAGATGCACCCGCGCCGGGCCGTCAGGTGTGGAGTAGGTGATGTCGGCGCCCGCGCTGCTGCCGGCCAGCGCCAGCGCCAGTGGGCTGTCGGAGGTCATCGTCCGGTCCTCCTCGCCCTCCGGCACCTCCTCCGGGATGCCCACGACCCGCAGCTCCTGCACCGTGCCGTCCTCGAACCGGACCCGCACCTCCGAACCGGGCGGCAGCCCCTCGGCCCCCTTGCCTGCCCGCCGGTCGCGCCCGGTCAGCCGCCGTTCGAGTGCGGCGATGCGGTCGTCGTACCAGGCCAGTTCGTCGGCCCCTTCCAGTGCCTGGGAGTCGTCGCCGCGGTCTCCGACGGGATCCCGTTGCGAGAGGTCCTCGGCGAGCTGACGCCGCTGTTCGCGCAGCGACCGCACTTCCTCCTCCAGCCGCGCACGAGCCTCCGGAGGCAGGTCCGGGCCGCTGCTGTTCATGCCGTCCTCCCCTTTCACCGGGGGCGTCCCCGCAGTATCGGCCATACCGGCCACGGCGGCACGCGGACCACGCACACCCGTTCGACCGAAGTGGACGATGGAGCGGGTCGACCGATCGTGACCTCGCCCGGCAGGACACGGAGCGTGACCGGATACTGGCCACCGCACGTCGCACCCACACGCCCAAGACCTGCGGAGAATCCTCATGGAGTTGACCGTTCTCGGTTGTTCGGGAAGCGCGCCCGCACCGGAGTCGCCGTCGTCCGGGTACCTCCTGCGTTCCGGAAGCACGAGGCTCGTGATCGACCTCGGAAACGGCACCATGGGGCCGTTGCAGCGCTGGACCGACCCGTTCGACGTCAACGCGCTGCTGCTGACCCACCTGCACCCGGACCACTGCGCCGACTTCGCTCCGCTGGCGGTCTACCTCCGGTACCGGCCGAACAAGCCGTACGACCCGAAGCAGCGGCGCATGCAGGTCTACGCGCCGCCGGAAGCGCCGAGCCGGCTCGCCGCGCTGTACGCGCCCAGCGCCGAGGAGCTCGGGCGGACCGACCTGACCGACGTCTTCGAGTTCCTCGAACCGCCGGTCGAACCGGTCCGCGTCGGGGACTTCGAGATCCGCGCGTTCCCGGTCGACCACCTGTGCCCGACGTGGGGCCTGCGCATCGAGGCCGAGGACCAGGTGTTCGCCTTCACCGGCGACACCGGCCCCAGCGACCAAATCGCCAAGCTCGCGGCGGGCGCCGACGTGCTGCTGTCCGAAGCGTCCTGGTTGGACTCCCCGGACCAGCCCACCGGCATGCACCTGTCCGGCAAGCAGGCCGGTGCCGCAGCGGCGTCGGCGGGCGTGCGCAGGCTGCTACTCACGCACTACTCGCCGTGGACCGACCAGCAAGCCCTGCTCGGCGAAGCCCGCGAGGCCTTCGACGGCCCCGCCGAACTGGTTCGCGCGGGCAGCACCTACACGATCTGACCTGCGGCCGACCCCGCCCGGCAACGGGGCCGGCCGCCTGTTCGCCGGCGCAGTGCGCGTGTCGTGGTCCGGTCAGTCCTCGAGCATGTCGTAGACCGCTGCGGCGACGGCACCGAAAGCGAGATGGGGGATGACGTCCGACGCCCACGAGCTCGCGGGCCACTCCCGGGGGTCGGTCACACCCAGCGCGGTCATGGGCCCGACGCTGCCGACGTTCGCGGCAGCGCCCGCGATCAGCGCCATCACCGGCAACGGCGCTCGCGGCAGCGCCGACCGCGCCACGGCGCAGGCCAGCCCCGCCCCGAGCCCGGTGGCGATGCCGAGCAGGGCACCGATCCCGGCGCGCCGGTTGCCTGCCGTCTCGGCGCCGGAGCCGTCCGGGTCCAGCGTTTGGTGCGTGATGTCCTCCACCCGGTGCACCGTCTCTTCCGGAGTGGTGCTGGCAGGGCGGCCGCGCAGCGCCATGTCGAGGTAGGTGACGGCGTTCAGCGCGGTCGTGCCTGCCGCGCCCGCGGCCAGGCCGTGCAGGAACCGACGTGACATGGGCACCTCCTGTAAGACCCGAGAAGGGGATACCCACTCGGCACCCCGGCAACGCTTGTCGCACGCACAAGGGAGCGCGGAAATCCTCTGGTCATTCCACTGTGTCCTGACCGCGCGACCCCGCGGGTCACCGGATGATCATTCGCCGCGCACGGCCAAGTCCGGCTCACGCACCATGAACACGTCCACAGCATCCTCGGTCTCGAGTGCGAATCCGTGCCGCTCGTACAGCCGCCGGGCCGGGCTGCCCTGCAGCACGTTCAGCCGGACCACGGTGCCGTCGCGGTCGCACCGCTCCAGCAGCACGCGCAGCACGTTCGTACCGATGCCGCTGCCCTGCACCTGCGGGGCCAGGTAGAAGTGCTCCAGCCAGTGCGCATCCTCGGCCGGCCGCAGCGACACGCAACCGGCGAACACGCCGCGCACCTCGATCACCCAGGTGTGCGCGGGCGCGAACCCGTCCCGCAGCCGCTGCCGCACCCGCTGCTCGTCGTACCGCCCGAGCCGCTCCAGATCCGCCCGCAGCACAACGGCCCGCAACTCCGCCACCGCTTCGACGTCGGCCACCGAAGCCGGTCGAAGCCCCCAGTCCGCCATGATCGCCAGACTACGGCGGGAAACTCCGCTCTCGTCAATCCGCGTCCACCTCGGACCAGTCCGGTGTGACCGGCAGGCCGTTGGCGTGCCGGTGCTCGCAGATCCGCTTCAAATTCTCCAGCTCGGTCCGGTGCCCGGCGTGGAACAGGTCCCAGAAGTCGCCGACCCACGGCCGGTCCGGCGAGGTGGCGAGCTCCGGCCACGGGTTCCTGTCGTAGTGGGGGTGCCGGCAGTTGGTCCACAGCACCACCGCACCCGGCCGGTCGAGGACGGGACCGGCGTCGACGACGCGCATCAGGTAGATCATCCACAGGTGCTCGCCCTGGTCCCACGCGCAGTGGTAGTCGACCGTCATCGGATCGGGGTTGGCCACCGTGCGGGTGTAGATGCGGGTGCTGTCGCCGCACAGCATCTCGTCCCCGACCCACAGCCCGGGTTCGCCGGTCTCGGTCAGCCCGCGCACGGACAGCGTCCACTCCGCGAGGCTGCGGGTGTCGGCCAGGTACTCGTAGACCTCGCGAGCCGGCGCGTCGATGTGCTCGCTGAGCGAGCAGTACCGGCCGAAGACCTCGTCATGCCGCCATGTCGGCGGGGTGAGCTCCCGCATCCGCACCACCGTCTCCGAGCGCGGGCAGTTCTCGATGCGGACCAGGCCGGCAATACCGCTCAAAGTGGACACGAGACCATCTCCTCACCGTGGAACGAACAGGCTTGCGGGACCTCGCAACATCATCCGCCTCCACGTCGGACACTGCTCGCCGATGCGAGCACCGGCCTGCACGCGGTCACCGCGCTGCGCGACCGGACGTCCACGCACAGTTGCCGGTCCACACGGGCCGAAACCCGTCGCGGGCGAGTCGCTAGGGTGGCTGGTCGGACCGTTGAACGATTCACGGCGAAGGGAATCCGGTGACCGCTCCAGCCTCGACCGCCGAAGAGCTGACCGCCCAGCTAGACCGCGCCCGCCAGGACCACGCGGACCTGGTCGCACGCGGACTGCGCCTGGACCTCACGCGAGGCAAGCCGTCGCCGCGCCAGCTCGACCTCGCCGAAGACCTGCTGGGCGCGCAGGTGCCGGCGGTCTCCGCGGACGGCACTGACCTGCGCAACTACGGCGGGCTGCAAGGGCTGCCGGAGCTGCGGGCGATCTTCAGCGACTCGCTGCAGGTGCCGGTGGAGCAGCTGCTGGCCGCCGGGAACTCCAGCCTGGAACTGATGCACGACGCGCTGGTCTTCGCCCAGCTCGGCGTGGTGCCGGGCGGCGAGCGCCGGTGGGCCGACGAACCCGAGATCGCCTTCCTGTGCCCGGTTCCGGGCTACGACCGGCACTTCGCGCTGTGCGAGCGGTTCGGCATCAGGATGATCCCGGTGCCGATGACCGCGGAGGGCCCGGACATGGACGCCGTCGAGCGGATCGCCGCCGAGGACGCGAGGGTCAAGGGCATCTGGTGCGTGCCCAAGTACAGCAACCCCGACGGCACCGTCTACTCCGCCGAGACCGTGCGCAGGCTCGCCGCCATGGCCACCGCGGCCCCGGACTTCCGGATCTTCTGGGACAACGCCTACGCGGTGCACCACCTCGGCGACGAACCCGCCGAGATCGCCGACATGCTGGGGCTCTGCGCCGAGCACGGCAACCCAGACCGGGCGTTCGTCTTCGGCTCCACCTCGAAGATCACCTTCGCAGGCAGCGGCGTCGCCTTCTTCGGCTCCTCCCCCGCCAACGTCGAGTGGTGGCTGGGCTGCACCGCCAAGCGCAGCATCGGGCCCGACAAGATCAACCAGCTCCGGCACGTGCGGTTCCTCCGCGACGCCGAGGGGCTGCGGGAGCACATGCGCCGGCACGCGGCGCTGCTCCGGCCGAAGTTCGACGCGGTCGGCAAGATCCTCACCAGCGAGCTGGGCGGCACCGGTCTGGCCTCGTGGACCAGCCCCGCCGGCGGCTACTTCATCAGCCTCCGGGTGCCCGAGGGCTGCGCCCGGGCGGTGGTCGCCAAGGCCAAGGAGGCGGGCATCAACCTCACCCCGGCCGGCGCGACCCACCCCTACGGCGACGACCCGGCCGACCGGGTGATCCGCATCGCGCCGACCTACCCGGAGCTGCCCGAGGTAGAGCAGGCGATCGCCGCGCTGGCCACCTGCGTGCGCCTCGTCGGCACCGAGAAGCTCCTCACCGACCTGAACAGCTGAGCGGAAGGGGTGGGGCCGCGGCCCCACCCCTTCCGCCGCCAACCGCACGGCGCTCAGCCACCGCGAGCCCCGGCGGACCGGCCAGGGTCGCGCCGCGCGGTCTCGCTCTCGCGGACCAGCAGGAACACCCCGACGACCACGGCGAGCGCACCGGTGACCTCACCGGCCAGCGCCGCCGCGTCGGTGCTGATCCGCTCGCCGAACCAGCTCACCCCCGCCACGACGCCGACCAGGGGGTCGGTCACGGCGATCACGGTCAGCGCCGGGGACAGGAAGATCCCTTCGCGGAAGGCGTTCTGGCTGAGCAGGAACCCGACCGGGCCGATCAGGCACACCACGTACAGCGACCAGTGGTGCAACGGTGCCAGGAGCCCCGCGTCGCGGACCTCCCCTGCGATCACCTTGAGCAGCGCGGCGGTCACGCCGTAGAGCAGTCCGGTGGCCAGGGCCAGCGCGAGCACCCGGATCTCGGGGCGCGCGTGGACGACCACGAGCGCGCACGCGAACAGGACCAGCGCGAGCAGGACGCCCAGCGGCAGGGCCTCGACTCCGATGACGTGGTCGGTGCTCTCGGTGGGGCGCGCGCTGGACAGGAACAGCGACAGCCCGCCGATGCAGCACAGGACGCCGGCCAGCAGGGTCCGGTCCAGCCGCTTGCCCGCGCCCCAGGCGGCGAACGTGGCGCCGAACAGCAGGCCGCTGAGCAGCAACGGCTGCACCAGCGACAGCGGACCGAACGCCAGCGCCACCATCTGCAACGACAGTCCGGCGACCACCGCGAGCACGCTGGCGACCCACGCGGGGCGCTGGACCAGCAGCCACAGCAGCCTTGGGCTGACCGTCGCCGTCACCTCGGTGCTCTTGGCCTCGCGCTGCTGCACCGCGCTGGCCAGGCCGAACGCGGCAGCGCCTACCACGGCCGCCGGAACGGCGACGAGCAGATGCGCGCCGTCCATCGCCAATCCCCCTTCCTGCCCGCGGCACCGGCCGTCACAACCGCCGGAGCGATGGCCACAGCCGCGACCACGGCTGCTGCCTGCCCGTGCACAACCAGACCCGCACGTGGTGCGGGGCGTCGCCGGCGACCGGCACCACGGTGCGGAAGTGTTCCCGCAGCGCTCCGGGATCGCCTCCCACGAACAGGGTGGTGGCGTGCTGTTCGGACGGCGCTCCGAAGTACCAGAACCCCCGGTGCGGGCTGCGGACCTCCGGGCGGTCCCGGCCCGGCCAGAGCCGCTCCAGGGCGCTCGCCTGCCAGTAGTGCTCGGCCACGACGACCGTGGTGCGGCGCTGCTCCGGCGCGACGTGCTGGTAGGCGCGCTGCACCGGTTCGACGACGTGTCGCCAGCCGCCCGAGTTGTTCGACAGCGCCCTCACGTGGTCGACGGCAGGCGTCTGGACGGCCACCGCGAGCGCGAGCACCACCGCCGCGGACAGCGCCCAGGCGGGCCGGCTGGTCAGCCACCGCGCGGCCGATCGCCCGTTCTCCACGCGGACCGCGGCCACCGCCCACAGCAGCGGGAGCAGGCCGAAGCAGTAGTAGTACCGACCTCCGGCCGCCACGAAGAAGACCACGACACCGGCGCTCGCCCAGCCCAGCCACCGATAGTCGCGCAACGCCGGCGAGCGCAGCAGCGCCCGCAGACCCACGCACGCCATCCCGGCGCCGATCGGCACACCGGCGGTCAGCAGGAGCAGCGGGACCACGGACACCCGGCCACCGCCGAGCTGTTCGATCTCGGCGGGCACCACGGCGGCCATCCGCAGCTGCGGCCACCCGTGCCCCGCTTGCCACAGCACACTGGGCAGCAGGGCGGCGAAGGCCAGCCCCGCACCTGCCCACAGGCGCGGGCGCAGCGCGATGTCTCGCGGACCGACCAGCAGAGCGCTGATCAGTGCCGCCGCGCAGAACACCAGGACGAGGTACTTGGCCTGCAGGGCCACCGCCACCACGAGCCCCGCGCCGAGCAGCAGGCGGTCGCCGCGGGTCCTCACCCACCGCACAAGCACGAAGGTCAGGACCGCCCACATGAACGCATCGACCGTGGGCGTCACCAGCAGGGCGCCCGTCACGGCCAGGTGCGGTGAGACCGCGAACGTCGCCGCTGCCACGACCTGTGCCTTGCGGCCACCGCCGAGCTCGCGGGCCAGCAGTCCGGCGACGAACACCCCGCACGCGGTCAGCGCGAGCGCAGGCAGCCGCAGGACAGGCACCGAGCCGGGCGCCGCGGCGTCGGCGGCGTGGGCCAGCAGGGGCAGCAGCGGCGGCTGGTCGGCATAGCCCCAGTCCGGCCGGTCCCCCGCTGCCAGGAAGTACAGCTCGTCGCCGTGGGGTTCGAGGGTCACCGCGAACACGAGCAGGAGCCCGGCCCACGCGGCCGCGATGCCGCCGAGCGCTCCCACCGCCGGCCGAGCCATCGGCGTGACGGGCGGCGGCGAGGCCGAAAGGACGTTCGTGCGTGCGCCGGGCCGCATGTTCACCCGCCGGCGACCGCGGTGCCCGCGCCGGGCAACACCGGCGGATCCGCCTGGTCGAGCAACATCATCACCACCGCCCGAGGTGAGCGCTCCCCGCTTCGGCTACCCGCCGACGCCACCGGCAACCCACGCCCGGCACCGTGGCGCGAACCGGTGTTCGAGCCGCCCGCGCCGACGGGCCGACCCGCCCGCACGCGGTTAGGGTCTGTTCACACGCGGCGTCTGCCGCTTGCAGTGTGTAGCTAGACCCAGATCGCACCGCCGCCGGTGCTCAGAAGCCACCTGCTGAGGACAGCGCCGACGTCGTGATCGGCCATTCATGATCTCGGCGATACCGGTGCCGGCAGGTTTCCGAGATTCCGCCACCCGCACCGCTACGCAAACCACGTCCGGCGCATTCCCCGGCCTGCGGAGGGCACGAGCCACCTGGGAGGAACCTGTCTCGTGACTTCCCCACCACGTCGTCTCCTGCTGCTCAGCGCCACCATCGGCGAAGGGCACAACGCCACCGCACGCGCCGTCGAAGAGGCCGCCCGGCGGGTGTGGCCCGGCTGCGAGGTGTCCTGGCTGGACGTCCTCGAACAGATGGGGTCCTGGGTACCGGCGAGCTTCAACTGGATCTACGCCGCCAACGTCGAGTCGACGCCGTGGCTCTACGACTGGTTCTACCGGGCGCTGTGGCGCCGGCGGTGGTTCGCCGACGGATCGCGCCGGTTCGTGGGCTCCTGGAGCGGGCGCCGACTGCGGCGGCGAATCGCCGAGCACCGGCCGGACCTGATCGTGTCCACCTACCCGCTCGGTACGGCGGGGCTGGACTGGCTGCGGCGCCGCGGCGAGCTCGACGTGCCGCTGGCCGCAGTGGTGTCGGACTTCTGCCCGCACCCCTTCTGGGTTTACGCACGGATCGACGCGCACTTCGTCATGAGCCAGGTGAGCCTGCGCGAGCTGCGCCGCGCCGAACCCGAGGCGGTGGGCGCGGTCTGCGCGCCACCGGTGGTCACGGCGTTCCGGCCGACCGACAGAGCGACCGCGCGCAGGCAGTTCGGGCTGCCTGAGCAGGGCGTCACCGTGTTGGTCTCCTGCGGATCACTCGGTTTCGGGTCGGTCGAACGGGCCGTGGACGCCTCGCTCGCGGTGGAGGGGGTCGGCCGCGTCGTGGTCGTGTGCGGCCGCAACGACGCGTTGCACCAGCGCTGCGCGCGGCGGGCCGAACGCGACCACCGCCTGGTCCCCCTCGGCTGGACCGACGACATGCCCGCGCTGACCGCCGCCGCCGACGTCGTGGTGAGCAACGCCGGTGGCGCCACCGCGCTGGAAGCGCTCGCCTGCGGCCGGACCCTGGTGATGTTCGAACCGATCGCGGGCCACGGACGCGCCAACGCGGAGCTGATGGCCGAGGCCGGGCTGGCCGAGCTGTGCCCCCGTTCCAGCGACCTGACCGGCCTCCTGTGCACGCTGACCACCGACCCCGCCGAACTGCCGCGCCGGGAGCGGACCGCCCTCGAGCACAGCCGCATCGCGGACTTCACCGAGCAGGTCGCCGCGCTCGCCGGGCTCCGGCGGCAGCAGGCCGCCGAGACCATGCGCGCCCAGGACGCGTTCTTCGTCCACGCCGCCACCCCGCGCACACCCCAGCAGGCCGGAGCCGTCCTCCGGCTCGACGGTGGCACCCGCTCCACGCAGGAGTGGCGCGAGCACCTCCGCGCGCTGGTCCAGCACCGGGCACCGGGCCTGCCGCTGCTCACGCGCCGGCTGGTGGAGCGCGGGCACCGCAGGCCACGCTGGCAACACGTCGAGGAATTCGACCCGGCACGACACGTCCGCTGCCGCGAGTTGCACTCCGGTACCGCGCGGGAGTGGCACCAGGCCCGGCACGCGTTCTTCGGCACTCCGGTGCGAGCTGACGGTCCCCCCTGGGAACTGCTCCTGCTGCGCGATGCCCGCACGAACCGGACCGAACTGCTGGCCAAGGCACACCACGCCCTGGGTGACGGAGTGGCGATCACCAGCGCGCTCCTGCGCCTGCTCTCCGACGACCTGACCCGTGCGCCGGACCAACCGGCCGACCGGCCACCGGCACGGCGGCCTGGGGTGGGAGTGCTTCTTCGCGGTCTCGCCCACCTGGCGAGCGCGGGGTTCGCGCCGTCGACGGGTCTCGAGGGTCGCAGCACGGCCGGGCGCTCCTTCGCGTGGCGGGAGGTACCGGCCGCCGACGTGCGGGCCCGCGCACGCGCGCACGGGACGAGCAGCACCGCCGTGCTGCTGGCGGTCGTCGCCGAAGCCCTGCACCGCCTGGTCGACGACCGCACCGGCACCACCCCGGGGCAGCGGTTCCGGGTCATGGTCCCCAGGACCGCGCGGCTGCGCCACTGTGTCGGCGTCGACGAGCCGGGCAACCACACCCGCACGCTCGTCGTGGACCTGCCCATCGGGCCGATGCCGCCCGCGCGGCGCGTCGCCCAGGTCTCCGAGCGGGTGGCGCGGGCGGAGGAAGGCGAGCAGCCGACCGCCGCCGGGGCGGTTCTCGCGGCGCTCGGGCTGCTGCCCGCACCCGTGCACCGGTGGGCGGTCCGGCACGTCTACCACCGCCGTTTCTTCGGCGCGGTGATCTCGGTGCTGCCCGGCCGCCGGCGTCCGGTCCGCATCGGCGGCGCGCGGCTGACCCGAGTGTTCCCCGTCCTCTCGCTGGCCGAGGGAGTGGGCCTCGCGGTGGGCGTGGTGAGCTGGGCCGACACGGCCGGCTTCGGCGTCACCACCGACTCCGCGCTGCTGCCGGACGCCGCCGCCTTCGCCGACCGGCTGCTGGACGCCTTCGACGCGCTGGAGGTACCGGCACGCGGAGAAGAATCGCTGCGGGGACGGTGATCGACGATGGAGATGCGCGGGCGCACCGCGCTGGTGACGGGCGCGTCGTCCGGCATCGGCGCGGCCACGGCCACGGCTCTGGCGGCGGCGGGCTGCCGGCTGGTGGTCACCGGCCGGGACGAGCACCGCCTGGCCGAGGTCGCCGAGCGGACGGGCGCCCGGTCAGTGGTGGCCGACCTGACCGACCCGGCGCAGCTGCGGCACGTGGCCGAAGCGGCCCGCGACGCCGACCTGCTCGTGCACAGCGCGGGCGTCGGCTGGGCCGGAGACCTCACCGCGATGCCGCCCGACCGCGTCACCGGCCTGGTGGCGCTCAACCTGACGGCACCGGTGCTGCTCACCCAGGCCGCCCTGCCCGGGATGTCGCAGCGGCGGCGGGGCCACGTCGTGTTCGTCTCGTCGATCGCGGTCGTCGGGGTGCGCGACGAAGAGGTGTACGCGGCGACCAAGGGCGGACTGCGGGCCTTCGCCGCGAGCGTCCGGTTCCAGGCGGCGACGCGGGGCGTCGGTGTCACCACGGTGTTCCCCGGAGCCGTGCGCACACCGTTCTTCGGCAACCGCGGCCGTCCCTACGCCCGCGGGTTCCCGCGGATGGTCGCGCCGGCCGCGGTGGCAGGCGCCGTGCTCGACGGCGTGCGGAGGGAGCGCGCCGAAGTGTTCGTACCGCGCTGGCTGTCGGCGGCCGCCCGGCTCCACGGTGCCTTCCCGGGCGCCTTCCACCGCGCCGCCCGTCGCGCCGGGTGACCGCGCCGCTACCCCGCGGCGGCGGGCCTGCGGCCGAACCGCAGCTGGATGCCCTCGCCCCGCAGCTCGCGGCGGAACCACAGCAGCGACGCCACCGCGGCGACGGCGACCAGGCCGAACGATCCGACCGTGCTCACGAGCAGGAAGTGGTCGATCGTGGCCTGGGCGAGCGCCCACAGCGTCGTCAGGCCGTTGACCGTGAAGACCGCCGCCCACAGCACCGACACCCGCCGGAAGAACCACTGCACGCGCGTGTTGCCGATCAGCTCCGGCGGCAGGACGCAGAAGTCGCCCGCGAGCTTGACCAGGAAGGGGTTCTCCAGCCGCAGGGTCACCAGCAGCGCCAGCGCGAGCAGGAAGTTCTGCAGGCTGGGCTCCAGGAAGTACACGAACGAACTGCCGGTCGCGAACCCCAGCGCGGTGCGGGCGACGAGCAGCGCGGTGGTCGCCCACAGCACCATCGGGACGGGGGCGCGCAGCACCAGCCGGACCACCAGGGCGGCCAGCGCCCAGCCGAGCGCGGCCAGCAGACCACCGGTCAGGTCGGTGAGCCGGAACAGCACGTAGAACAGCAGCAGGGGCACGAACACCGTTTCGCCGAGGTGCTTGGCGGCGTGCCACAGGTGCGATGCGAGACCGTCGAGGTGCACGACGTGGGGGCGGTGGATCGGTCTGTCCTCACCCGGCCGGAACATGCGTCCCTGGCCGTCGGTCGGGGGCACGTCGCGGACCACTGTACGGCGTCACGGGCTCGTGTCCAGCCCGTTCAGGACCGCAGTGCGCGAATCGACTCCCGCAGGGACCCCATCGTGGCCAGCACCGCGGTCGGCTCGTAGCCGCAGTGGGCCATGCAGTTGGCGCACCGCGGGTCGCGGCCCCGGCCGTAGGCCGACCAGTCGGTCTCCTCCAGCAGCTCCCGGTAGGTCTGGGCGTAGCCGTCCGACATCAGGTAGCAGGGCCGTTGCCACCCGTACAGCGAGTACGACGGGATCGCCCACGCGGTGCAGGCGAAGTCGACCTCTCCCGCCAGGAAGTCCAGGAACCGCGGCGAGTGGTTGAACCGCCAGCCCCCGCGGCGGCCGTCGGCGAAGACCTTGGAGAACAGCTCCCTGGTTTCGGCCACCCCGAGGAAGTGCTCCTGGTCGGGAGCCTTGTCGTAGGCGTAGGCCGGCGACAGCATCATGCGGTCGACGCGCAGCTCGTCGTTGAGGAAGTTGAGGACCTCGATCACCGATGCCGGTGTGTCGCTGGTGAAGAAAGTGCTGTTCGTGGTCACCCGGAACCCGCGCCGCTGCGCCTCCCGCACGTTGTCCACCGCCTGGGCGAACACGCCCTGCTTGCACACCGACTCGTCGTGGCGCTGCTCCAGCCCGTCGATGTGCACCGCCCACGAGAAGTAGGGCGAGGGCCGCAGCTCGTCGATCTTGCGGGGCATCAGCAGGGCGTTCGTGCACAGGTAGACGAACTTCTTGCGCCGCACCAGCTCGGCGACCAGGACGCCGATCTCCGGGTGCATCAGCGGCTCGCCACCGGCGATCGACACCACCGGCGCGCCGCACTCCTCGACCGCCGCCAGCGCCTGCTCCACCGGCATTCGCCGCTTGAGCACTCCGGCGGGGTGCTGGATCTTGCCGCACCCCGCGCAGGCGAGGTTGCAGGCGAACAACGGCTCCAGCTCCAGGGTGAGGGCGAACTTCTCCCGCCGCCTGAGCCGCTGCTTGACCAGATGGGCGCCGACGCGGAGCGCCTCACGGACCGGGATTCCCATCGGGCACCTCCTTCGCGATGCCGAAGCCGACGTTGCCCCCGGTGGCCGGGTCCGCGGTGCCGGCAGGAGGCTCCGGGCACACCGCCCTGGCCCACCGGTCCAGCGCCGGGCCGAGCTCGCGGAGACGGCAGAGCGCCTTGATCCCCCGCCGGACCGTGCCAACGCCGGCGAGCGGCTCGTCCGCCGTGTCGACGACCACGCGCACGACCGCCAGCGGCCGCCCGGCGGCGGCGCGGGCCAGCCACAGCGACTCCATGTCGACTCCGAGTGCCCCGGAGGCGGCCAGCACCGCGCGCTCGGTGTCGCTCACGACGTGGCCGGTGCTGACGACCGGCCCGCAGTGCACCAACAGGTCACCACGCCCGACCTCCTCGGCCAGCAGGCGCGCCGACGGGCACGGGACCGCGCCGTGCGGACCACGGACCTCGCTTGCGACGATCACGTCACCGCTGCGCACGGCCGACCCCAGGCCACCCGCGAACCCGGCGACCGCGAACGCGTCGGCGTCCTCCTCGGCCAGACGGGCGGCCCGGCAGGCGCTGCGCACCGGCCCGTACCCGGTCCGCCGGACCTCGCGCCGCGCCGGCCCCGCCCGCAGGGCGAGTGCTTCGACCCGCAGCGGCGCGCACACCAGCAGTCGCGGCGTCATCCGCTGCCGCCCGACTGCCCGCGCCGCGCCTGTTCGTAGCGGCCGAGCGCGGTCACCGGGAACACCAGGCGGTAGAGGTGGTAGTTGATGTAGAAGTCGCCGGGGAACCCGGTTCCGGTGAACTGCGGCTCGTCCCAGGTCCCGTCCGGGCGCTGGGTCTCGGCGAGGAAGCCCACACCCCGGCGGACCGCGTCGGTGTCGTGGAGGTCCACGGCCAGCAGGGCCAGCAGCGCCCACGCCGTCTGCGAGGCCGTCGACGTGCCCCTGCCGACCCACACCGGGTCGTCGTAGGAGCGCAGGTCCTCGCCCCAGCCGCCGTCCTCGTTCTGGTGCACCTCCAGCCACCGCACCGCGCGTCGCAGCGCGAGGTGGTCGCGCCGCATGCCCGCGCGCACCAGCGCCGGAACTGCCGCGCCGGTGCCGTAGACGTGGTTGGCGCCCCACCGGCCGAACCAGGAGCCGTCGGGTTCCTGGTGGTCGAGCAGCCACCGCACGCCCCGGCGCACGGCCTCCCCCTCACCGCGGCCGAGCACGCACAGCGCTTCCACGACGTGGGCTGTCACGTCCGCCGACGGCGGGTCGATCACCGCACCGAAGTCGCAGAACGGCAGCTCGTTGACGAGCTCGCGGGTGTTGTCGGCGTCGAAGGCGCCCCATCCGCCGTCGGCGGACTGCATCCCGGACATCCAGCGCACTCCGCGGTCGATCGCGGCTCGGACCGCCCCCGGACGCTCGTGGTCGACGCCGTTCAGCGCGAGCACGACCTCGGCGGTGTCGTCGATGTCGGGATAGCCGTCGTTGTCGAACTCGAACGCCCACCCGCCCGGGGCGAGGTCCGGTCTGCGGACCGACCAGTCGCCCTTCACCCGGATCTCCTCGGCCAGCACGAAGTCCGCGGCCCGCCGCAGCGCCGGGTGGTCGGCGGCCAGCCCGGCGTCGCGCAGCGCCTGCATGCTCAGCACGGTGTCCCACACCGGGGACTGGCACGCCTCCAGCCTGCGGACCGTGCCCTCGGGGGTCTCCTCGCGGACGAGGAACCGCTCCAGGCCGGCGAGACCCTGCCGCAGCACGGGATGGCCGAGCGGATACCCGAGCAGGTGCAGGGCCAGCAGCGAGTAGACCCATGGCGGCTGGATGCCTCCCCAGGAGCCGTCGGCCTCCTGCCGCGCCACGATCCATTCCGCGGCGCGCCGCATCGCGTGCTCGCGCAACCCCTTCAGCGGCCGCCGCTGGTAGCTGTGCAGTGCCCGGTCGAGGACCTGGAACGCGCCTGCACAGGACAGCCTCGGGACCTTCCTCCGGCGCCGACGGCCGGAGTGCAGTTCGGCCAGACCCACCCCGAGATCACGTCGCGGGCGCAACGTGCACACGACGGTGAGCGGCACGATGGTCTGCCGCGCCCAGCAGCCCCAGTCCGCCAGGTTCAGCGGTACCCACGGCGGGAGCAGCACGAGCTCAGGCGGCATGGCGGGAAGGTCGTCCCAGGACCATTCGCCGAACAGCGCCAGCCAGATGCGAGTGAACACCCGGGTCGCCTCGATGCCGCCGCGCTCCAGGATCCAGGCGCGGGCCGCGGCCATGTGCTCGGAGTCGACGTCGTCACCGGCGAGCTTGAGCGCGACGTAGGCCTCCACCGTGGTGGACAGGTCGCCGGGCCCGCCGTGGAACTGCGCCCACGTGCCGTCCGCCCGTTGCCGGGAGCGGATCCAGCGCGCGGCCTGCTCGGTCTCGGTTTTGGTGAGGATGCCGAGGAAGCGCCGCAGCAGCAGGTCCTCGGCGTCCATCGTGACGTTGGTTTCCAGTTCGCCCTTCCACCAGCCCTGCTCGTGTTGCAGGGACAGCAGGTGTTCACGGGCGGCGGCCAGGGCCTCGGCCGGCGCGGCGGTCCGCTGGAGCAGCTCTTCGGTCAACGTTGCCTCCGGACGATGAACTCGGCGAGCTCGGTCAGCGACTCGACCGCCTCCGGGTTGCCTGCGGACTTGGGAAGATGCCGGTGCGCCGAGGCCAGGCGGCGCTCGCACTCGTCCTGGGTCCACTGCTGCGATCCGGCCCTGCTCACCATGTCGGCGGCCTCGTGCAGCTCGGCTTCGGTGAGCGGTTCCTCCTTGCCGTACAGCTCGCCCAGCCGCTGCCCCGCCTCGGTTCCCGAGGTGAGCGCGTGCACGATCGGCACGGTCTTCTTGCGGGCGCGCAGATCGGAGAGCACCGGTTTGCCGGTGACCTCGGGATCTCCCCACAGCCCGAGGAGGTCGTCGACGAGCTGGAACGCCATCCCCAGCTCGGAGCCGAAGGCGTGCAGCCGCTCCACCGTCTCGCGCGCGGCGCCGACGTGGAGTGCACCGATCGACGTCGAGCACGCCAGCAGCGCCGCGGTCTTCTCGTGTGCCATGTGCAGGCACTCGTCGAGCGTGACGTCGCGGCGGTGCTCGAAGTCGAGATCGGCGTTCTGGCCCGCGATCAGGCTCCGCACCGCCGCGCACAGCGCACGTGCCGACGCGATCGCGTCCCCCGACGTCGAGTCCAGCAGCACCTCGGTCGAAAGGCCGAGCAGCGCGTCGCCGGCCAGCAGCGCGGCCGGGCGTCCGAACACCGTCCACGCCGTGGGGCGGTGCCGTCTGGAAGTGTCGCCGTCCAGCAGGTCGTCGTGCAGCAGCGAGAAGTTGTGCACCAGCTCCACCGCCGCCGCCGCGGGTACGGCCTGCGCACCGTTGGGGGCGACCGCCTGCGCCGAGAGCAGCACGAGCGCGGGCCGCACGGCCTTGCCGCCGCCCCCGTTCGGCGACCCGTCGGCGTTGGTCCAGCCGAAGTGGTACTCGCACACACCGCGGGTGTCCGGGTCCAGCTTGCCGATGACCTTCCGCAGCTCGGGGTCGACGGCGGTCCGCGCGGTCAGCAGCGCTGCCGGCAGCGTCGGTGTCATGCGGTCACCTCCAGGTCATGGCGGGCTCTGCGCAGGTCGGCGTCGACGGCCTCGGCGGCTCGACGGCCGCTGCGGACCGCGCCTTCGGTGGTGTCCGGCCAGCCCGTCGCCGTCCACGCTCCGGCGAGCACGAGCCCGGGCAGACCGGTGCGGGCAGGCGGCCGGAGCTCCGCCGTGCCGGGCGCCTGCCGGAAGGTGGCGTTCGGCTCGCGGCTGACGAAGAAGTCCAGGACCCGCGCGTCGCGTGCGCGGGGGAAAAGATCCCCCAGAGCGGGCAGGAACTCCTCCCGCAGGTCCGCGGTCCGCGTGTCGAGGCAGTCGTCCGCCGCCGACAGCGAGATCGCGAGGTACTGGCCCCTTCGCACGCCCGCGGCACGGCTGCGGTCGAACACGAACTGCACCGGCGAGTCGACGACGGCGGCCATGTCCAGGTCGGTGACGGGCCGGTCGTAGACGACGTGCACGTTGACGATCGGCGACGCCGACAGGCGTTCCCACCGCGCTGCCTCCGCCATGCCGAGCCCGGAGAGCAACGAGGCCGCGCGGCGGTGCGGCACGGCGACCACCACCGAGTCCGCGCCGATCTCACCACCGTTGCGGACCGCCACCGACCACCGCTCGCCGCCGCGGCGCACTGCGCTGACCGTGCTGCGCAGCCGCACGTCCACTCCTGCCGCGGTGAGTGCTTCCCCGGCCGCCTGTCCGTGCAGTTCTCCCAGCGGGCGGCGGTAGAACCCGATGTCGCCGTTGCTCGCGCCGTCCAGCAGTCCGCGCCGGAACACCACGGCCGCCAACGCCATCGATGCGTCGTCGGGTTGGGCGTTGAGCGCCGCGACCGCCAGCAGACCCCACAGCAGCCGGACCGAACGCTCCGTCTCACCGCGGTCGCGCAGCCAGTCGCCGAGGCTGCTCCGGTCGAGTTCCGGGTCGTCGACGTCGAGCGCTCGCAGCCCCATCGCGGTGCGCGCGACCCGAATCCGCTCGGGCAGCGTCAGCATCCGGTGTCCGAAAAGGACCGGAGCCAGGTGCGCGGGCGCGGGCAGGTTCCACCGCCGCAACACCGATCCTCGCCGCAGCGGCGCCAGCACGGGGACGCGGAAGCGCGGCTGGACCTCGACCCCGTCGGCGACGCCCATGCGGTCGAGCAGCGCCGCGTATTCGGAGTAGCAACGCAGGAAGACGTGCTGGCCCGTGTCGACGACGAGGTCCTGGCGCTGGAACGAGCTCGTGGCGCCGCCGAGCCGGGGACGGCCTTCGAGGAGCGTGACGTCGTGGCCGCGGTCGGCGCAGTCGAGCGCGGCCGTGATGCCGGCCAGCCCGGCCCCGACCACGACGATCTTCCCGCCGCCGGTGCCGATCACGGGGCACGCCCCGCCAGCGAGCGGGCCGCGACACCGGCTTTCTTCCACGCGGGCAACGACATCCGGCCGCGCAGAGCCTGCTGGGGATCACCGGTGATGCGGTGCAGCAGCTCGTGGTAGATGCCCGCCATGGCGGCGCAGCACGCGCGGCTGCGCCTGTCCAACAGGGGCAGCAGCCCCAGGCCGTCGGCGTACCACACTTCGGCGCGCTGGGCCTGCGCATCGATGAGCGCCTTCCACCCGGGCTCGTCGATGCGCAGGTCTCCGTCGCGGTCGGCTTCCATGCCCACCCCGAAGCGCTCCAGGTCCGCGGCGGGCAGGTACACGCGTCCGTTGCGGAAATCCTCCCGCACGTCCCGAAGGATGTTGGTGAGCTGGAGCGCCACGCCGAGCGCGTCGGCGCGCGGTCGCGCCTCGGCGAGGTCCGCCGCGCCGAACACACCGAGCGACAGCCGCCCGACCGACCCCGCCACGCAGCGGCAGTAGTGCACCAGTTCGGCGAAAGTGCCGTAGGTCGCGCCGCGCACGTCGGACTCGCAACCGTCGATCAGCTCGTCGAAGGCGGCGAGCGGGATCGGCATCCGTTGTGCCGTGGCCGCAAGCGCCACCACGACAGGGTCCGACGAGTCCACGGTGGCCGAGTGCACGGCGACCCTGGCCTGCTTGAGCCTGCGCAGCTTCTCCTCGCAGGGCAGGTCGCCGTCGCCGATGTCGTCCACCCGCCGGGCGAAGGCGTACACGGCCGACAGCGCCCGCCGCTTCGGCCCGGGCAGCAGGCGGATTCCGTAGGAGAAGTTGCGGGCCTGCTCGCCGGTGATCCGCTCGCACTCCGCGTAGGCCTCGCGAATCCGCGCCGGAGAAGCCGTCATCGCCCACCCCCCACCAGCCACAGCCGCGCCCACTCCCCCGCGGTGCGCAGGCGGGTCGGCCGCACGTCGACCGCGAGCGGGTCGTAGCCCGCCGCCTCGAACGCCGCGGCCGTGGCGCAACCCCCCGCCACGTACCCGGCCACGGCGACGGAGCCGAGGCCGGAAAGCAGGTGGACCAAGGGAGAACCCGCGCGCAACATGCGGCGGGCCCGGCCGACCTCGAAGCGGATCAGGCCGCGCAGCTTGGTCGGGGCAACGGTCCGGCGCAGGTCGTCGTCACCGCAGCCGAAGCGCTTAAGGTCCTCGGCGGGCAGGTAGACCCGGCCCTGCTCGATGTCCTCGCGGATGTCCTGGCAGTGCTCCAGCACCTGCAACGCGGTGCAGATCTTGTCGGACAACGAGACCAGCGCGGGCTCTGGCCGCCCGAACACGTGGAGGACCGCCTCCCCGACCGGATTGGCCGACAGCGCGCAGTAGCCGCGCAGGTCGTCGAACGTCTCGTAGCGCCGGACGCGCTGGTCCTGCCGGTTGGCCTCGATCATCTTCGCCAGCAGCTCGCGGGGAATCCCGCACTCGCGGACGGTCGGACCGAGCATCCGCAGGACGGGGGTCCGCGCCGTGCCCTGGTAGCAGCGCCCGAGCTCGGCGTCCAGCAGGTCCAGCAGCGTGCCGCGGTCGCCTGGCGCTTCGTCCCCTGCGTAGTCGACGAGCCGGAAGAACCCGTAGAGCGCAGCCAGGTGCCGGCGAACCCTGCGCGGCAGGAGCCCAGCGGCCACCGGGAAGTTCTCGGACCGCATGCGCTCCAGCAGCGTCGCCGCTCCCGGAAGCTCGCCCAGCGCACGGGCGTCGTCCTCGAAGACGCCCTCGAAGCGCGCGTGGTCGCCCTGCGCCACCAAGTGATTCCCCCCTCGAACATCCTGGCGGCCCACCGGCGGAGGGGAGAGTGCTTCCCGCACGCCGCCGCATGGCGCCGGGCACCACCGTCGCACGGGCTGTCCACCCGCGCACGCCGTAACAGCGCGCGCGACAGCGGATGTCCTCAGTGGATCTCGGACAGGAAACTCTTACCACCGAAGGAATCTTGGTTCGTGGCACACAGTGGAATCCGTACACGAGGAGCCGACTTCGCTGTGGTACCAACCGGAACCAGCAGCGGCAACCTTTCCCGCTCGGCACGGCGAACGGCCGCGCCCGGGTCCTCCGCCACCCAGCGGGGCTGACGGGTGCGCTGCTTCTTGCGTTCCCACGGCGACGAGTCGGCGCCGTTAAGCGTTTTCGAAGCGCAGCCCGGCGCCCTATTGAAGGTTTCCCGGCGACCGACCACCGCCTACCGCAAAGCGCTCCAGCGCCGTCGCGGAATTAATCCCCGCCCGGATTCGTCGAAACGAATCGCTTCCACGAAGCCACCGCGGTCAAGCTGACGCGCAAATTTCTATTGTGGACTATTTCTGCCCCTGTCCGTCGTTGACGTTCGACGAGAACCGCGCCTCGACCACGACAACCACGGGGCGTACCGAACCGATCCAGGCCGCCTCACCGGGCACGTTGCCCGACCGAAGGGAGAAGGATTCCGCCACCCTTCCGGGTTAACTGGAATATTCACCTCGCCGCCGTTGGCGAATTCTTTTCATTCGTTGCGGGCAAGTGCGAATGTCATTCCGAAGAGTGGCGCGCATTGCCGCGGTTCCGGATCGCCGATAACTTCGCAAGAGGCATCCGCACGCACGGAAAACGGAGAAATCGTGGTGAAAGCCCTGCGCGAGGTGCGGAAGAAGAGGCGGCACCACCAGCGGGCAATTCCGCCGCCCGGCCGATCCGCCGGTACTCCTTCCGCAACCCGAACCGACCTGCTTTCGCACCGAATCCCGCACTTCGCTCCCGACGCCGGCTGGTGGCGGTGAACCACCCCGTGCGCATGCACGCCTCTACGAACGACAGGAGAAGCGCATGACGATGCTGCCCGAAGCCGCCCGGCCGGCACTCGCCCGCGACGCCGCCCCGGCGAACCCGACCCGGCTGCGCCATCCCGCCTTCCTGCTCAACGCGCCGTTCTCGTTCAGCACCGAGGTGCCGAACAACATCTGGATGCGGGAGTACCCGGAGCAGGAGCGCCCGGTGGACCACCACCGCGCGATGGCGCAGTTCCTGCGGCTCCAGGCGTGCCTGGCCGAGCACGCGCTGGTGTACGTGCTGCCGACACCGCGCACGAGCGGTCTGCAGGACCTCGTGTTCACCGCGAACCTGGGCATCGCCCTGGACCACCTGCCCGACGGCGACGACGTGGTCGTCGCGAACTTCACCTCCGCTCCCCGGCGCGGCGAGACCGAGGTCGGGGTGGGCTTCTTCGAGTCGATGGGCTATCGCACGCACGTGGCACCGCACCGCTTCGAGGGCGAGGCGGACCTGAAGCACCTGCACGGCAACGTCTACGTCGGCGGCTGGGGGATGCGCTCGGACCCGGCGGTCCACGACTGGTTCGAGCGGACCTTCGACATGCGGATCGTGCGCGTGGAGATGACCGATCCCTACCTGTACCACCTCGACTGCTGCGTCTTCCCGCTGACGCGCGAGCACACGCTGGTGTGCACCGAGGCGTTCACGACGCGCGAACTGGACGAGCTCGCCCGGCACACCGAGATCATCGACGTGTCCATGGCGTCCAGCCGCATCGGCCTGTGCAACTCGGTGCGGCTGGACCGCACGGTGGTCAACGGCTCGAACCTGCACGGCATGCGTCCGGGCACCGAGGAGCACCGGATGGAGAGCGCGAAGAACGACGAGCTGGCCGCGATCGCCGACGCGCACGGGCTCGGCGTCACCCACATCGACCTCAGCGAGTACCACAAGGGCGGCGCGGACCTCTCCTGCATGGTGATGCACCTCAACCGGTACTCCTACGACCGGCCGGCGAGTCGTCCGCCCGCTGACGCGGTGGATCCGGAGCCGGCGGCGACCGCAGGCAGCGGCCCGCGACTGGTCGTCCAGCCCGGCACCCCGGCCGGCGAGCAGCGGAGCAAGCAGGATGCCTGAGCTGACGTGGCGGCCGCTGCGGGCCGCCGACGCGCTGGCGTGGGCGGCGTTGATGCGCGCCATCCCGCACCGGGACCGGCCGGTGGACCACGTCGACACCGCCGACTTCGTTCGCACCCTGGCCGCTCCAGGCATCGACGAGGAAGACTCGATGGGCGTCTTCGCGGGCCCGGCGCTCGTGGGCTGCTCGATCGTGCGGCCCGCCGCCGACGGGAACCGGTGCGACATCGAAGGAGGCGTGCACCCCGGCCACCGAGGCCAAGGCCTGGGCGGCCGGCTGCTCGACTGGGCGGTGGCACGAGTGGCCCAGCGCCCGCCCCGGCCACAACGGATCGGCGTGTGGTGCGCCGAGCACAACGAGGCGCACAGGAAACTGGTGACGCAACGGGGACTGCGCCCCGACCTGCTGTACCACGAGGTGTACTCCCGGCTGGAGAGCGTGCCGCCCTTGCCAGCGCCCTCGCTGCCCGACGGACTGGTGCTGCGGGCCTACACCACCGACCTGGACGAGGCGGTGCGCGCGGCGCACAACGACGCGTTCACCGGGCAGCTCGAGGACGGCCACGTCGACCGGGACCGCTGGCGGCGCGACTTCACCGGCTGCGCCTCCTTCCTGCCCGAGCTGTCGTTCGTGGTGCTCGACGCGCGCGGGGTGGTGGTCGCGCACCTGCTGTCCTACGCCCACGACGCCAGCCCGCACGCCACGGGGCAGCGGGACCTCAAGGTCGAGTACATCGGCACACGACCAGGATTCCGCGGCCGCTTCCTGGACCGGGTGCTGCTCGCCGAGAACGACCGGGTGGCGCGGGCACGCGGCTACGTCGGGATGGCGTTCTCGGTGGACTCGGCCAATCCGACGGGCGCGCTGCGCGTGTTCGAGCGCATCGGTGTCTACGACCCGCGGCGCGACGACTGCATCACCTGGGTGCTCCACGAAGGCGATCCGCTCGGACACGAGCGCGGCGCTGCCGTGGCCGCGGAGGGAGAACACGCGTGATCGACGACCTGCTCGCCGCCGGCCCGGCGGCCGAACCGGTGGAGGCGGTGCACCGCAGGCTTCGCGGTTTCCTGGACCGCCACCGGCCGCCGACGCCGTGCCTGGTGGTGGACCTGCCGACGATCGCCCACCGCTTCGGGCAACTCACGCGGCTGTTCCCTTCCGCAGTGCTGCACTACGCGGTGAAGGCCAACCCCGCGCCGGAGGTGGTGTCGCTGCTGGCCGGTCTCGGCGCGTCGTTCGACGTGGCCAGTCCGGCCGAGGCGGAGCTGTGCCTGGAAGCCGGCGCGGCACCGGACCTGCTGTCCTACGGCAACACTGTCAAGAAGGCGTCGGACGTGGCGCGCGTTCACGACCTCGGCCTCCGATTGTTCACAGTGGACAGTGAGCCGGACCTGGTCAACGTGGCCGCCGAGGCTCCGGGTTCCGACGTGCTCTGCCGGGTCTTCGCCGAGCCGCCCGGGGCGAGCACGCCGTTCGGCCGCAAGTTCGGCTGCGAGCCGGAGCTGGCGGAGTCGTTGCTGCGCCGCGCGGGCAGGCTCGGGCTGCGACCGCGCGGGTTGTCGTTCCACGTGGGCACCCAGCAGCTCGACCCGCGCGCGTGGGAGCACGGCATCGCCACCAGCGCCCGGCTGATGGACCGGCTGGCCGAATCGGGCGTCCTTTTGACGACGCTGGACCTCGGCGGCGGGCTCCCGGCGGCCTACCGCGACGGCGCGCCGCCGCTCGCCGAGTACGCGGCCGCGATCGAGGAGTACCTCGACCGGTACTTCGGCGCGGCGCGGCCGGAGGTCGTGCTGGAGCCGGGAAGGGCCGTGGTCGCCGACGCCGGTGTGCTTCGCAGCGAGGTCGTGCTGGTGTCCCGCAAGGCCTACGAGCACCGGCACCGCTGGGTGTATCTGGACGTGGGCAGGCACAACGGGCTGACCGAGACCGAGGACGAGTTCATCACCTACGCGCTGGCGACGCCGCACGACGGCGGCCCCACCGGGCCGGTCGTGCTCGCCGGGCCCACCTGCGACGGCGACGACGTGCTGTACGAGCGCAACACCTACCACCTGCCGCTGGACCTCCACGCGGGAGACCACGTGGACGTGCTCGCCGCGGGCGCGTACACCGCCAGCTGCGCCACCGTCGGGTTCAACGGCTTCCCACCGCTGCCGACCGTCCACTTGGGACCCGACGGCGAGCCGGTGGGCGAGGTGGCCCGCCATGGCTGACCGCGAGCACCGCTTCGCAGGCAGGCACGTGATCGCCGAACTGGTGTCGGTCGAGTCGGAACTGCTCGACGACGAGGAGTTCCTGCGCCGGGCGCTGGGAGAGGCGCTGGGCGCGGCGGGCGCCACCGTGTGCGGGATGAGCTCCCACCGGTTCCAGCCGCAGGGCGTGACCGTGCTCGCGATGCTGACGGAGTCGCACGCGTCCGTGCACACCTACCCGGAGTTCGGCGCCGCGTTCGTGGACGCGTTCACCTGCGGCAGCACCGCGGACCCGGAACTGGCGGTGCGGCTGCTCGTGCGTGCGCTGGACGCCTCCGTCGGGCAGCTGCGCACCCTGCGGCGCGGTACTCGACCGGCGCACGCGCTGGCGGACCCCGTCAGTTGATCCCTTGCCCCCGGGCCAGCCGGCCGGGCAGCAGGTAGCCGTGAGGATGGGAGACTCCTTTGAGCAGTTGGCAGTTGCAGGAACCGGTCGTGGACCAGCCGCGGCAGAGCGCGTCACCGGTGCGGGTCGCCACCGAATGGGAGCCGTTGCGCGAGGTGATCGTCGGCATCGTCGACGACATGCGCGTCCCGGAGTGGGACCCCTCCGCGCGGGCCGTGGTCCCGCGGCACGGCCGGGCCCCGCTGACGGGCTGGGCGGGCCGCCGGTTCCCGGCGGAGCTGGTGGAACTGGCCCGGCGCGAGGTGGACGGCCTGGCCGACTTCCTGGAACGCCAGGGCGTGGTGGTGCGCCGCCCGGAGCCGGTGGACCACCACCGGCCGGTGGTCACCCCGCACTTCTCCACCGGCGGCGGCTTCCACTCGGCGATGCCGCGCGACAGCCTGTTCGCCATCGACGACCTCGTCGTGGAGACTCCGATGGCGTGGCGGTCCCGCTACTTCGAGACCTTCGCGTTCCGGCCGATCCTGCGGGACTACTTCGAACGCGGCGCCCGCTGGACCGCGGCGCCCAAACCGCAGCTGCGCGACACCACGTGGTGCGACGACCGCATCGAGGACCGCGACGAGTTCGACCCGGTGATCAACGAGGACGAGCCGCTGTTCGACGCCGCCGACTTCGTCCGCATCGGCGGCGGGGTGGTCGTGGGCCAGCTCAGCCACGTCACCAACCGCACCGGGGTCCGCTGGCTGCAACGGCACCTCGGGCCGGAGTACCGGGTGCTCACCTACGTCTTCGACGACGACGGCCCGATGCACATCGACACCACGCTGCTGCCCATGGGCGAGGGCCGGGTGCTGGTCAACGAGGCGTGGGTGTCGAGGCTGCCCGACGTCTTCGCCGGGTGGGAGGTGCTCGTGCCGCCACCTTCGCAGCTGCCCGCGGCGCACCCGCTCTACTACACCAGCCAGTGGATCCACTGCAACGTGCTGATGCTCGACGAGCGGCACGTGCTGGTGGAGGCGGCGGAGGAGGACTTCGCCGCGCACCTGCGCAAGTGGGGCTTCGAGCCGATCCCGTTGCCGTTCAAGCACTTCCAGACCTTCGGCGGGTCCTTCCACTGCGCCACGCTCGACGTGCGCCGCGGTTGAGGGACCGGTGGGTGTGCTGCGCCCGCAGCACACCCCGTCAGCCTGTGGGCATCCGCGGTGGACAGCAGCTGCTGGAACTCCCAGCCGCGGCCCGGCCTGGGGCTCATGCCGCGGCGGCCGTCCGCCTGGACCGCCGGCGCACCACGAGCACGGCGATCACGGCCACGGCGGCACGTCGTCCGCCGGATCGCGGGTACCAGCGGGTCGCGGCGCCGAACCGCGAGGTCAGTCCTGCGCGGGCCGGTCCACCGACAGCTTCCGCGCCAGGAACCCGGTCCAGGCCAGGCCCGCCGCGGTGACGAACAGGACGCCCGCCGCGCCGAGCCCCGCGGCGACCAGGCCCACCGCGCCCGGGACGACGACCTGACCGGCCCGGTTGCCGGTCAGCCGCAACGACATCGCCAGGCCCCGGGTGCCCGCGGGGGCGGACTCGGCCAGCCACGACATCGTCAGCGGCTGGCCGACGCCGAGGCCGAAACCCGCGGCGGTGACGGCGGTGGCCAGCAGCCAGACCGGCACCGGGGCCGCCGCGGCCGCCAGGCCCGCGGCCGACATCAGCACGCTCAGCACCAGCAGCCTGCGGCGGCCGAGCCGGGCCGCCAGCCTGCCGAGGAACAGCCGCGAGACCATCGACGCCGCCGCGCGCAGGACGAGCAGTGCGCCGATCAGCCCGGACGCGATGTCTCGTTCGGCGCCCAGCGCGGGCAGGTAGACCAGCGAGATGTCCACCGCGGCCAGCACGACGCAGCTGGTGAACAGCGCCCGGCCCAGACCCGGCAACCGCAGGAGCGTGCGGACGCCGACGCGTTCGGCGGCCTCCGGACGCCGCGGCGCACCGCCGGACCCGACGACGAAGGACAGCGCGAACAGCACGACCGCGATCGCGGTGGCGCCCTGGAAGATCGGCGTGGTGTCGGGAATCGCCTGAGACCCTCCGAACAGGACGATCAGTCCCGGGCCCGCCGCCTGCCCCAGCGAGGCGGCGAAGGTGTAGTAGCCGAACGCCGTGTCCATCCGCCCTGATCCGGACGTGTTGGCCACCAGCGCCTGCTGCGCGACCACCGCCCCCAGATGCGCGGTGCCCAGCACGACACTGCCAGCCAGCAGGCCCGGCACGCTGCCACCGAGCAACAGCAGCACCGCGCCCGCCGCGCACATCAGCAGGCTGCCCGCGACCATCACGCGGCGCTCCCCGATCCGGTCCACGACGTGCCCGGCAGGCAGCGCGAGCACGAGCGGCACCAGGGCGAAGGTGCCCGAGAGCAGGCCGAGCCAGGAGGCGGGAACCTCCAGCTCCAGCGCCCGATACGACATCGCGGGCCGCAGCACGAAGGTGATGAGCTGGGTCAGGGCGGCGTGCGCGAGCAGCGCCCAGACCCGTGGCCGGGCGGTCATGCCGGCTCCGCGGGGATCTGCAGCCCGGCAGGCGACCGGTGAGCGATGCTCGCCCACCCGCGATCGCACGCCACCGCACTCCCGGTCATCAGCGGTACCGCCGGTTCCACCATCCGCGAACCCCCTCGCTCCGAGCTACAACCTCGCTCTTGCACGCCGGTTCCGCCACAACACATGAGTACCGACACACAAAAGATCGCCCGGCCCCGCAGGCAGCGCACGACGGGACGGATCGGCGGACGGCTGTTCTGCCCCGCCTATCCCATTGCGACGACCCGACTCCGGCGAATCTGCGAGCCATGGACCGTGCGCGCTGCCGACCTCCCCTACCCGCCGTACTCGCGGACGGGCGTTCCCCTGCCCGCGCCGGGTACGCGGAACAGCGCTCCCGACAGCGGGTGCCGCCGGAGGTCGGCCTCCACCCGCGATGTGGTGACGAACAGGTCGGTCAGGCCGGGGCCGCCGAAGGTGCACGCGGTCACCTGGGAAGCCGGCACGCCGATCCGGTCGACCAGCCTGCCTTCGGGTGAGTACCGATGCACCGCACCACCACCCCACAGCGCGACCCACAGGTGTCCTTCGGCATCGACCGTCAGGCCGTCGGGAGCGCCGAGCTCCGGCTCGATGCGGACGACGGGCCGTCGGTTGCGCAGTGTGCCGTCGACGTGGTCGAAGACGTCGACGCGTTGTGTCGGCGTGTCCACGTAGTAGGCCGATGTCCCGTCCGGGCTCCATGCGAGGCCGTTGGAGATCGTGACACCGCCGAGCACCGTCGAGACGGCACCGTCGGTGTCCAATCGGTACAAAGCTCCTCGGCCGGGCTCGGCGGTGTAGGACATCGATCCGCAGTAGAAGCGGCCCTCGGGGTCGCATCCGCCCTCGTTCATCCTGACGGCCGGGTCGCTCCACAGCTCGCCGAGCGCGCGGATCTCGGTCAGCCCGGCATCGCCGAGGGCGAACCCCCGCTCCAGCGCCAGCACCGCGCCACCACCTCGCCGGGGCCGTAGCGCAGCCACGACGGAACCCACGTGGGCCCGGTGCACCTGGCCCGCCGGCTCCAGGGTGAGGACGTCCCCGGCGAGCATGTCGACCCAGCGGAGCCCTGGCCACTCCGGATGCCACACCGGGCCTTCACCGTGATGGGCGCAGGGGTCGGTGACCTGCACGACGTCGTGTTCGGACGGCAACGAGAACCTCCAGTGCGAAGTCAGGGACGAAGCAGCACCTTCACCGTCCGCTGCCGCTCGGCACCGAGAACGCGCAACGCCTCGGCGGCGTCGTCGAGACCGAACTCGCGGCTGATGATCCGCGCCGGATCGAGCAGACCACCGGCGAACGCACGCACCGCGTGGGTCCACGCGCGGGAGGGGGCGCCGAAGACCGTGTGCAGGGTGATCTGGGAGAGCAGGAGGTGACTCGGCGACAGCGAGCGCTCGTCGCCGGCGGGCACACCGGTCAGCACGACTCTGCCGCCGCTTCTCGCCAGCCTGGTCGCCAGGTCCGCCGTATCCGGCGCCCCGGCGGCTTCGAGGACCGCGTCGAAGCGGCCGGAACGGCGCTGGGCCTCCTCCGGGCTGGTCCAGGTCGTGGCGCCGCACTCGGTCGCGAGGTCCGCGCGAGAGGACTCGGGGTCGACGACCACCAGTTCCGCCGGTGAGGCGGCCGCGAGCAACTGGGTGGCCAGCAGCCCCAGGCTGCCCCCGCCCACGACCGCGACCCGCTCGCCGGCCTCGGTGGCCAGCCTGAGGCACGCTTCGGCCACGCACGCGGCCGGTTCGAGCACCGCGGCGGCCCGCAGGTCCGCGTTGTCCGGCAGCACGTGCAGCAGCCGCGCCGGGAGCGTGAGGTGGTCGGCCCACGCTCCCGGCCGGGTGAAGCCGGTCTCGTCGTACCCGCCGCTGCAGAGGTTGTTCTGCCCCCGGCGGCACGCGTCGCACACCTGGCAGTTGCGGAAACCCTCGCCCACGACGTGGCGGCCGACCAGCTCGCCCGCCACGCCGGCGCCGACCTCGACGACCGTTCCCGACCACTCGTGGCCGGGAACCACGGGGTAGCGGACGAACTCGGCCGGGCGCCGCCCGGTGAACACCTCGCGGTCCGAGCCGCAGATGCCGCTCCACGCCACCCGCACGAGCGCCTCTCCCGGGCCGGGCGGGCGCGGCTCGGCGGATTCGACCCGTAGCTGTCCGGGTCTGTCGATGACGACTGCGCGCGGTGTCGTCCGGAACTCTGTCACTCGGACCCCTTGGTCCCGCGGAACTGCCAGTCCTCGGCGTAGAGGTCGAAGTGCGCGCCCGCCGGCGGGTGCTCGAGCACGAAGTCGACGTCCAGCTCGACGCCCAGGCCCGGGGCCTCCGGCAGCTCGAAGTAGCCGTCGACCACCTCCGGCAGGCCCGGGGCGGCCTGCTTGACGTGCTGGTCGGCGAAGTCGTTGAAGTGCTCCTGGATCTTGAAGTTGGTAGCCACCGCCGCCAGGTGCAGGTTCGCGGCGGTCAGCACGGCGCCGCCGACGTTGTGCGGTGCCACCAGGACGTAGTGCGTCTCTGCGGTGGCGGCGACCTTGCGGGTCTCGAGGATGCCGCCGAAGTGCCCGATGTCGGGCTGGATGACGTCGGCCGCCTGGCGGGCGAACAGCTCGCGGTACTCGATGCGGTCGTGGACCCGCTCTCCCGTGGCCACGGGGATGTTCACCTGACGGGCGACCTTGGACAGCGCCTCGAAGTTCTCCGGCGGCACCGGCTCCTCGATCCAGCCCGGGTCGAAGCGGCTCAGCTCACCCGCGATGCGCACCGCCTCGGCGGGGGTGAACCTCCCGTGCATCTCGACCAGGATCTCCACGTCCGGGCCGACGGCGTCGCGCACCGCCTCCACCAGCTCCACCGAGCGGCGCCGCTCCGCGGGCTCCAGCTCCCACCTGCCGGGCCCGAACGGGTCGAACTTCAGCGCGCGGTACCCGCGCTCGACGACCCGCCGTGCCGCGCCGTGGAACTCCTCGGGGGTGCGCTCGACGGTGTACCAGCCATTGGCGTAGGCCTTGACGCGGTCGCGGACCCTGCCGCCGAGCAACCGCCAGACCGGCTGGCCGAGGGCCTTGCCGATGATGTCCCAGCAGGCCATCTCGACGCAGGCGATGCCCGACATCGCGATCTCGCCCGCGCGGCCGTAGTCGCCGTGCTTCATCCGCCACACCAGGGACTCGATGTCGAAGGGGTCCGAGCCGATCACGTGCCGCTCGGCGGCCTCGCGCAGATAGCCGCGCAGGGCCTCGGTGTGGCCGAGCATCCGGGTCTCGCCGACACCGACGAGGCCCTCGTCGGTGCGGACCCGGACGTAGGTCAGGTCCCGCCACGGCGTGCCGAGGACGAAGGAGTCGACGTGGGTGATCTTCATGTGCTGCCTTCCGGTTTTCACGGGCGCGGGACGGCCAGGTCGTCGGCGGGCAGGGGCGACGCCTTCGCCTCGGGCGCGTAGCGGTCGAGCAGGCCGAGGCCGATCTGCGCGCGACGCACCCGCTCCCGGGCCAGCGCCACCGCCGTGGGCGTCAGGTGCGTTCCGCTGGGGTAGATGTTCGGGGCGTTGCGCAGGCCGAACTTGACGTACACGGGAGCGGCCACCCGCACGATCTCGGCGATCTCGTGGTGGCGCACGAACCCGCCCATGTCGTCGGGTGACTCGACGTAGACGTCCAGCGGCAGGTCGGCGACCGCGCGGATCGAGGCCAGCTGGCCGGTGCTGAGGTCGGTCGGCACGTTGTAGCTGTCGGCGCCGAGGTCCTCGGCGATGCGCACGGAGACCGGGTTGGCCAGCCCCATCTGCACGCTGATCTTGAACCGCATCCCGGGCGGGAGGTCGCCTTGCTCGCGCATCTTCGCGGCGACCTTCAGCACGCCAAGATCGGTGATCAGCACCGATCGGATTCCGGCCTCGGCGGTGCGGCGGATGTCCTCGAGCACGTGGACGAGCTGCTCGGTGCCGCGCGCCTGGGCCGCGACCGGACCGCCCCCGGGCGCGAGGGCCATCGCGCCGGTGTCCCAGCCCGCCAGCGGCCTGGCGAACAGGCTGAGCTCGACCGAACGCCCGGCGGCAGCGACGGCCATGCCGCGCAGTTCGCCGTCGGTGAGCAGCATTCCGCCGCTGCCCTGGGAGATGCGGTGCACGACGACGTCTCGGCGCGACGCCTCGTCGAGCACCGCCTCGAGCACCTCGGGGCTTTCGGTGCTCGGGATCTCCACCCGGTACTGCGCGCCGTCGGGGAAGCGCTTCGCGCTCGTCGCGGCCGCATCGTCCTGGGGCATTCCCAGCGACCGCAGGAACTCACGGGTTCTCAGCACTGCCGGTCTCCTCTCCGCCGGTGTCGTGCCTGAGCGGGCGCAACAGCAGCCACAGCACGAACAGGCCACCCACGACCAGCATCGCCAGGCCGGTCCACAGGTTGATGTTGATGCCCTGCGACTTCGCCAGACCGGCCTCGTCCGGGAACAACCCGGCGCCGCCGATCAGCAGGCCGTAGACCAGGAACAGCCCGCCGATCACCGTGCGAACGTCGAACAGCTTGGCCGCGGTGCCCGACTGCGTCTCCAGCTCCGCGACGCTGGCGGAGCGGTCGTCTTCCGGCATCTCTCGCCCTCCCGGTGTTCGGAATCCAGCGTGCTCACAACGAGAACGGGACGTAGCAGAGCGCGGCGAGCACCATGGCGCTCCACCCCAGCAGCGCCGGCCGCCGGTACCAGGCGCCGTCACCGGGCGCCACCTCCCCGGCGCCACGCGCGACCGCCCGGCTGTAGACCAGGCCCTCCAGCTCCGCGTCCGTCTTCGGCGCGGTCGCGAGCGCGATCGGCACGCTGACCGCGACGTCCACGGCGAAGGCGATGATCGAGGAGATCATGTTCGCACCCTGGTCGGTGCTGATCGGCACGAATCCGCCCTTGTAGGCCAGGTAGAAGCAGATCGGCGCGAGAGTTCCCAGCAGCAGCCCCCAGAACCCGGCCTTCGCGGTCATGCGCTTCCAGAACAGCGCCAGGATGAACGTCGCGAACAGCGGGACGTTGAAGAACGAGAACAGGGTCTGCATGTAGTTCATGATGTTGCTGAACGAGGCGGCGATGAACGCCGTGCCCATGCCGATCAGCACGCCCACGGCGGTGATGACCCGCCCGACCCGCAGGTAGTGGGCGTCGGGCATGCGCGGCCTGATGTAGGCCTGCCAGATGTCGGTGGTGAACACCGTGTTGAAGCTCGACACGTTCGCGGCCATGCCCGCCATGAAGGAGGCCATCAGGCCGGTCACCGCGAGGCCGAGCACGCCGCTTGGCAGCAGGTCGCGCATCAGCAGCGGGATCGCGTCGTTGTAGTCGTAGCCGCTGCCCGCCTGCCCGATCGCCGGTTCCACCAGCAGCGCGATGATGCCGGGCAGCACCACGATCAGCGGGATGAACATCTTCGGGAACGCCGCGATCAGCGGAGTTCTCCTGGCCGCCGAGAGGTTCCTGGCCGACAGGGAGCGCTGCACCTCGGCGAAGTTCGTCGTCCAGTAGCCGAAGGACACCGCGAACCCGAGCCCCAGGGTGATGGTCAGCCAGTTCGCGCCGAGCGGGTTGTCCTGTCCGAAGCCGGTGCCGCCCCATGCGGTCAGGAAGTCCGCACCGGGACCGGCGACCACCTTGTCGACGAAGCCGTCCACACCGCCGACGCGCACCAGGCCCAGCACCGTCAGCGGAACCAGCGCGGCCACGATGACGAAGAACTGCAGGACCTCGTTGTAGATCGCCGAGGACAGTCCACCGATTACGATGTAGGCCAGCACGAACACCCCGGCGACCACGATCGACAGCGGCAGCGGCCAGCCGAGCAGCGCGCGCAGGACGATGGCCAGCGCGTACAGGTTCACCCCCGCGATCAGCACCGAGGCGACGGCGAAGATGACGGCGCTGAGCAGGTGCGACGACCGGCTGAACCGCAGCAGCAGGAACTCCGGGACGCTGCGGACCTTCGAGTTGTAGTAGAACGGCATCATCACCAGGCCCAGGAACACCATCGCCGGGATCGCGCCGATCAGGTACCAGTGCACGGTGTAGGCGCCGTACTGGGCACCGTTGGCCGCCATGCCCAGGATCTCCGTCGCGCCGAGGTTCGCCGAGACGAAGGCCAGCCCGGTCACCCACGCGGGCAGGGACCGCCCGGACAGGAAGAAGTCCAGGCTGTTGTTGACGCTTCGCTTCGCCGCGAAGGCGATTCCCAGCACCACGGCGAAGTAGATGACCAGGATCAGGTTGTCCAGCCAGTTCATCGACAGGCGCAAGCCGTCGGCAAGTGTGTGCATGGTCGACGTTTCCTCGTCTTCGTCGGCGGAGGTGGTGCCGCAACCCGGAACAGCACGTTCGATATCTCGGACGTTGTTCGGAACGTACGCGAGGACTTCGACCCGGTCAACACCGATGATCGCGTTTCTCGATCCCGGTTTTCCTTGATATAGAAGGGAATTCGCGCATCAGCAACAGCCCCTGCGCATTGGTGGCGCAAAGGTCTCGTTTGCCGAAGTTCCCTACCGCAACCGCGTCAGCGGCGCACCGCGGTCAGCTTTTCCGCATCCCAGTGCTTTCGCGCACGATCAGCTCCGCAGGCACCACCGAACGCGCGGGCGTCTCCCGGCCCTCGATCCGGCTGAGCAACCGGTCGAATGTCTTACGGCCGAGCGCGAGGAAGTCCTGTCTGACCGTGGTGAGCGGCGGCGAGAAGTAGGCCGCCTCGGGGACGTCGTCGAACCCGGCGACGCGCACGTCTTCGGGAACCTTCCTGCCCGCCTCCGAAAGCGCGCGCAGCAGGCCGAGTGCCATCTGGTCGTTGGCCACGAACACCGCGTCCACGCCGTCGCGGCCGATCAGCTCCCTCCCGATCTCGTAACCGGACCGCGGGCTCCAGTCCCCCCGCAGCACCGGAGGTTCATCCGCGCCGCGACCGGAAAGCACGGCGCGCCAGCCCTCCTCGCGCGCCTGCGTCTCCAGCCAGCCGTGCGGGCCCGCGATGTGCCACACCGTCTCGTGCCCGAGCGCCAGCAGGTGCTCGGTCGCCCGGCGCGCACCGTCGCGCTGGTCCACCGCCACCACCGGCACCGGCGCCTCGTCGGTGTCGGCCACCGCGACGAGCGGCACGTCGCGGGGCGCGGTCTCCAGCGCGCGCCCGGCCGCGACGTGCGGAGCGATGACCACCGCCCCCTCCACGCCCTGCCTGCGCAGGCTCTCCACGGCGTCGACGATCAGTGACCGCTCGGGAGCGCTGACGCTGGCGACCGACACGCCGTAACCCGCCTCCCGCGCGGCGTTCTCCACCCCGAACAGCGTGCTCGCCGGCCCGTAGAGGACCGAGTCGAGCGCGACGACGCCCAGGGTTCGCGAGCGGCCGGTGGCCAGCCCGCGGGCGAGGGAGTTCGGCCGGTACCCGAGGCGCTCGATCGCGTCCAGCACCCGGCGGCGGGTATCGGCGCGCACCGGGCCCGCGCCGTTGACCACGCGGGACACCGTCATGTGCGAGACACCGGCCAGCGCAGCCACATCGGCGAGCGAGGGCGGCCGGCCCGCCGGAAGAGGCTCCGGCTCGGATGTGCCGTCAGACCGCCTGACCACCAACCGGCTCCCTTCGCACGTTCCGCTGGGGATGAGTGTTAGCGGTAACACAATCGCCGTCAAGGGCCGATCGGACGCCAAGCCAGTGCAGGTGGACCGGATTGTTAGCGAGCACATCGATCACCGGGCCAGGTCTGCCGGTTGCACGGCGCGGCCTTGCGATACGTCACGGCGAGGCCCGCTGCGGACTCCTGACCGCCGGGTGTGCGGTTGACTGTCGACAGATGGCTATCATCGGGGCGTGGCGGAAGAGGCACTGCACAGTCTGGATCGCAAGACGCTGCGCGAGCGCGCACTGGTGGCACTTCGTTCGGCGATCCTCTCCGGGCACTACCGGCCGGGCGACCACCTCGGCGAGGTCGAGATCGCCTCACGGCTGTCGATCAGTCGGGGGACCGTGCGCGAGGCACTGCGCCACCTGCAGCAGGAAGGTCTGGTCACGCCGGGCATGCGGGGAATGCTGCGCGTGCGCAGCCTTTCCCGCGAACAGGTGCACGAGCTGTTCCGCGTGCGCGGCGCGCTCGAGGGCCTGGCGGTCGCCGAGATCGTCCAGTCGCCGAAGCACGCGAACGCGGTCGCCGAGCTGACCGCCGCGCTCGACAAGCTGGAAACCGGCACCGGCGACCTGCCCGAGCAGATCGAGGCCGACCTGTCCTTCCACGCGCTGCTGTGCGAGCTGTCCGGCAACTCCGTGCTGCTGGACACCTGGCGCCACCTCGAAGGCCCGATCCGGGTCGTGGTGATGAGCGCCGCGGGCGAGAACCGCAGCACGCTCATGTCAGCGGCCCACCACCGCCCGATCGTCGATGCGATCGAGCGCGGCGACGCCGAGGGCGCGACAGCCGTGCTCAAGGAACACATGTCCGCCGCGGTCGAGGTTCTGACCAGCGCGAACTAGCTTCCCTTGGCTGTTCCGGCCGTGGTGCGCAGGCGGGCCTGACACCCACGTAGCCGGACAGCACAGCCGGCACCACGGCCAGGGACTCCCCCTTGACATGCCTCGTACGACGTCTAGCATCATCTCCCAACACTCGACTGTTAACACTCAACATCGAGCGCCTACCCGATCGAGGAGGATCGCGATGGCCGGTTGGATCGGCGACAAGGAGGCTGCCGTTGTCTGATCGAATTCAAGCGCTGCGAGGCGCGGCCCGCCGCATCCGGCTGCACGCGCTGAACATGGGCGAGGTGCAGGGACAGGGATACATCGCCCAGGCCCTCGGTGTCGCCGACATCCTGGCGGTTGTGTACTCCGACCAGCTTCGCTACCGCCCCGAGGACCCGGAGTGGCCCGAGCGCGACCGGTTCCTGCTCTCCATCGGCCACTACGCGATCGCCCTGTACGCGGCGCTGGCCGAGGCCGGTGTCCTCGACGTCGAGGAGCTGCAGACCTACGGGTCGGACGGTTCGCGGCTGCCGATGTCAGGGATGGCCAGCTACACCCCCGGTATGGAGATCTCCGGCGGCTCCCTGGGACACGGCCTGGGCGTGGCCACCGGGATGGCGATGGGCCTGCGCCACCAGGGAAACCCGGCGCGGGTGTTCAACCTGCTCTCCGATGGCGAGCTGGACGAGGGCTCGACGTGGGAGGCGGCCCTGGCCGCAACGCACCACGGCTTGGACAACCTGACCGCGATCGTCGACGTCAACGCCCTGCAGGCGGACGGTCCGACCGCCGGGGTGCTGCGCACCGAGCCGGTCGCCGACAAGTGGCGGGCCTTCGGGTGGCACGCGCTGCGCGTCGACGGCAACGACGTCGACGCGCTGGTCGCAGGGTTCGACGAACTGCGCGAGCACCGTGGTTCCCCGTCGGTGCTCGTCTGCGACACGCAGGTCGGGCGGGGCGTGCCGTTCCTGGAGGCACGGGAGAAAGCGCACTTCATGCGGGTGGAGGAGCACGAGTGGCAGCTCGCTCGCGAACAGCTCGAGGAGGTCGGGGCATGACGACCACGGGCAGGAGGCTCACCACCTCGGCCATGATCGCGTCCTTCGTGGACGAAGGGCAGAAGACGACGAGCGCTCCCTTCGGGCACGCCCTGTCGCGGTTGGCCGAGCAGCGGCCGGAAGTCGTGGGCTTGTCCGCGGACCTGGCCAAGTACACCGACATGCACGTCTTCCGGGAGGCCCACCCCGACCGGTTCTTCCAGATGGGCATGGCCGAACAGGCGATGCTGGGCGCGGCGGCCGGGATGGCCGAGGTGGGGCTGGTGCCCTTCGCCTCGACCTACTCGGTGTTCGCCACGCGACGCGCCTACGACTTCCTCTGCCTGGACATCGCCGAACCCGGGCTGAACGTCAACGTCGTGGGAGGTCTGCCCGGTCTCACCACCGGGTACGGGCCGAGCCACCAGGCGACCGAGGACCTGGCGATCCTGCGCGGCATGCCGGGACTGACCATCGTGGACCCGTGCGACTCGGTCGACATCGAGCAGGCGGTGCCCGCGTTGGCCGACGCGCCGGGGCCGAGCTACCTGCGGCTGCTGCGCGGTTCGGTCGCGACCGTGCTCGACGAGTACGACTACCGCTTCGAACTCGGCAAGGCGGCGGAGCTGCGGACCGGCCGTGACGTGCTGATGATCTCCACCGGGCTGATGACCATGCGCGCCCTGACCGCGGCCGCGGAGCTGGAGGCCGACCACGTCGACGTGGCGGTGCTGCACGTGCCGACGATCAAGCCGCTGGACCGCGACGCGATCCTGCGGGAGACGGCCGGGGACCGCCTCGTGGTGACGTTGGAGAACCACACGGTCGTCGGCGGCCTGGCCGAGTCGGTCGCCTCCTGCCTGGCCTTCGCCGGAGCCGGCGTGCGGATCGTGCCGATCGGGCTCCCCGACGAGTTCCTCGCCGCGGGCGCGCTGCCCACGCTGCACGACCGCTACGGACTCTCGGTTCCCGAGATCAAGAAGCGTGTCCTCGCCGAGCTTTCCTGACCGGAGCCAGCCAGCTCGGGGTGGCCCGCCGGACAGGCCGGGAGCGCTTGCTCTCTCGGCCTGTCCTCCGAATGTCCGCGAACGCCGCCGCTTTCTCGCCTGACGCCGTTCCTTCTGCGCCGCGAGAGCGTCGAGCATGTCCGCCAGACTGCTCGGGGCGCGGTCGTACCTCACCGTCTCAGCGGCGTCTCGCAGGCGTCGCGACGCCCGAGCCGAGGACACCTCCGACGCCGGCTTCGCCACCTCTGTGGCGGCGCGTTCGGCCTCTGTCCACGATCGCACCTCCACGAGCGCGGGAACGAGCATCGCGCCACCGACATAAGAGGCCCACCGGTAATGGCGTGGCACGGCTTCCAACGCCGAAGCGTGGAAATCCACCGCTCGTCGTGCCTTCCGACGGAGCCCCGCCCGGCACTCCAGAAGTCCCCGGGCTCTCGGCGGGTGTTGTCCGCGAGCGTAGCGAAGGATCAGCCCCGCAGTTGCACTCCTAGCAGTGGGCTACCGGTCGTGTCGGCAGCCCCTTCAGCCCCGGATCGCCCGCCCGAGGATGTGGGGTGCGGCCGGGTTGAGCGGGGCCCACCTGTGTCGGTCGGAGTCACTGGCGAAGCGGCCGTCGGTGGGCGGTGACCCGAAGTCACCTCCGGGCCTGGGCAGCCACGTCGGCCTCATCCGCCCAGTCGCCAACACCGTGCACCGTGTCGACCAAGTGCGCGTTGCCGTGGCTCGTCCCGATGTCCCCGGCATGCACGGTCAGGAACCCCGCGCCACGCCCCCACCTGACCGTGTAGACCTCCCGCGACGACACGACCTCCACATGCCACGCCATCGGAAGATGCACCTCCTTGGTCACGAATGCGACTCCGCCGAAGTCGGCGTCGCGTTCACGCACAACGGGCACACCTGACAACCACCGCCGGGCACGTCGGTGATCTCGTGGCGCTCGAGTTCCAGCCCGCACGCGCACACGGCCCGCACACGTTCCCTGTCGATGTTCACGACGGCGTGCGCCTGCTGCAACGTCAACCTGTGATGCCGCCGCAAGACCCACACGAACGGGACTTCGACAGGCGCAACGCGCCGACGGTAGGGAGCCTGACGCTCGTCGTCGGCCTGGTAGTCGAGCGGCATCGCGGTCACCATCGCCCATCTTCTGTCCGTCGCGTGGAAGGTGTCTTTCAGCAATCCCGATCCGGGGACGTCTCTACGTAGCTTCGAGACTGCGTAGGGTGATCGATACGGCTTCGGTGTTCACAGACGTTCACAGCAGGGCAGGTGCGATGACGACCGGCGGGGACTTGCGTGCGGCCCGCGAAGCCGCGGGCTGAGCCTGGCGCGCATGGCGCAACGGACGCATTTCGCCAAGTCGTACCTGAGCATGGTGGAAACCGGGAAACGTCCCGTCCCTGCGGACGTGGTCGCTTCCTACGAACAGGTCCTCGGCATTCCGTTGGTGGGCAGCCGCAGAGACCCGATGCGGCTCGCCCACGAATGGCTCGTCACCGAGTCCCCCGTGGCGACGCACACGCGTTCAGGTCGAAGAGTCGGGGCGTCTCTGGCCTCAGAGCTGGAACGTCGTGTCGTCGAACTGCGCCATCTCGATGACGTGGTGAGCAGCCGCGAACTGCTACCGGCCGTGTCGAAGGAACTGAGCGATGCGAAAAGCCTCGTGAGATCGGCTTCGTATTCCGAGATGACCGGTCGTCGGCTGTTCACCGCGGTCGGCGAACTCGCGCAACTCGCGGGTTGGATCGCCAGTGATGCCGGGGCATACGCGGACGCCCAGCGGTTCTACCTCTCCGGTGTCGACGCGGCGAGCGAGACGGGCGGCCGCGTTCTGGCGGCCCAACTGCTTTCCAGCCTGAGCTACCAGATCGCCACCGTCGGCGACCCGCGAGATGCTGCGCTGCTGGCGCGTACAGCCGCGGTGGGAGCGACCGGCGCAACTCCAGTCGTTCGCGCGCTGCTGCTCGAACGGGTCGCGTGGGCTTCGGCGAAATCACGCGACGTCGATGGGACTTGGCGTGCTCTGGATGAGGTCGACGACGCGTTCGAGGAACGTGGCGCGGATGAGCCGGAATGGGTCTACTGGCTCGATCGCGGCGAAATCGACGTGATGGCCGGTCGGTGCATGATCGGGCTGGGAGGCCCACCGACGCGGAACCGCTGCTGACCGCCGCCATCGAGAGCTATCCGCCGGAACACGCTCGCGAAGTGGCCCTGTACCTCTCGTGGTTGGCCGAGTCGCACGCGCGGGTGGGCGCGCTCGACGCCGCCCGGGACGCTGTGGCGCGGGCGCAGCACTACGCCGCGACCATGCCCTCCGCCCGCACCGAAGCGAGAATTCAAGCCGTGCAGCGGCTGCTCTGACCAGAAGCGAGCCGCGCTCCCACGTCCGACGCCACGAACCCTTCAGGCCCGGATCGCCCGCCCGAGGATGTGGGGTGCGGCCGGGTTGAGCGGTGGCGTGCCGACGTTGAAGTGCTCGACCTCGACGATGTCGAAGCCCGCCCGGCGGATGGCCGACTCCGCGTCCCGGTTGGGGTGGCAACCCCTGAAACAGCGCATCCACACGGGGGTGGCGGCGTCCTGCACGTAGGGTGCCACGTGTCCCGGCGCCCGGACGTGTTCGTAGAAGCGCAGTTCACCCCCCGGTCGCAGACAGCGGCGCACCTCGGCCAGAACGCGGTCCGGAGACGGCACCGTGCAGAGCAGGAGGCTCACGACCGCCGCGTCCTGCGACGCGTCCGCCACCGGCAGTGCGGTGGCCTCCCCCGCCACGACGTCGACGGGTATGCGCGCGACCTTGGCCGCGCCTGCGGCGAAGTCGCGCAGCACGTCGTCGGGTTCCACCGCGCGCAACTCCGCCACGTCCGGCGGGTAGTGGATGAAGTTCAACCCCTGGCCGGCGCCGATCTCGATCACGCGGCCCCGCAGACCCTCCAGCAGCTTCTCCCGAAGAACCGCCCGGCCCACTGCCTCGGCGCGGAGCTGCCGCGCACTCCGGCGCACGGAACGACGCACGCGGGAACCAGCCCCAGCGCGGGCGTCCGGCATCAGAAACAATTGCTCCGCGCGCAATTCCCACTCGAAACCAACTCTGCCGCCGCCAACGCTAGTGGAAAGCCCGCCGGGGACAAGGGACTTGGTCCTGGTTCTCCGAACAGCGCCGCGCGGAGATCCGCCGCGTCAACGGGAAACAGCAACGCACTGACGACTGCAAGGTTCGGCCGACCAAGGTGGTATGCCGGTTTATTCCAGTCCCGCGCAGCAACGAACCCGCCAACCGGCAACAGCGACGGTACACCTGCGCAGGTCCCCGCCGACCGCGTTGCGGTTCGGCGGGGACCTGCGTCCGGGCCTCAGCCCGGCTTGGAGCGGTGCGCCTCCGCGTAGTCGTGCTGGAACTGTTCTTCCAGCGCCTCGAGAGTGCGTCCCCGCGTCTCCGGCAGGTACTTCACCAGGAACACCAGCGTCGCGATGTTGACGGCGGCGAGGATGAAGAAGGTGTTGCCACCGAGCGCGTTGATGAGGATGGGGAAGGTGAACGCCACGGTGGCGTTGCTGATCCACTGCGCGAAGATCGCCACACCCATCGCGAAACCGCGCAGCCGGATGGGGAAGATCTCCGCCGTCACCAGCCAGTAGACGGTGCTGATCATGCTCTGCATGAAGAACAGGAACACGAGCATGACGGCCAGCACGACGTAGCTGCGGACGGTGGATTCCGGCAGCAGGAAGCAGCCGCCGAGCAGGACCAGTGAGACCGTGATGCCTGCCTGGCCGGTGATGACCATGGGACGGCGTCCGACCCGGCCCAGCAGGAAGATGCCGATGACGACCGACACCACCGACACGACACCGTTGGCGATCGTCGCGGTGATCGACGCCTCGGTGCCCAGCCCGGTCGCCCGCAGGATGGTCGGCGCGAAGTACATGATCGAGTTCACGCCGGTGAGCTGCACCGCGATGCCGAAGACCACGCCGACGACGACGAGCTTGCGGATCCACGGGACGCGCAGGTCGCCCCATCCGCCTTTCTCCTGCGTCGCCGCCTGCTGCGCCCGCTGCTTGATCTCGGCGAACTCCGCCTGCGCCGCCTCGGCCCGCCGGATGCGCTGCAGCACGGCCAGCGCCTCGCCGAAGCGCTGCTTGGAGGCGTACCAGCGCGGGCTTTCGGGCATGAACAGCATGCCCAGGAACAGCAGCACGGCGGGCAGCGAGGCGAGGCCGAGCATGTAGCGCCACGCGTGCTCACCCGGCCAGAGGTTGGCGATCACCGCGTTCGAAGTGTACGCCAGCAGCTGACCCGTGACGATCATGAGCTCGTTGTGGGTCACCAGCTGCCCTCGCCGGGCCGCCGGAGCGATCTCCGCGATGAACATCGGAACGGTCGCCGAGGCGCCGCCGACGGCGAAACCGAGCACGAGGCGGAAGACCACCATGATCGCGGTGGTGGGCGCCAGGGCGGTGCCCAGCGCACCGGCGAAGAAGATCACGGCGAGCAGGAGGACGGTTCGCCGCCGCCCCTGCCAGTCCGACAGCCGGCCACCGAACAGGGCGCCGAAGGCCGCCCCGAACACCAGCGAGGACGTCACCAGCCCCTCGGTGACCGGTGTGAGGCCGAGACCTCCCTGCTCCGGGCCCAGTTCCATGAACGGCAGCGCCCCGGAGATCACGCCGGTGTCGTAGCCGAACAGCAGCGCGCCCAGCGTCGCCACCGCCGCGATGACGCGGACGAACCGCGTTGGCGTGTCCGCGGCAGGAGAGTCCGGCGTGGCGAATGAGGTTCGCGGTGTCATCGTGGCCCCGCCCCTCTCCCCGCGACGCGCGGTGGGTCCGGCGGCGAGCCCACGGCGCCCCGGTCGGCAACGGCGTTCGGCCCGGCGGCGGAGCGCTCCGCCGCCCGAGCACGCGGTGCGTGTTGCGCGTTCGCCGCTGTCCTCATCGCTGACTCTCCTGGCCGAGCGGGCTCACCACCGGCCTGCCCGCCGCCGGGCGCTCGCTCCCGCTGAGGCCGCACCCGGCCAGATACTCGCGCGTGCGGACGGCGATGGGAAGCGGCACGTCCGGAGCGCACGGGTAGAGGTCCTGCTCCACGATCACGAACAGCTCCGCGTCCAGGGACGACAACGCGTCGACGACCTCCGCGGGGTTCGGCACACCGGCCGGGGGCTCGACGCAGACGCCCCGCTTGACCGCCTCGCCGAAGGAGAGGTCCTCGGCGGCGACCTGCGCGAGGACGTCCGGGTCGACCTGCTTGATGTGCACGTACCCGATGCGCTCGGAAAAGCGGCGGATGAGGTCGAGGTTGTCGCCACCGCCGTAGGACACATGGCCGGTGTCCAGGCACAGGTTCGCGTACCGGGAGTCGGTCTCGTTGAGGAACCGCTCGATCTCGGGCTGGGTCTGGATGTGGCTGTCGGCGTGCGGGTGCACGCACAGCCGCACGTCGTAGTCCTCCAGCAGGATCTTGCCGAGCTCGTCGGCCGCCTTGCCCACCGTGGCCCACTGCTCCGCGGACAGCTCGGGGTTCTCGGTGTAGCCACCGGTCTCCTCGTCGCGGTATCCGGGCGGGATGAACACCAGGTGGTGCGCGCCGACGGCGGCGGTCAGCTCGGCGACCTTGCGGGTGGTCGCCAGCATCTCTTCCCACTCGTGCGGCCGGTGCAGCGCACCGAACGTCGTACCACCGGAGACCTTCAGTCCCCGCGAACCGACCTCCTCGGCAAGCCGCTTCGAGTCGGTCGGCAGGAAGCCGTGCGGTCCGAGCTCCAGCCACCGGTATCCGGCCTGGGCGAGCTCGTCGAGGAACTGCGTGAAGTGGACCTGCTGCTCGTCTTCCGGGAACCACACGCCCCAGGAGTCGGGTGCGGTGCCGAGGCAGAGGTTGCCCGCCACGGTGCGGGCGGCGGGCCGGGACGGCGTTGTCATGGGATGAGCCCTTTCGATCGGCATGGGGGTTGAAGAACGCGTCGGTCTGGTCAGGGGAACCGGCTCCGCGCCGGGCGGAGCCGGCCGGGCCTCAGGAGACTTCTGCGGAGATCGAGGCGGCGGCGACCTCGGCGGTCGAGCCCGTCTCGGCGGCCTCGACGACCGCCTGCTGGATCCGCAGGTTGTGCAGGCCGTGGTCGAGCGGCATGCACGCCGGGAGCTCCGACCGGCCCTGCACCTCGTCCAGGAACGCTCGCGCCTGGAAGACGAACGAGTCGTTGTGGCCGAAGCCGATGCTCGCGCCGTCGAAGGGCATACCGCCACCTACCAGCGGGTGCGCGGGCCCCAGGTGCACGCGCCGGAAACCGTTGTTCTCACCGGAAACCCGGTCGTCGGCGACCCAGATCTCCGACGGCGTGCGCGCGTCGAACACCACCGTTCCGCGCTCGCAGAACAGCTGGAAGCCGGGCGTGTTCGGGTGGCCGAACGCCACGCGGGAGACGGCGATGGCACCGGTCGCCCCCGAGGCGAACCGGACGGAGTAGTTCGCCTCGTCGTCGTTCTCGACGGCGGCGACCTCGTCGCCGACCTCGGTCTGCTGGTGACCGGTCACGTGACCGAGCGGCACCGGGCGGGTCGCGACGCGGGTGGTCAGGTTCGCCCCGCCGACCGAGGCCATCGGCCCGCACACGAACTCCGCCATGTCCGCGATGTGCGACCCGACGTCGGCCAGCGCACCGGAGCCCGGCCCACCGCGGTAGCGCCAGGCCATCGGAGCCTTGGGGTCGCTGCCGTAGTCGGCCCAGTAGTGACCGTTGAAGTGCAGCGGAGCACCCAGGTCTCCCGACCGCACCATCTCGGCGATGGCCCGCACGCCAGGCGCGAACCGGAAGGTGAAGCCGACCCGCGCGAGCGCGGAGGACCGCTCGGCGGCCTTGATCATCGCGACGGCGTCCTCGGTGCTGGGCGCCAGCGGCTTCTCGCACAGCACGTGCTTGCCGCGCGCCAGCAGCTCCTCGACGATCTCGCGGTGCAGGTGGTTGGCCACCACCACGCTCACCACGTCGATGTCGGACGCCTCGGCGACCGCCTGCCACGACGTCTCGGCGCGCTCGAAGCCGTAGCGGCGAGCGGTGTCGGCCGCGACCTCGCCGTTGAGGTCCGCGATGGCGACCAGCCGCACGCCTGCGAGTCCGGCGCCGAAAACCGTCTGCGCCGACCTGTACCCGTACGCGTGCGCCCGACCGGCCATGCCCGCGCCGATCACCGCGACGCCCACCGTGTCCTGCACTCGTCTGTCCTCCCGTAGACCGTGCCGCACATCAGCGGCAGCGGGTCTTTGAATCGTGCTATTAACTCGTGCTAAGTCAGCGTGAACTGCGCCACGGTGATTTGTCAAGACATACTTGGCCGGGCGTGCACGAGCGGCGGTCTCCGGCCGTCGGCGGATTCCGGCTCGACGACAGCCCTGCCCCTTGCGATCGGCGGATTCAAGCTCGCTGACAGCCCTACCCCTTGCGAACGGCGGACTCAGGCTCGATGACAGCCCTACCCCTTGCGATCGGCGGACTCAGGCTCGATGAAAGCTCCTCCGTGCCGAATGGTTCATCGCCTACGAGGGACGACGGATCTCGCCACTGGGGCGCCCGGGCTCGGGGGCACCGGACGGCGCGGATGCCGCACGAGAGGGAGCGCTCTCGCGCTCCGCCGTGCAGGACAGGAGGGGCGTTCCCGTTAGGCCGGAGTCACCGACAGAGCGGATTGCTCCGCCAGACCGATCCGCCGCCAGACCGATCCGCCTCCAGACCAGATCCGCGACCGCCGCCAGACCAGATCCGGGACCGCTGCCAAACCCCGATCCGCCGTCCGGGCGGTTCCCGTCAGGCCGGAGGGGCCGTCGTGCCGCGCACGACCAGCCGCGGAGCCAGGGTCACCTTCCTGGCTTCGGTACGTCCCGCTTCCAGCCGGTCGAGCACCGCATCGACCGCGAGCTCGGCGAGCCGGGCCGCGTCCTGGCGAACAGTGGTGAGGTTGAGGAACGGCAGCCGGGCCACGCTGCTGTCGTCGTAGCCGACGACCGAGAGGTCGCCCGGAACGTCGACCCCGGCACGCACCAGCGAGTCGATCAGCCCGAGTGCGCAGTCGTCGTTGGCGGTGATCACCGCGGTCGGGCGGCCGGTGCGCTCCAGGAGTTGCTGCGCGGCCGCGGCGCCCGCTTCGCGGGTGTAGTCGCCGGGGATGATGTCGGCGTGTCCGGCGAGCCCGTGGCGCTTCATTCCCGCCCGGTAGCCGCGGCGGCGCTCGGCCGCGCCCGGCCGGTTGCCCGCGTCGACGTGGGCGATGGCGCGGTGGCCGAGCTCCACGAGGTGGTCGACGGCCTGGCGGATGCCCTTCGCGTCGTCGCTGCGGACCACGTCGAGGGACTTGTCGGCGACGGGGCAGGCGAGCTGGACGGCCGGGAGGTGGGCGGCAACGGCGCCCAGCGGGGCGGTGCCGCTCTCGGTGTCCAGCAGGATCAGCCCCTCGCAGCGGTGGCTGACCAGCTCCTCGACCACGCGGTCCTGCTCGCGGGTCGGCGTGAGCGCGCCGAGCGCGAGGTCGTAGCCGCGCGCAGCGGCGCACGAGTAGAGGTGCTCCACCAGCTCCACGTGGAACGGCTCGCGCATCGTGAACACGACACCGAGCTGGAGGCTGCGCTGACGCCGCAGCAGGCGAGCGGAGGTGTCGGGCGCGTAGCCCAGCTCGTCGGCCGCGAGCAGGACTTTCCGCCGGGTCTCCTCGCTGGGCCCCTCCAGTCCCCGCATCACCATCGAGACCGTGGGCCGCGACACGCCCACGCGCGCGGCGACGTCGCTCATCGTCGGCCGCCTCGACCCGCCCGCGCCGTTCGAGGCGATCTCCTGGCTCGTGATGGCCCCGCTCCTCTCCCCCACCGCACATCGCGGGCCCGGCAACCGGCAGGGGCCCGCACGGAGGCCATCATATCGTCCTGACTCGTACTAATAGCTCGAGCTAACGAAGTGCTGGCAGTGCAGGGCGGCACCACGAGCCGGCGCCGAACCGGGAATCGCCTGGTCGCACGGCTCGGCACGGTGCGAGAGAGGGATGACGCACCTTCCGGCCCGCCGGTCGGCCGGTGCCCGCGCGGACCCGGCCGACCGGCATGGCCGACGGTTTTCAGCCTGCCTTGCGGCGGCCGACGGCGTAGCCGTACTGGTCGGGCCACCGCGGCTGCTCGCCGAGCTCCTCGGCGGCCCGGTGCGCCCAGTAGGGCTCGCGCAGCAGCTGGCGGCCGAGCATGACCGCGTCCGCCCGCCCGGAGGAGACGATCTCCTCCGCCTGCGCGGGCTCCAGGATCAGGCCGACCGCCGCCGTGGAGATGCCGGCCCCGTCGCGGACCTGGGCGGCGAAGGGAACCTGGTACCCGGGCGCGGGCTTGATCTCGGCATCGGGCACCAGGCCGCCGCTGGACACGTCCAGCAGGTCCACCCCTCGCGCCTGCAGCTCCTTGGCCAGGCGGACGGTGTCCTCGCCCGTCCAGCCCTCGCGCGGGTCCGAGGGGTTCTCGGTCAGCCAGTCCGTGGCGGAGGTGCGGAAGAAGACCGGCAGCTCGTCCGGCCACACCGCCCGCACCGCGTCGACGACCTCCAGCGCGAAGCGCAGCCGGTTCTCCAGCGAGCCGCCGTAGGCGTCGGTGCGCTTGTTGGACACCGGCGACAGGAACGAGTGGATCAGGTAGCCGTGGGCGCCGTGCAGCTCGACCACCTGGAAGCCCGCGGCCAGCGCACGCCTGGCCGACTCGGCAAAGTCGCGCACCAGCTGCTGGATCTCCTCCGCGGTGAGCTCGTGCGGGACGAGGTGGTGGGCGAAGGGCTCCGCGCTGGGCGCGACGGGCTGCCAGCCTCCGTCGGCGGAAGCCAGCGGCTGGTTGCCGCGCCACGGCTTGTCGACTGAAGCCTTGCGGCCGGCGTGCGCGAGCTGGATGGCCGGCACCGAGCCGTGGGCGCGGATCGCCTCGGTGACACGGGTGAACGCCTGCTGCTGGCGGTCGTTCCAGAGGCCGAGGTCCCACGGGCTGATGCGGCCGTCGGCTCGCACCCCGGTGGCCTCCACCATCACCAGCCCCGCTCCGCCCACGGCCCGGGTGGCCAGGTGGGCGAGGTGGAAGTCCGTCGGAGCACCGACGTCCTCCCCGTCGGCGGCGGCGGAGTACATGCACATCGGCGACATCCACACGCGGTTCGGAATCTCCAGCGACCGCAGCGCGAGAGGCGCGAACAGAGCACTCACCAGTAGTTCTCCTCGTAGTCGGGGTGTGACTCGCGGGGCCTCGAGGCGACCAACGGCTTGTACGCTACTCGCCGTACTACGAGGCTTGTCAAACTACGAAGGTGTTCGTACTTTGTGGGATGAGTCGCAAGTACGGAGGTCCCGATGTCCGCCACCGAGCGAGCCACCGCGTCCGGTCGCCGGCTGGCCCACCCCGAGCGGGAGGAGATCCGCCTGGAGGCCGTCCTGCACGCGCTGGCCGACCCCGTGCGCCTGCGGATCGTGCGCGAGCTGGCCGACGGGCACAGCGAGATGGCCTGCATCGCCTTCGGCCTGCCGGTGAGCAAGTCCACCTCGACCCACCACTTCCGGGTGCTGCGCGAGGCCGGCGTCATCCGCCAGCACTACGAGGGGACCTCGCGGATGAGCCGGCTGCGCCAGGACGACCTCGACGCGCTCTTCCCCGGCCTCCTCACCGCCGTCCTGCAAGCGCACCGGCGGTCGCCGCACCTGGCATGAGCTGCCAAGGTCCGGCCGCGCCAAGGCATCGCGCGGCACGGACCCCGGCGGCGATCGAGGAACACCCGCTGAAGGGGCCGGCTCTCCCGCGTGGGATCAGACGAGGAAGGTGAACAGCGGGCTGTCCGGTGGCACGCGCTCGACGCGGTGCGGGACCTTCTCCATCCGCCGCATGAGGGGCTCGAGATCCTCGGGCGCGCCGAGCTCGATGCCGACCAGCGCCGGACCGGTTTCGCGGTTGTTGCGCTTGACGTACTCGAACAGGGTGATGTCGTCGTCCGGCCCGAGCACGTCGTCGAGGAACCCGCGCAGGGCACCCGGCTCCTGGGGGAACTCCACCAGGAAGTAGTGCTTGCGGCCCTGGAACACCAGCGCCCGTTCGACGATCTCGGCGTAGCGGCTGACGTCGTTGTTGCCGCCGGACAGCACGCAGACCACCGTCGCGCCCGGTTCGAGACCGAGGCCGGAGTCCAGCGCCGCCGCGGCCAGCGCGCCCGCGGGTTCGCTGATGATGCCGTCGGACTGGTACAGGTCGAGCATCTCCACGCAGATGCGGCCCTCGGGCACGGCGACCATCCGAGGCGTCCGCGACGCCGTGATCGCGTAGGTGTGGGTGCCGACCGTGCGCACCGCGGCGCCGTCGACGAACGGGTCGATGTCGGTCATCGTCTCCGGCCGCCCGGCGTCCAGCGCGAGCGCCATGCTGGCCGCGCCGGCGGGTTCCGCGCCGATGATCCGCACCTCCGGGTGGGTCTCGCGCAGCCAGGCGATGGTGCCCGCGAGCAGCCCGCCGCCGCCCACCGGGACCACCACCGCGTCCGGGGTGCGGCCGAGCTGATCGACGACCTCCCGGACCACGGTGCCCTGGCCCGCGATCGTGCGCGGATCGTCGAAAGCGGGGATCAACGTCGCGCCCGTCGAGTAGGAGTACTCCTTGGCCGCCGCCGCGGCGTCGTCGTAGGTCTCGCCCTCCACGATCATCCGCACGTGCTCGCCGCCGAACGAGCGGACCTTGTCGCGCTTCTGCCGCGGCGTCGTCCTCGGCAGGTAGACCCGGGCGCGCACGCCCAGCGAAGCGCACGCCAGGGCCACCCCCTGACCGTGGTTGCCCGCGCTCGCGCAGACCACGCCGCGCTCGCGCTCCTCGGCAGAGAGCTGGGCGATGAGGTTGTAGGCGCCGCGCGCCTTGTAGGAACGCACGGCGAGCTGGTCCTCGCGCTTGAGCCAGACGTTCAGTCCGTACCGCCCGGACAGCCGCTCGCTGCGGTGCAGCGGGCTCGGCCCGATCACGCCCGCGAACCGGCCGGCCGCCGCCTCCACGTCCGGAGCGCCCACCACACCGGACTCGCTGACCTCGCTCACCAGATCTCCTCCTGCCGTATCTTCGGGACATGGCTGCCCGAGACGAGCCCGCGCCGCACGCTACCGAGACGGGTACCGGTACCAAGCAGGCCCCGTTGCTCGTCCTGGGCAAGATCGCGGAGATCCTCAACGCGTTCACCCTCGCCCGGTCGTCGATGACCCTTCGTGAGATCCAGCAACGGACCGGGCTGCCCGCGTCCACCGTACAGCGCCTGGTCACGAACATGGTCGCCCACGGGTTCCTCGACCGCGCGGGGGACAAGATCCGGATCGGTGTCCGGATGGCCTACTGGGCGGGCGCCGCCGCCAAGGACCTCGACGTGCTCGAGGTCGTCAACCCGGTGCTGAAGAACCTGCGCGACCAGACCGGCGAGACGGCGTGCTTCTTCCGCGCCGAAGGCACCCAGCGGGTGTGCGTCGCGGTCGCCGAGACCCACCACGCCCTGCGCCGGGAGATGTCGGTGGGCAAGATCGCGCCGATTCCCGTCGGCTCGTCCGGGCGTGTGCTGCTGGCGTGGAACCCCGAGCTGGCCGAGCGGGTGCTGCAGGAGGAGCTGCCGCAGCTGACCGACAGCACGGTCACCGACCGCGACGAGCTCCGCAGGCTGCTCAAGCAGACCCGCGCCGAGGGGTACGCCATCACCGTCGGCGAGCGCATCGACGGAGCCTCCGGGCTGGCGGCCCCGGTGTTCGACTCCGCGGGCGACCTGCTCGGGGCGCTGATGATCCAGGGACCGACCCTGCGCATGCCCGCGGAGAAGTGCGTCGAGTGGGTGGACACGCTGGTGGAGCACGCCGAGCAGATCACCCGCGCGATCGGTGGCCGCTACCCCTCCTGAGCCCCGCGCTCGGCTCGTCGGACGAGATGGCCGCGATGCCTGACACGCGCCCCTTCCCGCTCCCCTGACCGCATGCGCATCGGATACTTCCGATCTTGTATTGACTCACATCGTGGGCAAGTGCTCATAATGCGGGTAATATTGCTGCTGAATGCGCGCAGCGAAGTGCAACGGAGCACGGAAGAACGGACGCGCGAATGTCTGACACGGCAATCCTGATCAACACCGCGGTCGCGGTAGCGGCCATCGTGGTGCTGATCGTCAGGTTCAGGTTCAACCCGGTCGTAGCCCTGGTCCTGGGCTCCTGCTACCTCGGGCTCTCCGCCGGCCTCGGAGCCGAGGAGACGGTCACCGCGATCACCAAGGGTTTCGGCGACATCATGGCCGAGATCGGCCTGCTCATCGCGTTCGGCGTGCTCATGGGCGCCGTCCTGCGCGACCTGCGCGCCATCGAGCGGCTGGTGGACGCGCTGCTGCGCGCCGTGGGGCCCCGGCGCATCCCGCACGCCATGGCCCTGACCGTCGCGACCTTCCTGCAGTCGATCTTCCTCGACGTGCTGCTGGTGATCTCGGCACCGCTGGCCAGGGCCATCGCGCCGAAGCTCGGCCGCTACGGGACCGCGCGGATGGCCACCGCGCTGGCCATCGGCCTGGAATGCGGAATCGTGTTCACCGTGCCCGGTGTCGGCGCGCTGGCGCTGGCCGCGCTGCTGCACGTCCCGCTCGGCACCTACCTGTTCTACGGGCTCGTCGTGGTGATCCCGACCGTGGCGATCTCGATCTCGGTGACGACGTTCGCGCTCACCCGCGGCTGGTGGAAGCCGGAGGTCGACGAACTGCCGCTCCCCGACACCGCCGCCGCTCCCGCCGCACAGGTCCGCAGCGAGGGGCCCGGCACCCTGGCCGCACCCAGCACGCGCAGGCAGGCCCCTCTCCTGCTGTTGTTCACGCCGCTGCTCGTCTCGCTCGTGCTGATCGCCGCGGGAGCGCTGGCCGACGTGCTCGAATGGAAGAACCCGGTGGTCTCCTTCCTGTCGAGCCCGGTCGTGGCCCTGATGCTCGGCCTGGTCGGCACCTGCTTCATCGGCAGGCGGTTCATCGGCCAGCCCGCCGTCGAGGAGTCGCTCGGCCGCGGGCTGCGCGACAGCGGCCAGATCCTGCTGCTCAACGGTGTCGGCGGCTGCCTCGCCGGAGTCATCCAGCAGACCGGGCTCGGCGACATCCTCGGAAAGCACTTCGCCGCCGACACCTGGGCCCCGCTGGTCCTGGTCTGGCTGATGGCGGCCGTCCTGCACGTGGCGGTCGGGTCGGTGACGATCTCGGCGATCACCTCGGCCGGCCTGCTGGCACCGCTGGCACCGGTGCTCGGCCTCGACCCGGTGCTGATCGCGCTGGCCGCGGGCGCCGGATCGCTGTTCATGGTGCACCTGACCAGCAACACCTTCTGGCTCCTGCAGTCGCTGCTGGGCCAGACCACCCGCGGCACCCTCAAGACCTGTTCCGCAGGCGTCTCCGTCGCCTCGGTCGTCGCGATGGGCCCGGTCCTGGCACTCAGCCTGGTCCTGTGACCGGCGGCGCCCGGACCCCGATCGAAGAAGGGGGAACAATGCGCAACGACAGCACCCCGCTCCCGCTGGAAGGCGTGCGCGTCCTCGAACTCGGCAACTACATCGCCGCTCCCACGGCCGGGCGGATGCTGGCCGACTTCGGTGCCGAGGTGATCAAGGTGGAGCGCCCGGAAACCGGTGACGAACTGCGGAACTGGCGGCTCTACGCCGGGTCGGTCTCGATGCTGTTCCACACCGTCAACCGCAACAAGAAATCCGTCGCGCTGGACCTGAAGGAGCCACGCGGGCGCGACATCGTGCTGGAGCTGGTGCGCCACTGCGACGTCGTCATCGAGAACTTCCGTCCAGGCACGCTGGAGAGGTGGGGGCTGGGCCCCGAGACGTTGGAGGGGGTCAACCCCGACCTGGTCCTCGCGCGCATCTCGGGCTTCGGCCAGACCGGTCCGCTGGCCGGCCGGCCCGGCTTCGCCGCGGTGGCCGAAGCGATGGGCGGGATGCGCGACCTGGTGGGTGAGCCCGACCGTCCGCCGTCACGCGTCGGAGTGTCCATAGGGGACTCGATCGCGGGCCTGCACGCCGCCTTCGGCATCGTGGTCTCGCTCCTTCGGCGGTCGACGGCGCCCGGCACCGAGCGGCGACCGCTGGCCGAACGCGTCGTCGACATCGCGCTGCACGAAGCGGTCTTCTCCGTGATGGAGTCCCTCGTGCCGGACCACCTGGCCTACGGCGTGCAACGACGGCGGGCCGGCGGCCGGATGGAGGGCATCGCCCCCACCAACGCCTACCCCTGCCTCGACGGCACCAGCGTGGTCATCGCCGGGAACGGGGACTCCATCTTCCGCCGGTACATGCACGCGATCGGCAGGCCCGACCTCGCCGACGAACCCGACCTGCAGACCAACGCGGGGCGGTGGGCGCGGCGCGACGAGCTCGACAGCGCGATCGAGGCGTGGACCGGCGCGCACACCCGCGCGGAGGTGCTGGAGGCGCTGGAGACCGCCGGAGTCCCCGCCGGGCCGATCTACACCGCCGCCGACATCTGCGCCGACGAGCAGTACCGGGCGCGCGGGATGATCCAGACCCTCGAGGTCGACACCGGCTCCGCGCAGCCCGCCGAAATCGGGTTCCCCGGTGTCGTGCCGGTCATCGGCCGCTCATCGCTGCCGCTGCGCTCACCCGGACCGGGAATCGGCGAGCACACCGGCGAAGTCCTCCGCTCGCTGCTGGGGCTGGACCCCGAGGAGATCGCGGACGCAGTCCACCAGGAGGTGCGCAAGTGACCACCGGCCACACCTTCCAGCCCAGTGCCGCCCTCCGCGACGTGACGTTGCGAGACGGCCTGCAACTCACCGGCAAGCAACTGTCCACCGAACGCAAGGTGGCGGTCGTCCGCGAACTGCTGCGGCTCGGCGTCCCCAGCGTCGAGATCGGCTCCCTGGCGCGCCCCGACCTGGTGCCCTCAATGGCCAACACCCTCGAAGTCGTCGAGGAGCTCACCGCCGACGAACTGGCCCGCTGCTGGGTCTGGGTGGCCACTCCGCGCCACGTGCAACTCGCGGCGCAGGCCGGCGCGGTCGGTTTCCAGTACTGCCTGTCCGCCTCCGACAAGCACAACCAGGCCAACATCGGACGGTCCACAGAGGACAGCCTCGCCGCAATGCCGCGAGCGGTCGAGCACGCCCTCGACGCGGGCGGCCGCATCCAGCTCTGCATCGCCACCGCGTTCACCTGCCCCTTCGACGGCCTCGTACCCGAGCAGCGGGTGTTCGACATCGCCACCGACCCCCGCACCACCGGTGCCGCCGACATCGTCGTCTGCGACACCCTCGGGCAGGCCGTCCCGGCGCAGGTCACCGACCTGATCAGCAGGATCGCCCAGCACTCGCCCCCGCGCCGGATCGTCTACCACGGACACGACACGTGGGGCCTCGGCACCGCCAACTCGCTGGCCGCCGCCGCGGCCGGGGCAGACGAGGTCGACGGCGCGCTCGGCGGCCTCGGGGGCTGTCCGTTCGCGCCGGGCGCCGGCGGCAACGCGGCCACCGAGGACCTCCTCTTCGCCCTGCGCCCGGACTGGCTCACACCCGCCGCCTTCGCACGGCTCGTCGAGCTGTCCGGCGAGCTGCTCGACGAGCTCGGCGAACCCAACCGGTCCCGCGCCGCCCAAGGCGCCCGCTCCAGCGCCACCGCCTTCCCTTGGGCGCTCGCCGAACGGGAAGCCCGCCGCTGACCGGTCACCGTGGCCCGGGGCAATGCGCGACGAACGTCTGGCGCCGGCGGCCGGCAGTCCGACAATCGGGAGTGCCTGAGCACCCGACAAGGGCGGTGGGAACCCGATGGACGACATCGACGACCGGATCGACGTGATCGCCCGGCACCCGTTCCGGGCGAAGTTCCACCTGCGCGGGCGGGAACGGGCGACCGCCGAGCTGCGCGACATGCGCACGTTGCGCCTGCACGCGCGGGAGTTGATCTTCAAGCGGCTGGCGCCCGCGGCGCCGTACAAAGACGGGAAGCAAACGCCCTACCGGGGTCATCCGGTGTTCGTCGCACAGCACGCGACGGCGACCTGCTGCCGTACGTGCCTGCAACGCTGGCACGACGTCCCGAAGGGACGCGAGCTGACCAGGGAAGAGCAGACCTACGTCGTCGACGTCATCTGCCGCTGGATCGAACGGGAACTCGCGGCCTGAAGTGTTGCGCGCCGGCGATCACTCACTCGTACCTGATGTCGTCCGGGTCGTACTTGCACTGGTCGCTCGGCCCGCTGCCGACGTGGTCGGGTTCGCCGTCGGTGACACCTTCGTACCAGCCGCAGATCTCCATCTCACGGTCGCCTGCCACGGTGATACCGCTGAACGTCGCGGTGTCGCCGTAGTTGACGTTGATGCCGGCGAGGCTGCCGCCCGGAGCGGTCGCGGTGACGTTCTCCAGCCGGACGTGCCGCTCCTGCGGGTTGTTGCCGCAGTTCCCACAGGCCCGGTACAGCTTGCCGAAGCCGGAGACCGCGAAGTTCCGGATGATCACCGTGCCCGCGCCGTTGTGCTGGAACACCTTGTCCTCGGCGCGGGCCGCGCTGCCGCCTTCGATCGTCATCGTCGCGCCCGCGTCCTCGCCCTTGAAGGTGGCCGCGTCCTCGCCGACGTCCTCCCAGACCACGTTGCGCAGGGTGCAGGCACCCAGGCAGTGCACCCCGTCGGCGGCGGGTGCGCCGATCACCACGTCGGAGAGCGTGGCGCCGTCGGCCAGCTCGAACATCGCGGGCTGGTCCTCGCCCTGGCCGCCGTCGCCGAGGTCGCCCACCCCGAAGTAGCGGTCGTTGTTGCCGTCGAAGACCTCACCGGCCCCGACCTCGATGGTGGCGTCCACCGGCACGTCGGCGCGGGGCGGAGGAGCGTCGGCGGCACCGCCGGCGGCCGTCGCGGCCATCGTCGCCGCGGCGAGCGCGGACACCGCCAAGGCGGAAAGCAGTTTGCGGGGTCGCACGAACCTGATCGCGGGAAGCGTCATCGTCACCTTCTCCAATACGCGAGAACTGTTCGCGTAAATAGTAGAAAGTTTGACGACCCCACCCGGTGCTACTTCCGTGCGGATCACTTCGCGGATTTCCCAACCCGGGCAGCAGTCCGCGCCCCAGCGCGATGGCGAACACCGGGACGCAGACGCCGATGCTGTCCCCGCCGTTGGCGTCAGGACTGCCCCTCGGCCGTGGTCGCAGCCCGCCTGCGAGCCCGGTAAGCCGCGGCCTTGACGCGGTTGCCGCACTCCTCCATCCCGCACCAGGCGCGCCGGGCGCCGCGCGAGCGGTCGAGGTAGATGCGAGTGCAGCCGGCGCGACCGCACTCCTTCAAACAGGCATGCGGATCGGCGAGCACACCGATACCGCTTCTGGCTATCTGCGAGAGAACTGCGGGCAGGTCCCCCGACATGCGCAGACCGGCGTCGCTGAGCTCGATCGCGGGCACCGGACCGGCGGCCGCGTCGTTGACGATCTCGAGACCGCCCGGATCGAACGGCCGATCAAGCACCCGATCAAGAGCGAGCCGGTAGATCGCCTCTCGCAGCGACAGAGCGGACTCGAAGGTGGCGAGGTCGGCGGTCACGCGGCTCGGAAGCTCCTCGCATTCGGCCACCCACCGCTCGAGGTCCGCGGGCACGGCCAGGGCGTCTACGGGCTCGCCCCGACGAGACCCCACGGTCCCGGCCAGGTCCAGGGCGGGGTTGCCGCTCACGAACGCGAAATCCACGTCACCATCTTGACTGGTGACGATTCACGAGGCAAGAATCGTCACCAGTCAAGGTGGTGACGCGAGCCGAAACGGAGAACACATGGCCGAGATCCGCGATATCGAGGTCGTGGTCTTCGACGTCCTCGGAACACTGGTCGACGAACCCAGCGGCCTTCGAGCGGCGATCCGCGACGCATTGCCCGCTTCCGGCGATGCGTACGTAGACGAGCTTCTCACCGCTTGGCAGGAGCACGTCGAGTCCGAGCAGCAACGCATCGGGCAAGGGGACCGCGCGTACGCGAACAGCGAGGTCATCGACGAAGAGGCCGCTCGGCGGGTGGCCGACCACGCCGGACTCACCGATCCGGCGACCATCGCGCGGCTTGCCTCAGCAGGTCAGCGCCTTCCGGCCTGGGGCGACTCCGCCGCCGCTCTCGAACGACTCGCGCGGCACTTCCCCGTGCTGGGCCTCTCCAACGCCAGCCGCACCGCGCTGCCGCGACTCAACGCACACGCCGGGCTGCGCTGGCACCAAGCCCTCTCCGCCGAAGCCGTCAGCGCCTACAAGCCGGCACCGGAGGTGTACCGGCTCGCCGTCGACACCGCCGGATGCGCCGCAGAGCGCGTGCTCATGGTGGCGGCTCACGCCTGGGACCTCCGCGGAGCGCAGGCGACCGGCATGCGCACCGCCTACGTCCGTCGGCCGGTCGGCGACCCGCCGACGAGTTCCGATGTCTTCGACTGGCAGTTCGGCGGACTCGACGAACTGGTGACCGCACTGACAGCGACGTAGGCAGCGGCTGCTGCGAACTCGCGCGGCGGTCACCGTCCTTTGTGGTCTGATCGGCCCGCGCGAGCTTCCGCGGGCACCTCGCCGGAGGTCGGGTCGTCCGCACCGAGCCGATAGACCTTGAACGGCACGCGGAGCACGTGGTTGGCGACATTGCGCACGGGCACACCGCCTGCCGTGGTGCCGTGCTCGCTGCCGTGGTGGGCGCGTCCGTGCACCGCCCGGTCGACCCGGCTGCTGTCGATCGACCGGGCCGCTGCCGGGCATCGAACCCGAAAACCGTGCGCACGTCGGCCTGCACGTAACCCACAAGAGTTAACCAGCAGATGCCGTCCGTGGTAGCGGGCCTACCGTCGGTGCCATGCCGTTACCGCGCCCAACCGGCACCGACGCGGTTCCGTGGCGCGCCGTCTGCGACCAGGCCGCGTCGCCGATGACCGTGCTCGACATGCAGGGGCGCTTCCTCTACGTCAACCAGGCTCTGTGCCGGCTGCTGCGTTGCGACCGCGAGGAGCTCGTGCGCAACCACCGGAAGTACTTCATCCACCCGGACGACCGGGCCGCCGCGGAACTGTTCAACGAGGTGGTCGCGGCCCCGTCGGGCGAGGTCTGCCGCGAGTTCCGTTGCGTGCGCTCCGACGGCGCGGTGATCTGGTTGCTGTTGTGCGCGTCGCTGGTCCGCGACGACGGCGGCAGGCCGGTCTGCGTGACGACGCACGCCCAGGACATCACGGAGCGGCGCGAGTCGGAGGCGCGGTGGCAGCAGACGTTCACCCGCGCACCCATCGGCATGGCCCTGCTCGACACACGGGGGCGCTGGACGGAGGTCAACGCGGCGCTGTGCAGGCAGCTCGGATACAGCTGCGAGGAACTGCTGGCCGTGGAGCCGTCCGACCTGACCTATCCCGGCGACGACCCGACCGCCGCGGTCGCCGACGTCGTCGAGGGCCTGAAGGACACCGCTTCCCTGGAGACCTGCTTCCGGCACAAGCTCGGCTACCCCGTCTGGCTGTTCGTCCGCATCAGCGCCGTGCAGGGGCCCGACGGCCACGCCGCGTACCTCGTCGGCCAGTACGAGGAGATCGGCGACGGGCGGATGACCGACGACCACCTGGCCCACCTGGCGTTGCACGACCCGCTCACCGGGCTGGCCAACCGCGTCCTGCTCACCGACCGGCTGGACCAGAGCCTGGCGGAGCTGCCGCGCACCGGCGGTGTGCTGGCCGTGCTGCTGGTGGATCTGGACGAGCTGAAGCTGGTCAACGACCGGCACGGGCACCTCGTCGGTGACCAGTTGTTGATGTCCGCCGCAGACGCGCTGTTGCGCGCCGCCCGTCCCGGCGACACCGTTGCCCGCTTCGGGGGTGACGAGTTCGTCGTCGTCAGCCGGGTGGTCGACCAGCAGGCGGCGGAAGCGCTCCGCCGCCACGTCGAAGGGTTCCTGCACGACGAGATCGACGCGTCCGGCATCCGGCTGCCGCTGCGCGCGAGCGTCGGGCTCGCGAGCACCGCAGACCCGTCGACCTCGAGGAGCGACCTGCTGCACGCCGCCGACCAGAGCATGTACAGCCGCAAGCACCAGTCCCAAATCTGAGTGCGGCCGGGTAACCGAGCCGTGGCTGGTCGACGGCGCCTGGAGTTGCCGGTGTTGCGCGACGTAGCACTGTGGACATGAGTGGTATACGTGCCGAGCCGACCCCGGGCGTAGCGGCGCCGCCGGAATCGACAAGGTTCAAACCGGGCAGTCCTGGGGTACAAAAGGTGCCTCCCGGGAGGTAAGGGTGAATCCGGAACAGTCAGGTGGTTCCCACGACCACGGCGTGCAGGCCAGCGTGGCCAAGGTCCTCGCCGCCGAGGACATGCGCGAGTACGCGATCTTCTCGCTGGACGCCCGCGGCCGCGTGGCGAGCTGGAACGCCGGTGCGCAGCGGGTGAAGGGCTACCGCAGCGAGGAGATCATCGGCAAGGACTTCTCGGTGTTCTACCCGCGCGAGCTGGCCGAGTCCGGCTACCCGCGGTGGGAGCTCGAGCAGGCCGCGCAGGACGGCTTCTTCATCGACCGCGGGTGGCGGGTACGCAAGGACGGCAGCCGCTTCTGGGCGCACGTGGTGATCACCGCCCAGCGCAGCCCCGACGGTGTGCTGGACGGCTTCATCAAGGTGACCAGGGACGAAAGCACCGCGCAGGTCCGGGAGCACTCGTCCCGGCGGCAGTTCACCGACCTGTTCGAGCTCGCCTCGACCGGGATCGGCCTCTTCGACGACGCGGGGCGGCTCCTCGACGCCAACGTGGCGCTCACCGACCTGCTCGGACTCCCGTTGCCGCAGTTGCGCGACAAGATGGACCGCGACTTCCTGCACCCGAGCGACGAAGGGAACGGCGGCCTGCTGCCCAGCACCTCGCCGCTGCGTTCTCCGGGTGGTGTCGGTGGACCGATCCCGCACCGGGTGCTCACGACGTCCGAAGGCGAACCGGTCCTGTGCCAGGTGCACAGCAAGGCGTCGGTCGACGCGGAAGGCGGCCGCTCGTGGCTGGCGATCTTCCACGACGTCACCGAGCAGGTCCGCCGCACGGAGGTCCTGAGCTTCCAGGCCACCCACGACGAGACGACCGGACTGCTCAACCGCCGGGGATTCGAGGAAGCGCTGTCCTCGCTGCTGGCCCCGGACGCAGACGGCGACGTCGCGGTGCTGTTCTGCGATCTGGACAACTTCAAGCGCGTGAACGACGCCCTGGGGCACGAGGCGGGCGACGAGCTGCTCGCGGCGGTGGCCGATCGCTTGACCACCGAGCTACCGCCGAAGTGCACGGCCGCCCGCTTCTACGCCGACCAGTTCGTCGTCGTCTGCCCCGACGTGGACGCGGTCGGCGGGCGCGAGGCCCTCACCAAACACGTCGGGAACGTGTTCCGCATGGTGGTGCCGCTGCGGGAATGGCGGGTGCACGTGTCGGCATCGGTGGGCTCCACCGTGGTGCAGGACCACGGCACGCCCATCACCGAAATCCTGCGCCGCGCCGAGGCCGCGATGATCGAGAACCGCTTTCGCAGCCACGGGCGCCTGCAGCTCGTGCGGCGCGACGGCAGGCCCGCCGAGCCCCACACCGATCAGCTCACCCTCGAACACCACCTGCGCGAGGCACTGGCCGACGACCGCATCGACCTGCACTACCAGCCCGTCATCGACAACGACGGAGCGGTCGTCATGGCCGAGGCGCTGCTGCGCTGGTCGGATCCCGAGCTCGGACCGGTCACGCCGGACGTGGCGCTGGGGGTCGCCGAACGCGGCGGCCTGCTCACCGACCTGGACCGCTGCGTCCTGCGGAAAGCGCTGCACACGTCCGTCGGCCTGCGGCGTCCCGACGGGCGTCCCATCGCCGTGAGCGTCAACCTCAGCGGCCTGCACCCCGACCGACCGGAGTTCGTCGAGGAGGTCCTCGCCGCCGTCGACGAAGCGGGTGCCGACCCCGCGAACCTGGTCCTGGAGATGGTCGAGACCGTCCTGGCGGAGCTGGGGCCGAAACCGCAGCGAGCCGTGCGCGAGCTCGTCGACGCCGGCGTCCGGTTCGCCATGGACGACTTCGGCACGGGGTACTCGTCGCTCGCCCGCCTACGCGACCTGCCCACGCAGATCCTCAAGCTGGACCGGATGTTCGTCGGCCAGGTCTGCTTCGACCCCGCGAACCTGGGCATCACCCGAGCCGTTGCCGAGCTGGCCCGGACCATGCGGCGCCAGTGCATCGCCGAGGGAGTGGAGAACGCCACCCAGCACCACCTGCTCCGCGCGATCGGGATCGATGCCTACCAGGGCTTCTACTTCTCCCCGCCGTTGCCGGCAGGCGAGTTCCGCGACTTCCTCGCCACCACACCGATGCAGACGCCCCCGCACCTGGACCCGCACGGTCCGGAGAGCTGATCAGCGCGCGGGAACCGGCAACTGCCGCTCGGCGTTCCGGGAGCGCCGGTATCTCGGTAGGCTCCTGCACGCCCACGAGGTTCGGGCCGGAACGGGAGCCGATTGTGCACAGCAACGCAGGACGCCGTTGTGGTTCTCTGGTCGCGCTCTTGGGCGCGTTGGCGCTGACCGCCTGCCAGTCCGCCGGACAGGAGCACGCACCCACCCCGACCGGCGCCACCGACGCGCAGCCCGCACCCGCGCTCGCCGCCGCCGACGGCCGCGACTACGCGGCTTGCGCGGACGGAAACTGCGAGGTGCTCGTACCGGGCCCGGTCACGCTCCCGCTCGACGGGCGTGCCGGTTTCAACGAGCTCGTCATCCACCGCGTGGAGGGCACGGCAATCCACTTCGATCTGAGAGGCGCCGAAAGCGGCGCATCGGGCTCGCTGTCCATGGGCTGCATCTCGACTTTCCACTCCGGCGGGAACGGCTCTTCCTGCAGCACCGCACCACGGCCCGCGCCCGAGCCGGTGGACGGAACCCTCGCCATGCAGCTCGCCGACGCGCGCGACGGTCAGGTGGTGCTCCGGCTCGTGTCCGGCGAGCCCGGCCCGCCCCCGGCATCGCTGTTTCCCCGCATCCCCGTCTTCCGCCCGCACATGCCCTTCGGTGACAGCTGACGTTCCCCGCCATGCACCCGGAAGATCGACCGCTTGGCCGGTATCCGGCGTGAGGCACGGCGGATAGTGTTCGTCCACGTGGGCGGGGAAACCGGACTGGGTGCACTGGTCGACCGCTTCGCCGTGGACGGCGTGCGTCGCGGCCGCATCGCCGCGACCCTCCTTCTGCTCGGACTCGTCACCACCGTTCTCTTCGTGGTGCTGGCGATCCCCACGTACGCGAACTCGGTCACGGGTGACGACGTCGTGCCGAGCGTGGGCCTCGGCGCCGGTGTCGGCCTGCTTCTCCTGGGCGGCTGGCAGGGATGGTTGTCCCTGGCCCGCCGCGGTGAGTCCTTCCAGCTCCACGAGGGCGGCCTCGTCCACTCCTACCGCGGGAGAGAGGTCCGCGCCGTGCGGTGGGACGACATCGCCGACATCACCGACCACGCCAAGGACACCGCGCTCGCACGGCTGCTGGGTGGCGACGTGAACTGCCGGATCAAGCCCACCGAAGGAAAGGCCGTGGTCATCACCGGCCTAGTCGACGGCGCCGAGTACCTCGTCGCGGCCGTCCGGCGGGCGGTGCAAGACCGTCCGCCGCACACCCAGGCTTGACGAGAGGCGCGCGGCTTCAGCAGGACGGCGCCGAAGCCGTTCCCACGAAGCGGATGTGCGGACGCCCGTCCGGGCGGCTGATCTCGCAGTCCATGCCGTAGACCGAGCGGACCAGGTCCTCGGTGAGCACCTCGGCCGGGCTCCCCGCGGCGACGACCTCACCTCGCCGGAGGACCACCAGCGCGTCGCAGAACGACGCGGCCAGGTTCAGGTCGTGCAGTGCGACGACAGCGGTCACCGGCAGCCGCCGCACCAGTTCCAGCAGCGCGAACTGGTGGGCGATGTCGAGGTGATTCGTCGGCTCGTCCAGCAGCAGTTCCGACGGCTGCTGGGCCAGCGCGCGGGCGATCTGGACGCGTTGCCGCTCCCCACCGGAGAGGGTGTGCCAGCGCCGTTGCGCCAGCGCGGTGGCGTCGGTGCGCGCGAGAGCGTCGTTCACCGCCTCCACGTCGGCGGCCCTCGCGGGCGCCCACGCACCGCGGTGCGGTGTGCGGCCCAGCGCGACGACCTCGGCGACGGTGAGATCGAGCTCGGTGCTCGTCTCCTGCTCGACCAGCGCTATCCGGCGAGCGAGCGAACGACGGCCGATACCCCCGATCTCGTCGCCGTCGAGTAGAACGCCGCCCGACGACCGCCGCCGCAGACCCGCGAGCAACCGCAGCAGGGAGGACTTGCCGGAGCCGTTGGGGCCGAGCAGCCCGAGGGTCGACCCGGACTCGACCTCGACGGTGATCCCGTCCAGGATGACGGTCCCGCCGAGGCGCCACGACACGTCACGGGTCTCGAGTGTCACGACATCCCCCGTTTCCGCACCAGCAGGAAGGCGAAGGCCGGCACGCCGACCAACGCGGTGATGACTCCCACCGGAACCTCCTGCGGCGCGGCGACGGCACCGGCCAGCGAGTCCACCCACACCAGCAGGATCGCGCCCAGCACGGCGGTGGCCGGCAGCAACGCGCGGTGCCGGGTACCCACCAGGAACCGGGCGGCCTGCGGCAGCACGAGTCCGACGAAGCCGATGGCGCCCGAGGATGCCACCAGGGTCGCGGTCACCAGCGCGGTGCCCGCGAGCAGGAGCCCTCGTACGCGTTGCACGGCCACTCCCAGCGAGGCGGCCGAGTCGTGACCGAAAGCGAAGGCGTCCAGCGCACCCGCCTGCGACTGGCACAGCAGCAGGCCCAGCGCGCACACCGCGCCCGCGAGCGCGACGTCGTCCCATCGGGCCCCGGACAGGGAACCGAGCAGCCAGAACAGCACGCCCTGGGTCTGCTGGGCGTCGGCGGAGGTCATGACGATGTATGAGGTCAGCGCGGAGAACAGCTGGCTGCCCGCGACGCCGGCGAGGATGACGCGGCTCGTGCCGCCGCCCGCGAGCGCGGCCAGCGCCATCACCAGGGCGAAGGCGACCAGCGCGCCGGCGAACGCACCGACGGCCAGCCCGATCGCGCCCGCGCCCGCGCCGAGCACGGCGACCACCACCGCACCGGTGGACGCCCCCGACGAGATCCCCAGCAGGTACGGGTCCGCCAGCGGATTGCGCAGCAGCGACTGCAACACCGCACCGCAGACGCCCAGGCCCGCGCCGCAGATCGCCGCCAGCAGCGCCCTGGGCAGGCGCAGCTCCCACACGATGCCCTGCGCGATGCGGGAAACGTCGGTGGTGCCCAGCCCGAGCCGCGCCCGGACCACCTCGGTGACGTCACCGACCGAGATGTCGGCCGGTCCCACGGTGAGCACGACCGCGACCGACATCACCAGCACGGGCAAGCCACCCGCGACAAGCCAACGGGCCCGCGTGCGGATCACCCGTGCCGCTCCATGGCGACGAGCTTGTCGGCCAGCGCCTCGATTCCGTCGACGGTGCGCATGCTGACGTTCAGCGCGGTGCCGCTCATCGGGATCCAGTCCTGCCGCCGCACTGCCTCGAGCTGCGACACCGCGGGGTCGCCGCGCAGGAAGTCCACCTTGGACCTGAGGCTGTCGCCCTCCTGGTCCCTGGTGAGGTCGCCGAGCACCAGAACCGTCGGCTCGCGGCTCAGCACGTCCTCCCAACCGACCTGGGGCCACATCGATGCCACGTCCCCGTAGGCGTTGCGCACGCCCAACGCGCGGGCCATGATCCCCGGAGAACCGGTTCCACCGGCCACGTAAGGCGATTCGGTCCTGGCGAACCAGAACAGCACCGACTGCTCGTCGCGCGACCGCAACCCGGCCACGCGGGCTTGAGCGGCCGCGACCCGCCCCCGCAACTGGGCGACGAGGGCATCACCGCGCTCCGGCACTCCGAAGATCGTGGCGATCTCGTGGACCTCGCGGTAGATGTCGTCCAGCTCGGTCGGCCTGCCCAGCGGCGCCTCCTCCGGCAGGCAGTTGCTAGGCGAGAGGTAGGTCGGCACGCCCAACTGCGCGAACCGGTCCCGCGAGGCAACGCGCTGGTCGGTGAAGATGGCGTGGTACGCGCCCAGCACGATGTCGGGCTCGGTCGCCAGCACGCCCTCGAACGACGGGGTGTTCTCCGCCAACCGGGGCACTCGCGCGTTGGCCGCGGCCAGGTGCGGCGCGACGGGTTCGGTCCAGGTCGCGGTCCCGACCATCCGGTCCTGCAGTCCCAGCGAGAGCATGATCTCGGTCGTGCTCTGGTTGAGGCTCACCGCACGCCGCGGCGGTGTCTCGACGACGACATCGCGATCGCAGTTGCGCATGGCAGTGGACTGCCCTGGCGGGGCACTTCCCGTGGGCGGCGCTGAACATCCGCAGAGGGCGACCGCGACCACACCGGCGAGCAGGGTCTTGCGCCCTGGCCGGGCAAGACGACGCCGGCGCGCGAAAAGAGAGAACAGCAGCATCCGTGTCCTTCGCTCGGGCTCGTACGCGAAGCCGCAAGGGGCGAGTCCCCGCACGCCCGGGCGGGCGCGCGGGGAACCAGCAGGTCTTCGGACTCGGGCGCAATCCGGAACGGGGAGCCTTCCCGGGAACCGCTCCCAGTGGCGGGCCGCACGCGGCCCTTCCCCGTCCGCCGCCCCTACCGCTGCGCGTCAGTTCCGGCTTCCGACCGGATTCCCTGACCCGTTCACCGGGTACGGCTGGCTCGCAGGCACCCTAACCGACACGATCACGTCCGCCCAACCAACGTGAGCCTTCTCGCAGCGGCGCGAACCGGCCGGTGCTCATTCCCGGTTCGGTTCCTCCGAAGCGCCGCGCAGGGCCGCGAGCTCGGCCCGGGAGCGGATGCCGAGCTTGGTGTAGATGCGGGTCAGGTGGTACTGGACCGTCTTGGTGGACAGGAACAGTTCCGCGGCGGCCTCCCGGTTGGACAGTCCGCGTGCGACGAGCCGGGCGACGGCCTCCTCCTGCGGGGTGAGCTCGTTGAAGGCCCGCTCCGCGCGCAACGCGTGCACGCCGCCTGCTTTGAGCTCGCGGTCGCACCGCTCCACGTAGGTCGCGGCGCCCATGGTGGCGAAGCCGTCGCGGGCGGTGGTGAGGACCGCGTCCGCCTCGCGGCGCTTCCCGGCCCGCCGCAACGTCTGGCCGTAGGCGAAGGCGACGCGCGCGTGGTCGTAGCGCAGCGGAAGCCCTTCGAGCAGTTCCAGGGCCTGCTCGAAGGCGGCCGCGGCCGCGGCCGGATCGCCCTGCGCGCCCAGCAGCCGGCCACGGGCCGCCGCGAGCCGAGCCCGGGCGGAGGCGTGCTCGCGCGCGGCCGCCAGCCGCTCGTGCGGCAGCAGGAACGCGTCGGCCTCCTCGTGGCGTCCTTCCAGCACGAGGGCGTGGGCGTACATGTCGTGCCACGGCCAGTGGCCGGGTTCGTCGATGCCGGCGGCGGCCCAGGACTGGGTGAGCGGATGCAGGGCTCGCAGCACGCCTGCGGAGTCGGCGCGCGCCTCGGCGACCTGCGCCCGGGCCAGGTAGGTGGGGACCCGCATGATCTCGTAGTCCTGCGGTCCGGCGTCGCAGCGCAGCAACGCCTGCTCGGCCTGCTCCCACTCACCGCGCAACGCGTGCACGGTCACCTCGGTCCAGTGCAGCAGCGGACCGGTGAGGACGATGCCGCTGCGTTCGAGCAGAGGCGCCGCGTCGCGCACGGTGCGCATCGCGTCGTCCCACGCCCCGGCGAGGAACTGCGCGCGTGCGAGCCAGGCCCGCGCCCACAGCGAGATCCGGGTCGAACCGCCGAGGAAGGTCGTCGGCACGGCGCTTTCCAGCTCGGCGCGCGCGTCGTCGACCGCGTCGGTGAGCAGGTTGAGCCAGCCGCGGGCCATCATCACCCGCTGGGCCTGCGCTCCGTGGCGAACCCGCTCCCCCAGGCGCGCGTAGTCGCGGCGCGCCTGGCGAGCCCGTCCCGTCGCGGCCAGCCCCAGCCCGCGGATCGCGGCGGCCTCGACCGCGGCTGGCGCCTCCGGCCCCGCCAGCGAGATCGCCCGGTCGGCCCAGGTCACGAGATCGTCGGCGCGGCAGCGGACGAGCGCGTGCAGCACGTAGCGCTGGCAGATCAGCGCGGCGACGTCCGGGTCGCGCTCGGCGTTGACCAGCCGCCAGGCCCGGCCGAGCCGGGACTCCGCCTCGGCCACCCGCCCGCGGACGACGGCCAGGTAGCCCAGCACCGCGTTGCGCAGCGGCGTCTCGCGCAGGCTCTCCACCTCGGGAACGAGGGCGGCGGCCGCGAACACGTCTCCGGCCCCGATCAGCGCGTCGACGGCGCGGCTGATGCGGCTTTCCCGCTCCAGCCGGTCCTCGGTGAGCCGGCTCGCGTCGATGAGCAGTGACGCGGCCTCCGCCCACGCCCCTTCCGATGCCCGCTCGGTGGCCAGCGCGTCGAGGCGATCGGCGACGGCGGGGTCCGGCACGGGACTCGCGGCGACGAGGAGCCGCAGTTTGCGGGCCGGGTCGTCGACCAGGCCGGCCGCCCGGCGGTGCAGGCCGGACCTGCGGCCCGGTGCCAGTGCGGCCAGCACGGCGGCGCGCACCATGGGGTCCGCGGGACCGACCTCGGTCAGCCCACGAGCTGCGAGGCAGACCAGCCCCGTGGCGCAGGCTTCGTCGAGAACGGTCAGCAGGCCGTCCTCGACACCCGCCAGCAGCGCGGCGTCGCGGACCGCTGTGCCCGGTCCCAGCACGGCAGTCGCCTCCACGAAACCCCGAACGGCCGGCGAGCAGCCCGCGAGCAGTTCGCGCACCCGTGCGGCCACCGCGGCGGGGGCCGGAAGCCCGGGGTCGAAACGCGTCCACGTCGCAGCGGGAACCTCGTCCAGCAACTGCGCGATGTGGCGTGCGACGCCCTGGGTGTGGTGGCAGAGCCGTTCCGCGATCGACGGGTGCAACACGACCCCGCGCGCCGCCGCGAACTCGTTGACCTGCGCGGCGGTGAGCGGGCTCAGCCGGATCTCGGCGGTGGCGATGCGCGGCAGCAGCTCCAGGGTCGCCGCCCGGGCGCGCGGGTCGCCGGTGACCGCGAACGCGACGACGAGCAGCCGGGCCCGCGGATGGTGCCGGACGACCGACGCCAACGCCTGGAGGGATTCCTCGTCAGCCCAGTGCCCGTCGTCCACGACGGCGACGGTCGTGCCGTCCGACGCGGCGAGCCGGTCCGCCACGCGCTCGGCGACGGCCACCGGGCCGGCCCCGACGTCGAGGTCCGGCTGCATCTGCGCGACGACCCCGTAGGGCTGGCGCGACTCCCACGGCGCCGCCGTGGCCCACCACGCGGGTCCCTCGTGCCGGGCCAGCAGCCGCCTGCCGAGCGTGCTCTTGCCCGTGCCCGCCGCGCCGCTCACCACGACGAAGCCGCAATGGTGCTCGCCGGCCCGGAGCACCAGGCCCTCCAGATCGGCGAGGGCGTCGCCCTGGCCGATCAGCGGCTGCGCGGGTCCGGTCACACGCTCACAGTAGATCGGCCGGCATCGAGGTGCCCCCTTCGGCGACGGGGTCGTCCCCGCACTGCTGGGCCGCCGTCCGTGCCCGGCGTCAGCCCGGATCCCCTCCGGCTACGGGCAGCACCGTGCCGGTGATGTAGGAGGCTTCGTCGGAGGCCAGGAACGTGATCGCCGCGGCCTGCTCGTCCAGGGACCCGTACCGCTTCATCAGCGAGGAGCTCACCGTCTGGTCGATGTGCGCCTGGAACCACGCCTTCTGCTGATCGCCGACCAGCGGCGGCCCACCGCGGGAGACGCGGCGCGGCGGCGCGTCCGTCCCTCCCGGCGCGGTCGCGACGACCCTGATTCCCGCGTCGGCGTACTCGAACGCCAACGACGCGGTGATGGCGTTGACGCCGCCCTTGGCCGCCGAGTACGGGATCCGGTGGATTCCGCGCGTCGCGGCCGAGGAGACGTTCACGACGACCCCGCTTCCCTGCTCGGCCATCGACGGCAGCACGGCCCGGCAGCACCACAGCGCGGTCATCAGGGAACGATCGATCTCCGCCCGGATCTCCTGCTCGGTGAACTCGGTGAACGGCTTGAAGCAGATGGCCCCGCCGACGTTGTTGACCAGCACGTCGATCCGGCCGAAGCGGGCGAGCGCACGCTCGGCCACCGTGGCCGCACCTTCCCAGCTCTCCAGGTCCGCGACGACCGCCAGCGACTCGCGACCGTCGGCGCGCAACTCCTCGGCCAGGCCGGTGACCAGGTCGGACCGGTCGGCGAGGACGACCGTGCCGCCTTCGGCACCGATCCGGCGGGCCGTGCGTTCCCCGATGCCCTGGGCCGCGCCGGTGACCACGACGACCTTGCCGTCGAACCGGCCGGGGCTGACGAACGCGGGCCGCCGCGCCTGCTTGGCGTCGTCCATCGCCCGGCGGGTGGTGATCTTGGAGCGCTCGGCGTGCTCGGCGACGAGGCGGCGCGCGGTCTGCCGGTCGCCCTCCTCGAACGCGGTGACGATGTCCAGGTGGTCCTGCGTGCACCGCGGGTGGCACCAGCTCGCCCCGCGCAGGGTCTCGGCCATGTGCCCCTTCACCCCGAGCGCCTGGTACGCCTGCAGCAGGTGCTCGTTGCCGGTGAGGGTGAACAGGTAGTCGTGGAACGCGGCGTTGGCCTCGGTGAACGCCGCGGCGTCGACGAACCGGTCGCCTTGCACGTAGGGCTCGGTCGCCTCCGCCAGCAGCCGGTAGCCCGCGAGCTGCTGGGAGGTGAGCCTGCCGATGGTGATCTCCAGGGCGCCCAGCTCGAGCGCCTGCCTCGCTTCGAAGACCGCGTCGGACTCGTGCACGGACGGGTGCTCCTCGCCGATCTCGTAGCCGCCGGGCGTCGCCCGCGGTGCCGACAGCGGCGCGATGTCGTCGCGCGCGGGCAGCATCTCCTGTCCCGCGACCGCCCGCGCGGCGCCCGCCGGTCGCAGCGGTTCCCCGGCGTCCGGCGCGCGTACACCTGCACTCTCACCCGGCCAGATGGCCTGGCCTGCCACGGCGCGCATCGTGGCGTCCTCGTCGGCCTGCGGCCGACCGCCGCCAGGGCCGGACGGTCGCATGTGCGCGGGCGGGAAGACCTTTTGCCCCGCCAGCGCACGCCCCTCCGCGGCCCCGACACCGACGGGCTCCCGCATGTCGACCTGCGACGCCTCGACCTCCGGGGCACCGCATTCCGCAGCGGCCGCGGCCACCGGAGTGGCCTCCTTCGCCTGAACAGGCTGGGTTTCCGGCACGGCTTCCGGTTCGGGCGCGGCGGATGTCTCCGCGGCGACGGGCTCGGGCGCGGCCGGAGCGCTGGAGAGCGCGAACTTCTCGAAGTAGAAGCCCGTCGGTTCGACACCGCGCTCCGCGAAGTGCTCGCGCACCGCCTCCACCATGGCCGGTGGGCCGCACAGGTACACGGCCACGTCGCCGCCGTGCAGGTGCTCGTCGCGGATCAGTCCGGTCACGTACCCCTTGTTGGGTGCCGAGCTGCCCGGGTCGGCGACGCAGTAGTCCCACGTCAGCCCCGGCACCTGGTCGGCCAGCTCGGCGAGGGTGTCCATCTCCACGAGGTCGTCGTCGGTCGTCACCCCGTAGACCAGATGAGCCGGGCGGGTGGAACCGGTGGCCCGCATGGTGCGCAGGATCGACAGGACCGGGGCCAGCCCGGTGCCACCGGCCAGCAGCAGCACCGGACGCTCGGTCTCCCGCAGGAAGAAGCTGCCGTTCGGGCCGGTGAATGCGAGCTCGTCCCCGACCGCGGCCCGCTCGGTCAGATACCGCGACATCACGCCACCGGGCGTGAGCTTCACCAGGAAGGTCAGTTCCTTGTCGTCCGGGGCGTTGCTGAAGGAGTAGGAGCGGGTCTCTCCGGTACCGGGCACGGCGATGTTGACGTACTGGCCGGGCAGGAACGCCAGCTCCTCCCGCTCCGGCGTCTCCACCGCCAGCGCCACGGTCGTCGGCGACAGCCGCTCCAGCCCCGTCAACCTGGCGCCGTAGGTGGCCGCCCGGGTCTTGGCGACCTCCGAGGTGCTCGCGATCCTCAGCACCAGGTCGGACTTCGGCCTCATGCTGCACGGCAGCACGTACCCGGCGGCTGCCTCGCCGGCGGTCAGCGCGTCGTCGATGTAGGTCCCGCCGTCGTAGCTGCCGGACTCGCAGAACGCCTTGCAGGTACCGCACGCGCCGTCGCGGCAGTCCAGCGGGATGTTGATGCGCTGCCGGTAGGAGGCGTCGGCGACCGTCTGGTCCTCGGCGCAGGTGATGAAGCGCGTGACACCGTCCTCGAAGGACATCGCGATCTGGTGGCTCATGGAAACACTCCCCGCCGGCTCAGTGCCTGATTTCGATCTTCGAAGCGGCGTAACCGCTTGGCCCACCCCCGCAGCCAAGGTTCCGCCACCGGAACCGCTGCGCGATCCGAGTTCAAGACCGCCTCTCAGAAGTGGTAGACGTCGACGACGTGGTGGATGTAGTCGTTCTTCAGCACCACGGTCTTGCGGCGGATCAGCGGCGCCTCGCCGGAGAAGTCGATCGTGTAGAACGAGGTTCCGTAGTAGGGGTCTACGGTCTTGTACCGGAAGTACATGGTGTGCCAGTTGAACCGCACGTCCACCAGGTCGCCCCGGCGTTCGATGACCTCGACGTTGCTGATGTTGTGGCTGGTTCGCGGTTCGGGGATGGACGTGGCGCTGGAGCGCTCGGTGCGGATGCGGAAGACCCGGTCCTCCAGGCCGCCCTTGTTGGGGTAGTAGACCAACGAGATGTCGGTCTGCGGGTTCTCGGTCAGCAGGTCGTCGTCGCCCCAGGACGGCATCCAGTAGACGACGTCGTCGGCGTAGCAGTCGAGCCACTTCTCGAACTCGCGGTCGTCGAGGTAGCGGGCCTCGCGGTAGAGGAACTGCTCGATGTCGTTCTGGGTGATGCTGCTGGTCGCGGCGTCGGCGGTGGCGGTCATCGCGGTACTCCTCACGCGTTGTCGGGGACGAGGGCTTCGGCGTCCTGGCCGGACCGGCGCTCCTCCCGGTCGACCGCCTCTCGCATGGTCTGCAGCCAGTAGCCGTGCTGCACCGGGTAGAGGCCCTCGTCCTCGTTCTTCTGCCCGGCCGAGAGCACGTCGTGCATGCCGAGCGACTCGGCCACCTCGTCCGGCCCGCTCAGCCAGTGCCGCGCACCGCGGCTCATGTCGTTCCAGGGTGCTGCGCCCGCGCGGAAGGTGAGCTGACAGGAGCGGAACTCCTCGAGGTCGTCCGGGGTGGCCATGCCCGAGGCGTTGAAGAAGTCCTCGTACTGCCGGATCCGGTGCGCCCGCGCCGCCGCGCTCTCGCCCTTCGGGGCGATGCAGTAGATGGTCACCTCGGTCTTGTCCGGCGCGATCGGGCGGAAGTGCCGGATCTGCGTGCTGAACTGGTCCATCAGGTACACGTTGGGGTACAGGCAGAGGTTGCGGGAGCCCTTCACCATGAACTCGCCCTTGGCCTCGCCGAACTCGCGCCTGAGCTCGTCCATCTGGTTCCACAGTGGACGGTCCTGCGGGTTCGCCGCCCACGTCCACAGGCACAGGTGCCCGCGGGGGAACGACCAGTAGCCGCCGCCGGACTTGCCCCAGCCGCCCGCGTCGAGGGCCTTGGTGTCGTTCTTGGACTCGCCCGTGCCGCGTCGCGCGGTGGTGGCCGCGTAGTTCCAGTGCGTGGCGGTGACGTGGTAGCCGTCGGCACCGTTCTCGGCCTGCACCTTCCAGTTCCCGTCGTAGGTGTAGGTCGATGCGCCGCGCACCACCTCCAGGCCCTCCGGGGACTGGTCGACGAGCATGTCGATGACCTTGGTGGTGTCGCCGAGGTGCTCGCCCAGGCTCGGCACGTCCGGGTTCAGGCTGGCGAACAGGAAACCGCGGTAGCCGTCGAACCGGGCGACCCTGGTCATGTCGTGCGAGCCGGCGGTGTCGAACGAGTCCGGATACCCGGCGCCGTCGGGGTCCTTGACCTTGAGCAGCTTGCCGTCGTTGCGGAACGTCCAGCCGTGGAACGGGCACGTGAGGGTCAGCCGGTTGTCGGTCTTGCGGCGGCAGACCATCGCGCCGCGGTGCGCGCAGGCGTTGATCAGGCAGTGCAGCTCGCCGTCGCGGTCCCGGGTGACGACCACCGGCTGACGTCCCATGTAGGTCGTGAAGTAGTCACCCGGATTCGGGATCTGGCTCTCGTGCGCGAGGTAGATCCAGTTGCCCTCGAAGATGTGCTTCATCTCCAGCTCGAAGATCTCCTCGTCGGTGAAGATCCGGCGGTTCGCCCGGTGCACGCCTGCGTCGCGGTCATCGACCACGGCGTCGGCGAGGACGGCCCGGAGATGGTCCAGCGTCTCGGTCATGGGTCCTCCAACGGCCTCGATCGGCTCTGATCGGCCTGGCGGCGGCACGTGGCCGCCCGGCATGACCGCAGACCATGGCAGCAGGTGGCGGCGGTCACACCAGGCGAATGCCTAGTCCTGACCCAGGGTGTAATTAATCGATGTCATTTATCAATCACGCGAAAACAGCTCCTTGTCCTGACTCAATTCCGGTGCCTACCGTGCATTCAGCGAGGGCACCGGCACGTCGGCGTGGAGCTGGAGGGAGGTCCGACGATGGAACTGCGACACCTGCGCTACTTCACCGCGGTGGCCGAGACCTGCCACTTCGGCCGGGCCGCCGAGCGGCTGCACGTGGCGCAACCCGCCCTCTCGCACGCCATCCGGCAGTTGGAGGCCGAGCTCGGCGCACCCCTGTTCACCCGCACCACGCGCCAGGTGCGGCTCACGCCGGCAGGCGAGTTCCTCCTCGGCGAGGCGCGGCGGGTGCTGGGCGCGGTCGACGACAGCGTGCGGGGCGTGCGCCGCATCGCCGACGGCCGTGGCGGCCTGCTCCGGGTCGGCTTCACCGGTACCGCGGCGTTCTCCCAGCTGCCCCGGATCGCCCGCGTGGTCAGGCGTGAGCTGCCCGGCGTCGCGCTGGAGATCCACCCGGACCTGCTCACCCCGGCCCAGTGCGACGGGTTGCGCGACGGCGACCTCGACCTCGGCGTGCTGCGCCCGCCGTCCCGGGGCGACGGCATCGAGCTGCACACGATCGAGGTGGAACCGCTGATCCTGGCCGTGCCCGCCGACCACCGGCTCGCGGTCGAACCGGAGCTGTCGGTGGCCGACCTCAGAGCCGAGGACTTCATCGTCTACGCGGGCAAGGACTCGGTGGTCAACGACGCGGTGCTGCGCAGCTGCCAGGCGGCGGGCTTCAGCCCGCACCGCGAGCACGAGGCGGCGGGCACCGCCGTGCTGCTCGCGCTCGTCGCAGGCGGCCTCGGCGTCGCGGTCCTGCCCGCGTCGGCCCGCGCGCTGCCGCTGGCCGGTGTCGTGTTCCGCGACCTGGCCGACGCCGGCAGCGTCGAGCTCGCACTCGCCTGGCGGCGCGACGACGACTCCGCACTCCTGCGGTCGGTCCTCGAAGTCCTCGAGACCGCCCTGCCCGCCGAACCGCACCCCAGCGAGGTCTGACGTTGAAGATCACCAGTATCGAGGCGATCCCCTTCGCCATCCCCTACCGCAAGCCGCTCCGGTTCGCCTCGGGCGAGGTGCACGCCGCCGAGCACGTGCTCGTCCGGGTGCACACCGACGACGGGATCGTGGGGGTGGCCGAGGCGCCGCCCCGGCCGTTCACCTACGGCGAGACCCAGGCCGGGGTGGTCGCGGTGATCGAGAAGATCTTCGCGCCCCAGGTCGTGGGCCTGAGCCTGCTCGAACGCGAGACCGCCGCGGCCCGGCTGGGCCGCACCGTGGGCAACCCGGCGGCCAAGGCCGCGATCGACATGGCCGTGTGGGACGCGCTGGGCCGCACCCTGGACGTGCAGGTCACCGAACTTCTCGGCGGCTACACCGACCGGATGCGCGTCTCGCACATGCTCGGCTTCGACGAGCCCGCCGCCATGGTGGCCGAGGCGGAGCGGATGCGCGCCCGGCACGGCATCACCACGTTCAAGGTGAAGGTCGGACGCCGCCCGGTCGCCCTGGACACCGCGGTGGTGCGGGCCCTGCGCGACGGGCTCGGCGACGACGTCGAGCTCTACGTCGACGGCAACCGCGGCTGGACCGCCTCGGAGTCGGCGGTGGCGATGAAGGAGATGGCCGACCTCGGCCTGCTCTTCGCCGAGGAGCTGTGCCCGGCGGACGACGTGCTGGGACGGCGCTGGCTGGTGTCCCAGCTCGACGTGCCGTTCATCGCCGACGAGTCCGCCGTCACCCCGGCCGACGTGACGCGGGAGGTGCTGGCCGGCTCGGCGACCGCGGTCAGCGTCAAGACCGCGCGCACCGGCTTCACGCACTCGCAGCGCGTGCACCACCTCGCCGAGGGCCTGGGCCTGGAAGTCGTGATGGGCAACCAGATCGACGGCCAGCTGGGATCGGTCTGCACGGTCGCGTTCGGGGCGGCCTACCGGCTCACGTCCCGCCGCGCGGGCGAGCTGTCCAACTTCCTCGACATGAGCGACGACCTGCTCACCGAACCACTGGACATCCGCAACGGCGAGCTGGCCATCCGCCCGGGCGCCGGCCTCGGGGTCGAGATCGACCCCGCGAAGCTCCGGCACTACCGCCAGGACACCTGACCCGCACGAAAAAGGAACCGAGGAGGACCCCATGTCCACCACCCACGACGCACCCACCGCGGCCGCCTCCGGCGCAAACGCCACCGAGCGGTTCAAGTCCGACAAGACCTCGGGCGCCGCCGCCACGCCGTCCGAGCGCGTGGACCTGCTGGCCCGCGAGGTGCTGGAGGCGGTCCACACGACCATCCGCGAGCACAAGGTCACCTACGACGAGTTCAACGCACTGAAGGCGTGGCTGATCAGCGTCGGTGAGGACGGCGAGTGGCCGCTGTTCCTGGACGTGTGGGTCGAGCACGTCGTCGAGGAGGTCGCCACCGAGCACCGGGAGGGCAACAAGGGCACCATCGAGGGCCCCTACTACGTGCCCGGCGCACCGGAGCGGGGCGCGCGCGGCGCGGTGCCGATGCGCGACGGCGAACCCGGCACGCCGCTGGTCTGGAGCGGCCGTGTCACCTCGACCGACGGCAGCGCCCTCGGGCAGGCGTCGATCGAGCTGTGGCACGCCGACGCCCACGGCCTGTACTCGCAGTTCGCCCCAGGCATCCCGGAGTGGAACCTGCGCGGCACGTTCTCGGCGGACTCCGACGGCTCCTTCCAGATCACCACCGTCCGGCCCGCGCCCTACCAGATCCCGACCGACGGCGCGTGCGGCAAGCTGATCGCCGCCGCGGGCTGGCACGCATGGCGCCCGGCGCACCTGCACGTCAAGGTGTCCGCGCCGGGGCACGAGCAGCTCACCGCGCAGCTGTACTTCCTGGGAGACCAGCACAACGACGACGACATCGCCTCCGCGGTCAAGCCGGAACTGGTGCTCGCGCCGAAGCCCGCGGACGACGGCCGCAGCGAAACCGTGTCCTACGACTTCGTGCTCGACCCGGTGCGGAACTGACGAACTCGGTCCCCTGATTGGAGACTCACCCATGCTGTTCCACGTCCGGATGGATGTGCACCTCCCCCACGACCTCGACCCCGACATCCGCGCCGACACCGTGGCCCGCGAGAAGGCCTACAGCCAGCGGTTGCAGCGCGCCGGGAAGTGGCCGCACCTGTGGCGCATCGCGGGTGAGTACTCCAACATCTCGGTCTTCGACGTCGAGTCGACCGACGAGCTGCACGAGCTGCTCTCGGCCCTGCCGCTGTTCCCGCACATGACGATCAAGGTCACGCCGCTGGCCACCCACCCCTCCAAGGTCACCGACGTACCCACCTGAGGCGCGGAAGTCGGCGCCCGGCCGGAAGCCGCTGCTCTACCCGGAGCGCTGCTTGCGCGCGTACATGTCGCGGTCGGCGCCTGCCAGCAGGTCGCGGGAGGCGGCCGAGGCGCTGCGGGTGGTCGCCAGTCCCACGCTGGCGGCCAGGTCGATGCGATGACCACCAGCGGTGGCGGTCCGGTTCAGCCGGTCGGTGATCCGGGCGTGCAGCGCCTCGGCCTCGCTGTCGTCGGCGACGCTGGCGAGCACGACGAACTCGTCACCCCCGGTGCGGGCCACGGTGTCGCTGGGGCGCACGCTGCCCTGCAGCTCGCGCGCCGCGGCCTGCAGGACCTGGTCACCGGCCTGGTGCCCGTAGCCGTCGTTGATCTCCTTGAACCGGTCGAGGTCGACCAGGAACACCGAGAGCACGCCTCCCCGTTCGCCGAGCTCGGCGAGCTCGTGCTGGAACCGGTCGATGAGCAGGGCGCGGTTGGCCAGGCCGGTCAGCGGGTCGTGCAACGCCATGCGCGTCAGCTCGGCCAGGCGTTCCTCGCTCACCCGCCCGTCGTCTCCAAGCGCCTCGTACTGCCCGACCATGTAGACCGGCCGCTCCTGGACCCCGCGCACCACGCTGACGCGGGCCAGCATCCAGAACGGGTGCCCGTCGTGGTGGCGCAGGCAGACGTCCACGCTGCCGGTGTCGGCGCGGCCCTCCCGGAGCTCGGCGTTCAGCTCCTCCACCTGCCTCCGGTAACCGTGGTAGATCAGGTCGATCACGCGTCGTCCCACCAGCTCCTCGCGGGGATAGCCGACCATCTCGCAGAACCTGCCGTTGACCTCCACGAAGTGCGTCCGCATGTCCAGCAGCGCCATGCCGATCGGGGCGTGGGCGAGGGTGCGCCGCCAGAGCAGCTCGGACTCCTTGCGCGCGGTGATCTCCTGGATCTGGCACAGCAGGAACACGGGGCGGCCGTCGCGGTGCCGGATGAGGGAGCTGGTCACCAGCACCCAGATGACCGTGCCGTCGGCACGCACGAGGCGCTTCTCCACCTCCGCGGACCGCTGGGATCCGGCCAGCATGCGCTCGATCGCCTGCCGGTCCAGCATCGGGTCGCCCGGGTGGGTGACATCGCGCGGAGCGCGGCGCAGCAGGTGCTCGGCGTCGTAGCCGAGCAGGCGGCACAGAGCCGGGTTGACGTAGACCAGACGGCCCTGCAGATCGACGATCGACACGGGGCCCGCCGCCTGGTGCAGAACGGTTCGCCACGGGACTTCGGCGGCCAGCGTGGAACTCTCCATCGGCTACCTGCAAACAGTAGTGCTCGTGCCCTTCCATCCCCGGGTACCCGCTACCGGCGAGTACACGCCGGTGCCGCCTGTGAGTCTTCGCGCTGCCATGGCGACCCGGAAGACTCGCACCACGTACCCGCGCAGGCCGTTTCACCCGCGACCACACCGGGTACGCCCCGAGGAACGCGCATCGGAGGTGGGTCTTTTCGTGCCTGACACGGCGGTGTTCGACATCGACGGGACGCTGGTGGACTCGAACTACCAGCACGCGCTGGCCTGGTTCCGCGCCTTCCGCCGGTTCGACCTGACCATGCCCGTGTGGCGCCTGCACCGGGCCATCGGCATGGGCGGCGACCAGTTCGTGCAGCACGTCGCCGGGGCGCGGGCCGAACGCGAACACGGCGACGACCTCCGCAAGGCGCACGGGGATGAGTTCGACCAGCTGGTCGACGAGGTCCGACCCCTCGAAGGGGCACGAGACCTGCTCGAGGAGATCCGGCGCCGGGGCTTCCGGCTGGCGCTGGCAACCTCGGCCGAACGCGCCCACGCAGAACACTTCCTCGACCTCCTCGGCGGCAGCACCATCACCGACGACTGGGTGACCTCCGCGGAAGTCCAGCGGACGAAACCCGCGCCCGACCTCATAGACGCCGCCATGCAAGCCGTCGACGGCCGCAACGCGGTCTTCGTCGGCGACTCGGCGTGGGACTGCTACGCCGCGCGCCGCCTCGGCATCCCCACCCTGGGCGTTCGCACCGGCGGATGGGCCGAAGCCGAACTGTTCGACGCCGGCGCCGTCGCCGTGTACGACTCCCTACCGCAGCTGCGATCCGCACTGGACCACACCCCTCTCGCGGCAGCCGACTGACGGGTGGTCCGAGCGATGAGGCCGCCGGAGCGCGCAGCACTGCTCATCCGGCGCACGGGCGCTTGTGGTCGGCGTCCGGGAACATCTGCTTCTCCTGCTCGGTGAACTCGCGATCGGCGAACCGGCACGGTCGCGGAGCCACATCTCGGGATCGAGCGGGATCGGCGCCGCAGCCGGGTCCGCGATCACGGTCTCCTCGAACTGGTCGAGCACCAGCACCGCGCCCGCGCCAACGTCCGGGATCTCGTCGTCATGAGTCCTCGACGACCCCGTTCCACTCCAGGGTGACGTTGAAGTTCGCCTCGCCCGCGGACTTCGCCACCGCCAGGCTCGCCTCACCGGTGACCTTGATGCCGAACTGCACGTTGACCTTCGACGGCGGCTGCTCCATCGCCCGCAGCTCGCCGAGCACGGCCTCGGCCGCCGAGCGGATGCTGCCCATGGCCTTCTGCACCGTCTCCGACGCCTGCACGACCCTGCCGCCCGCGCCGACCGGGATGGCACCGTGGCCATCGGCCGACTCGACGAGGATCTCGCCGCCGTCCTCCAACGGCATGCTGACCAGCTGTGCCATTTCTGCGCTCCCGTGCTCGGGAAATGGGGACCTGATCGCAGGGCGAGGTGTTCACCTGCGTCGCTCGCGGTCTCCTCAAATCGCTCCTGAAGAGCGCGTCCGGCGCAGCGGGCCGCCGACCACATCCGGCGGGCGGGCGATTCCCCGGCTGGTGCTGGTCGGCGGACTCCCGGACACCTGCCGACGTTCAGGCAGTGCGCTCCAGCGTGAGGATCGAGGGAACCCGTTCGGGGCGGGCGAGCCGCAACAGCTCGTACCCGACACCCGCGGCACCGCCCAGCAGCCCGGGAGAGAGCACGTCTCCCGCGTCCGTTTCGGCAATCCGGCCATCGGAGTTCCTCGCCCAGGTCGCCGCATCGGCACCGATGCGCATCGCCGCGTCCCGCCAGTCCTGGCGACCGGTCACCCGTGCGCCTTGCAGCAGTGCCTCCGCCACGCCGAGATCACCGTGGCAGAGGGTGTAGCGGCGGCCGAGCTCGGCGCTCAGGCAGGACCCCACCGCCTCTTCCAGGTCCCGGACGAGATTCGCGCGCTCGTTCTTGCGCAGCACCGCGGCGCGAGCCAGGGCCAGTCCCGCGGCACCGTTGCACCACGTCGGCCACTTCACGGCCGCCGGACCGCAGGCACGCTCCCACTCGCAGGCACGATCGAACACGGCACGGCATCGGTCCACCAACTCCGGCCAGCACCCGAGGTCGTGCGCGACATCGGCGAACTCGTGCAACGCATAGGCGATTCCCGACGTGCCGTGGGCGAACCCCGTCGTCGAACGCTTCTCGCCGTCGAGGTCCCACACGCATCCGTCCGAGTCGCCGCGCACATCTCGCAGCAGCCGCTGAACGTGCCGTGCGGCCGTAGCCGCAGCGCGGTGCCGGAGCGGGTTTCCCTGGTCAGCGGCGACGCGGGAGAGCACCAGCACGATCCCGGCTGCTCCGGTCAGCAGGTCCAGCCCTTCGACCTCGTCTCCGAGCTGGTCGAGCACGGCCTCGGCCCGGGTGCGAAGCCGCTGGTCACCGCTGTGGTGGCCGAACAGCCGCGTGACGTGCAGGTCGCCTGCGAGTCCGATCAAGGCACCTCGGTTGCCCTCGTGCAGTTCGGCGGGATCACTGCCGATCCAGCTCTCCCACAGCTTCTCCCGCACCCGCACGACTTCGGAGGTGCCACCGGTCTCCCGGCAGAGCGTGTCGAGGAAGAGCAGGACGCCCGCGGTGCCGAGATACAGCGAACCCCCGGCCGGAAGGACCTTCCACCGCTCGTTCTCGTCCAGGGTCACGCTCAGCCACGAATGCCCGTCGCAGCTCATCCGCGCGATCCACTCCGCGAGCGCCGTGGCCCCCGCCACCAGGTGCGACTCACCGCCCGGTGCGTCGTCGCGGCGGGCATGGTGCTCCACCTTCCCCGCCGAGTGCGCGCGCCGGCCGTGCGCGTTGAGCTTCCCGCAGTACACGGCGGCCTCTGCCGCCCATCCCAGCGCTTCGTCTCCGACCGCGAGCCGGCTTGCCCGCTCGCGGAAGTGGTCGATGGGGGAGGCCGCGTAGAAGTCCTCGATCACGCTGCCGTCGCATCCGATCAGGTCGCGCCGGTCCGCGTGGACCTCGAAGTACGGGATGTCGCCGCGGAGCAGAGCCGCCCGCTCAGCGGCGTAGACGGTGCGCTGGTGCACCGCATCGGCGTGCACCGGTTCCTGGAGCAGGCATTCGAAAGCGCCCTCGGCGAGGAAGGCGTTGTGCAGGACCGCCGGATGCCGCAACGCCTGGATGACCTGGACGTACTCGGCGGTGGGACGCAACAGGACCCGTACCGGTGTCCCCGAGAGCAGCGATTCGACCGCCGGGTCGGCCGCGAGGTCACCGGCGATCCGGGCGAGCGCGGCGGAGGTCCCGGCCATGCCCGAGAGGAACTGCCGGTCGTGTTCGTACGGGTCGACATCCACGCCGTCGTCCCGTCTGGGAAGGCTCGCCGCGGCGGGAAGTCGCACGACGCGGGTGGTCGCGCGCATGTCACCGGTGCCGGGGAACGCCCAGCCGGGCGCCCGCCACTCGGCTCCTCCGGCTCCGCCGCCGAAGGCCGAGATGTCGCGCACGTGGTCGACGTCGAGCGTCGCGTCGACGGGCAGCACACCCGTCGACATCGGTGACTCGCGAAGGATTTCCGGGCGCGTCCGCCCGGTTGCCCCGTTCACGGGTGAGAGCAGCGTCTCGCAGTCGACCAGGAAGGGCCTGCCGCCCGAGGCCACGATGTTCGCCGAGTGCAGGTCTGTGGCACCGAGCAGCCACACCACCGCTTGCAGCTCGCCCAGCCGCCGGTAGTGGTCGGCGACGTCATCCGCGGTGCGGCAGGGCTTGGGGTCGATCCACTCGGTCCAGCCGTATTCCCCCTGGTCGATCACCTCGGGCAGGAACACCTCGGCGGACACGCCGTATCGCTCTTCGAGCACGCACAGCAGGTCGCGCAGCACCCGCATCGCGCGCAACGACCGTGGTTTGTAGGCGACGGCCCCTTCCTCGAAGACCACTCGGGCGACCCCGCGGCCGCCGTTGTGCGCGTCGCCGAGCCCGGTCTCCACCCACGTGACCGTGAGCCGGTCAGCGCCCAGCAGCCCGGCGAGCGCGTCGTGGTCGCGGTCCAGGCGGAGCGCGAACTCAACCGCCGCGGCCGCCCAGTTGCGCAGCCGGACGCGCAGGAACCGGGTCAGCAGCGGGTAGCGGGCGAAGAAAGCCAAGCGGCTGCCCGAATCCGCGCATACAGCGGCCAGATGATGCGCGAACCAGTTCAGCTCGGACGGCGCCTCACCGGCGAGCCGCTGCGCGGCCCGCATGTCCACGACGAACGCGCCGACCACCGTCTGCAGCAGGGATGGCGGTGGCCTGCGGAGCCATTCCCGGCAGGCAACGCGCGCCATGTCGGCGGACCGGACTCCCGGATGCCGGGCGACCTCCCGCAAGGCGTGCTCGCGCGCGGCTTCGACGAGCGGGGCGATGACGTCGTGGACCGCGCTTTCCCAGTCCTCAGCATCGTGTTCGGCGGTCCGCTTCCATGCCCGCAGCACGTCGTCGAGCTCGCCGAGCACCTCGGCGAGCGGATGTCCTGGGCCGATGCGCCGCTCTCCCACGAGACGACGCAACTCGGCCCCTGACCGGCCGTCGAGCGAAGCGGGCACCGCCGCGGTGAGCCCGTCATCGGCGTGCCAGAAGGCCATCGCCGCGTCGAACCTCTTCAGGACCTCGGGCCGGGCCGGACCCCCGGGCGGAAGATCCAGGTACTCGCCGAGCGTGAGTGCGTCCTCGCCGAGCGTGAGTGCGTCCTCGCCGATCATCGGTGCCTCCACCCGAGTTGGTGCGGTGGATGGCCGCACGACGGCGGCCATCCACCGGACAGGTCGGTCAGGTGCAGCAGATCGGGTAGTCGGTGAAGCTGGCGTCCGCCGGCGTCGTGCTCCGGTCCTCGAGCCGCTGGGTGAGCCCCGGCGCCTGCCCCACCGGAGAATCGACACCTGCGAGCAGTTCACCAACAGCGTTGGAGAGATCTTCCATAACGGCCTCCAATCACGTTGTCGTCACGCCCCGGGATCGGGGTTGACACGATCGTAGGTTCCGCCAGGAGGCATTGATCAACATTGGCGACAAGGTGCCAAATACGGGTTGACGGCGAGCGCAAGCACCGTTTGCCACTCAAGCGCGGGTCTCGGCGAGGTCGAGGGTCAGGAGTGGCCGCGAAGGCGTCGGGCCAACGACGTGGCCGGGCTCGCGGAAACCCGTCGGCGCGCCGCCGGGAGCCGGCCGGCGATGGCGTCGTCGAGCAGTGCGCCGACCGTTTCCTGCGCGCACGTCCTGTTGGCGCCGATGCCGCCCGAGGGGCCGCGTTTGATCCATCCGACGACGTAGGTGCCCGGCTGGCCGTCCACGCGGCCGCCGGTGTGCGGGATGGTGCCGCTGCCCTGGTCGAAAGGCAGCCCGGGCAGCTCGGTTCCCCGGTAGCCGATCGCGCGCACGACCAGGCCGGAGCTGATCTCCACGTCGTCGTTCCGCCCCGAGACGCGGAGCCCGCGAACCTGTTCGTCGCCCAGGAACTCCCGCGGCGCGGAATGGAAGCGGAACACGATGCGGCGCTGTCCCCGCGGCGGCGGAGCGGACCAGTCGACGGCCTCCCGGGTGGCACCCCGCAGCAAGCTCGCCTTGCTGCCCGCGGGTGCGCCGTCGATGGCCTCCGCGATACGCGGATCGTGGGTGTCCACGACGAGTTCGATGTCTTCGCCCTGGGTGAGGGCGAGCAGTTCCGGCATCGTGCAGGCGGATTCCCGCGGACCGCAGCGTGCCAGGAGCACGACCTCGCGCACCTCGCTCGAACGCAGCCGCGCCAACGCGGCGCGGGAGATCGTCGTGCTCTCCAGCGCGTCCGGCTCCGCGGTGAGGATTCTGGCGATGTCGAGGGCGACGTTGCCGTTGCCGACCACGACCGCTCTGCCTGCCGAGAGGCCGACCGCGTCGGCGGAGACGTCCGGGTGCCCGTTGTACCAGGCCACGAGGGTGGTGGCGGCGATGCTGCCGGGCAGATCCTCCCCCGGAACGCCGAGCCGTCGCGCGGAGGAGGCGCCGACCGCGTAGATCACGGCATCGTGCCGCGCGGCCAGCTCGCCGGCGGTGACGTCCTTGCCGACCTCGACGCCCAGTCGCATCCGCAGCCGGGGGTGGGTGTGGAAACGGGTGAAGGTCTCGCCGATCTTCTTGGTCGACGGGTGGTCGGGCGCCACGCCGTACCGCACGAGCCCGCCCGCGACGGGCAGCCGGTCGATCAGAGTGACCCGCGCGTTGGTGTGCAGCAGCAGGTCCTCCACGGCGTACATGCCCGCCGGGCCGGTGCCGACGACCGCGACGTCCAGCTGTGGGAAGTCGCCGGGAATGGTGCGGGTGAAGCGCGGCGGCCCCCAGCTGTGGAAGTTCGGGGCCACGTCCGCCGCCTTCGGCGAGGGAGTCCTCGCCGCGTAGTAGGCCGCGTTGACCTCGGCGTAGGGCTTGAGCGGCCCGGTCAGGTCCTCCACCGGGAAGATCGCCTCGACCGGGCAGGCGTCCGCGCAGGCACCGCAGTCGATGCAGGTGGCCGGATCGATGTGGAGCATCTCGGCGGCGCCGAAGTCCGGCTCGTCGGGCGTGGGGTGGATGCAGTTGACGGGGCAGACCTTCACGCAGGACGCGTCGTTGCAGCAGGTCTGGGTGATCGCGTACGCCATCGGCTCAGATGAGGTTCGCGCGCTTGTAGAACCACAGCGACGCCCTGGTCAGCAGGCCCGCCGAGCCGAGGAACTCCATCAGTCCCGAGCAGCTGGATCGCAGCATCGACTTGTGGTGCTCGTTGTGCCTGGCCTCGCGGATGGCGCGCTCGGGCTCGAGACCGGCGTTCTCGTACACCTTCCTGCTCACCATGCTGGTCACGATGAAGTACGAAGCGCCCGCGACCACGACGGCGTTGATCTGCCGCCGCAGCCAGCTCGCCCCCTCCAGCCTGGCCCTGGTCTCCTCGCGGGCGAACTTCATGTGCCGCGACTCCTCGACGACGTGGATGTTGTTCACGGTCCGCACGAACGGGACGACCCGTTCGTCGCGCATCCAGTCCCGCTGCATGACGTCGAGGACCTCCTCGGCGACCAGGATCGCGGCGTAGGCGGCCTCCCCGAATGCGACGGTCTTGAACACCCGGCCGAGCTCGACCACCAGCCGCCTCGGCCGGTACGCGGGCGCCCGCAGCTTCTCGGCGCCCCTGGCGAACATGATGGAGTGCCTGCACTCGTCGGCGATCTCGGTCAGCGCCCACTGGAACGCGGGATCGGTCGGGTCCTTGGCGTAGAAGTCCCGGAGCACCATCTGCTGCAGGATCATCTCGAACCAGATGCCGGTGCTGGCCACCGATGCGGCTTCCTGCCGGGTCAGCTCGCGCTGCTGCTCCGGCGTCATCTCGTCCCAGTACGCCGTCCCGAACAGCGTGCTCCACTCGGGACTCGCGCCGTGGTACGAGGTGTCCAGCGGGGTCTCCCAGTCCACTTCCCGGACCGGGTCGTAGGACAGCATCTCCGATGAGCGCAGCAGCCGGTCCGCGACCTCCTGGCGGTCGGGCTGCGACGGGGCGGCGTGGTCCCGGGCGGTGCTGCTCGTCATGGGTACTCCTCCGAGGACGGCGGCTGGTCTCGTCGAGCGGTGACTGCTCGGAGCGACCGCACCAGCATCGATGACATTCACAACTGTGTCAATGGTCATTGTCACCAAGCTGGCGACCCGTTCACCAGGAGCCGCACCGGTTCCGCGGTTGGTGAGCGCCGTCAACCGCCGGCGCGGTGGAGATTGCCGACGTCGGCGGCGGTCCACGCGAGCGCAACTGCCCCGTCGAGGACGGCACGGTCGGCTGCCGGCGTGGCACAGGCGGCGGCGAACTCGGGCTGGTGGTTGACGGCGGGCAGGCAGTCCAGGCCGAGCATCGGGTGGATCGACGGGACGCGGTGCGACACGTTGCCCATGTCCGTGGCCGCTCCGACGAGCGGCCCCTCGCCCGGCTCGGGGAACCGGCGTCCCAACGCGGTGGCGTTGGCCTGGTAGAGCGCCACCATGTCGCGGTCGTGCACGAGGTCGGCGTAGTCCGGACAGCTGGGCCGGATCTCCAGCTCGCACCCGGACCCCACCGCCCCGGCCTCGAAGCAGGCGAGCACCCGGCCCTTGAGCGCGCTCAGGTGCTCGGACGAGTCCGAACGCACGATCCAGTTTCCGGTGCTGCAGTCCGGGATCACGTTCGCCGCGAGACCTCCGCCGGTGACGACGCCGTGGATCCGCTCGACCTCGCGGGTCTGCTGGCGCAGCAGGCCGATCGCCACCTGCGCGATCGTCATCGCGTCGGCGGCGTTGACTCCAAGTTCCGGATGCGCGCCCGCGTGGGCCGGCCGGCCCCGGTACTCGACGTCGAAGACCGACACCGCCGACCCGCGCAACGCCGCCGCCTCCTGCGCGGCCGGGTGCACCATCATGGCGGCGTGAGCCCCGTCGAAGGCTCCCCGTTCGAGCATCAGGACCTTCCCGCCACCACCCTCTTCGGCGGGCGTGCCCAGCACGGTGACGGTGAGTCCCAGGTCGTCGGCCACGCGGGCGAGACCGAGCCCCGCGCCGACGGCCGCGGCGGCGATGATGTTGTGCCCGCAGGCGTGCCCCATCCCCGGGAGCGCGTCGTACTCGGCGCACACCACGACGTGACACGGCCCGGTCCCGGCGATGGCGCGCACCGCGGTGGGCAGGCCGTAGCAACCGTGCTCGACGTCGAAGCCGCCGCCGGCCAGCGCTTCGGCGACCCAGCGGCTGGCCCGCACCTCCTCGAAGGCCAGCTCCGGGTTTGCGTGGATGCGACGTGACAGGCCGACCAGCTCCGCTTCCGCGGCCCGGACCCGTGAGGCGATGTCGCGCTTGACGGTGTCGGGAGCCGTCGGCGGGATGGCGGTCATGCGAGGCGGTCCGCCATCAGCTCACCGGCCATGATCGCGGTCAGGTTGGTGTTGGCGCGCGGCACGGACGGGAAGACCGAGGCGTCGACGACGCGCAGCCCGCCGACGCCGAGGACCCGGCATCCCGGGTCGACCACGGTGGCCGGGTCGTCCGGGTCTCCCATGCGGCAGGTGCTGGTCGCGTGCTGCGCGTCGGACGCGGTGGCGAGCAGGTGGTCGTCGAGCTCGGCGTCGTCGTCGAGCACGGACAGCAGCGCCGTGTTGACCCGCTCGAACGAACCGTCCGAGATGGCAGAGACGGCATCGCCCCGGGCCATGTCGACCAGCGCCCGGATGCCCGCGCGCAGCCGGGCGCGGTCGCGTTCGTCGGAGAGCATGGCCAAGCGGACTTCGGGCTGAACGCGCGGGTCGGCCGAGGTCAGGGTGACCGATCCGCGCGACCACGCCTGGTTGACCCACACCCCGAACGCGCCGGCGCCGAAGCGCAGGTCGGCGCTTTCCATCGACAGCACGTCCTGGTTGAGCGACACGAACATCATGTCGTGCGGCTGGGCATCGGGGTGGTCACTGGTGTAGCGGACGCAGACGTTGGTGTGGCGGTCGTCGGGCGTGCGGATGGCCGACGCCTCGCTGAGCGGGATCGCCACACCCACCAGGGGATGGTCCTGCAGGCCATGCCCGACCGGCAGGTCCGCGACGACGTCGATGCCCAGTGGTCGCAGGTGCCGGGCCGGGCCGATTCCCGAGCGCATCAGCACGGCAGGCGAGTGCACGGCCCCCGCGCTGAGCACGACGAGGTCCGCTCGTTCCTCGACCGGGACCCCACCGGCGAGGTAGCGCACGCCCGTCGCCCGGCCGCCGCTGGTCACGACCCGATCGACGAGGGCGCCACCGCGGATGGTCAGCGCCCCGGCCTCTCGCGCGGACTCGAGGTAGCCGTCGTTGACCGTGACCCTGCGACCGCCACGGGAGTTGACCGGATACGGGGAGACCCCGCGCGCACCCGGCGCGTTGACGTCCTCGGCCCAGCCGTGGCCTGCCGAAAGCGCCGCGGAGCACAGCGCGGTGTCGACGGAACCCCAGTCCTCCCGCGGAATCCGGTGGATCGGGGTCGGCCCGCCCCTGCCGTGGTAGGAGGCGTCGCCGAACTCCTCGTCGTCCTCGGAGCGGCAGAAGTAGGGCAGCACGTCCTCCGGGGACCAACCCGCGCAGCCCCACCGCGCCCAGTCCTCGAAGTCCTCCACCGGCGGCCTGATCGCGATCTGCCCGTTGATCGAGGAACTGCCGCCGGTGCCGCGGCCCCGCCAGTACAGGGCGGCCTCCTGCTTGTCGGTCCTGGTCGCGAGCAGGTCGGTCCACACCAGCTCCCGGGCCGCCTCCGGGTCGGTCAGCGCGCGGACGGGGTTCGGCGAGCGCCACACCTCCGGCATCCGGGCCGAGCGGTAGTCCGGGCCCGCCTCGAGCAGCAGAACCCGCCTGCCCGCCGCGGCCAGCCGGCTCGCCAGCGGCGCACCTGAGGACCCGGCACCGACCACGATCACGTCCCAGCCGTTCTTCGTCATGCAGGACCTCCGGAGGATTCACCGGCGACATCCGAGGAGTGGGCCACCGCTGTCCGGGTACTATGAGCCCGCCAGCAACTCTCAGTCAACGGTGAATTCTCACTTTGAAGTGAAACCAGGAGCTCGCGTGTCCGACACCAGCTCTCGTCCCAGCGGCAACGAACTGCTGCTCGACGACTTCGCCAACGTCATCGGGCCGACGATGGGCTGGCCCCCGATGGCGGGCCGGATCGCGGGCGTGCTGCTGCTCAGCGAGGAGCCCATGACCGTCCAGCAGTTGCAGGACGAGCTCGGGGCCAGCGCCGGGTCCGTGTCGGAGACGACCCGCCTGCTGATCACCAACGGCGTGGTCCGGCGGTTCAAGCCGCCCGGAACACGGCACTACGTCTACGAATGGCGCCCGGACGCGTGGTCGGCGTGCCTCGGCCACCAGCTCCGGCAGACGGAGCAACTCCGCGACCTGGCCCATCGCGCCCAGCAGGAGGCGCGGACGCTCCCGTCCCTCCAACGGCGCCGACTGCGCGAGATGGCCGCCTACTACGACTTCATGGTCGCGCGGCTGAACTCGTTGCTCGAGGAATACGGCGCGCTCACCTGAGCGCACAAGCCGCTCGAGCGCGGGTACTTCCGTGCATGGGCGGACGCGTCATAAGGCACGCCTGCGATCAACTGATCGTCCCGGAATGCCACCGACCCTGGAGCCGGGCGGAGTCCGGTCATCGGCCGCCGGTGAACTGGTCGTCGGGAACGAAGATCCGGCCGGCGTCGGCGAAAACCAAACCGACGCCATCAGGAAGCCAGTCGACGCGCATGTTCTGCGCATCCCATCCGTCGGGGACCTCCACGACGTGCCCGTACGGGGTGTCGCTGTTCACCGCCCGGCCCAGCCACACCTCGTAGCCCTGGACGTCGCCGAGGTGGTTGTCGATCCGGGCGAGCACGACCCCGTGCCCCGATTCGCCCGCGTAGACCAGACCAGCAGGAGCCGCGTGGGCCTGCAGCCGCACCAGAACACGCGCGTCGTCAAGCCACCACCAGCCGATGGCCAGGACGATGCCGAGCACCGCGCCGACGAGTACGAAGACGACGTTCATGGGAAGGCCGGAGGCGCGACGCTCGTTCATGCCGAGATTGTGCAGCGCCGCGCCACGGCGGTGTACGTTGCCCTGCGATGCGGTGCCTTCCGCCGCGCGGCAGATCACTCTTCCAGGATCAGGCCCTTCGCTTCGAGTTTGGCCGCAAGGCCGCTGACCTCGATGACGCTCCTGCCCGAGCGGTAGGCCGCGATGTAGCCCGCCTCGGCCTCCTCCCTTTCCCGGGACTTGCGGATCGCCTCGGCGAGGTCTTCTCGCCGGACCACCACGATTCCGTCCGCGTCACCGCGAACCACGTCGCCGGGCCGGACGATCTCGCCACCGATCAGCACCGGTTCGTTCAGCGGGCCGACCGTCTCCTTGACGGTGCCCTTGATCGACACGCTGTAGGAGAACACCGGGAACCCGAGCCTGCGCAACTCCTGCGTATCGCGGACACCGGTGTCGGTGACCAACCCGGCGATCCCCTTCGCCTGGCAGGCATTGGCCAGCACGTCGCCGAAAGACCCCGCCTCGGCGTACTCCCCTGCCGACACCACGATGACGTCGCCGGGGCGCGCGTGGGCGATCGCGACCTGGAGCATGATGTTGTCGCGCGGCGCGCAGGACACCGTGAACGCCGGTCCGCAGCAGGACATGTTCCGGTCGACCGGTTTGATGGTCGAGCTCAGCGCGCCTAGCCTGCCTTGCGCCTCGTGGATCGTGGCCGACGAGTACTCGCCCAGCTGAGCCACCAGTTCGGGATTCGGGCGGTCGATCTTGGTGGTGACGCGCATTTCTGGCGCTCCTCTTCTGGTCTGCTCTCGGCGTGGTCAGGACAGCTCGGCGCAAGCCCGGCCGATGCGTGCTGCCGCCTCGGCGAGCACGGCGCTCGACGTGGCGAAGGAGATGCGGAAGTAGCCCGGTGACCCGTAAGCCGCACCGTGGATCACGGCGACCTGCTGCGTTTCCAGCAGATACCGCGAGAAATCCTCGTCCGTGCCGATCACGCCACCCTGCGGAGTGCGTTTGCCGAGCAGCCCGGTGCAGTTGACGAACAGGTAGAAGCCCCCTCGGGGGGTGGTGCAGGAGATCCCCGGGATGCCGCCGAGCGCATGCAGCACCTCGTCCCGGCGGCTCCGGTAGGTTGCGACCATCTCGCCGACGAAGTCCTGCTTCCCGCCGAGCGCGGCGACCGCGGCCGCCTGGCTCACCGAGGACGGGCACGACGAGATCTGCGACTGGAGCTTGTTGATCGCCGCCACCAGGTCCGCGGCGCCCGCGCCGTAGCCGATCCGCCAGCCGGTCATCGCGTAGGTCTTCGAGACGCCGTTGGTCACCAGCACCCGGTCCCGCAGCCGCGGCTCCACGCCGACGAGGGTGGGCGCCTGGCCCGCTCCGTACCAGATCTCGTCGTAGATCTCGTCGGTCAGCACCCGGACGTGCGGGTGGGCCAGCAGGACGTCGGCCAGTGACCGGAGTTCCGCGGTGTCGTACGCGGCGCCGGTGGGGTTGCCCGGCGCGTTGAGGACCACCCAGCGCGTCCTCTCGGTGATCGCGTCCGCCAACTGCCGCGCGGTGAGCTTGAACCCGTTCGACTCGGCGCACTCCACGATCGACGGAGTGCCGTCGTTGGCGAGCACCATGTCCGGGTAGGAAACCCAGTACGGGGCAGGGATGACGACTTCGTCACCGCTGTCCACAGTGGCCATCAGAGCCAGGAAGATGACCTGCTTGGCCCCACCTCCGACCGTGATCTGCTCGTCGGGGTAGTGCGTGCCGTGGCGCTGGGCGAGCTTGGCCGAGATCGCCGCGCGGAGCTCGGGCGTGCCGTTGACCGGTGTGTACTTGGTGTCCCCGCGCCGGATCGCCTCGATCGCGGCGAGCTTCACGTGCTCGGGGGTGTCGAAGTCGGGCTCGCCCACCGTGAGGTCCAGGATCTCGTGCCCCTGGGCCTTGAGTTCGCGCACCCGTTGCGCGGCGGCGGTGCTCGGTGAGGGTTTGATCCGCCGCACCCGCCGGGCTGTCGGTGTTCCGCTCATCGTTCGTCGTCTCCTCGCGCTCAGTCGGCGCGCCGCTCGAAGCTGAGTCCGCCTGGCACCTGGAAGGTCGGCAGGATTTCCACGTGCCCGATGTTCACGTGCCGCGGCGAGTCGATCGCGAAGTCGATCGCGTCGGCGATGTCCTCCGGCTTGAGCGACTCGTAACCGTCGTAGAACCGCCGCCGCGCCTCCTCCATGTCCCCCAGCAGACGGCCGAAGATCTCGGTTTCCACGCGCCCCGGGCAGATTTCGGTGACGCGGACCCGGCGGCCGTACCCGTCGACGCGGAGCTGGCGCGACAGCGTGTGCACGGCCGACTTCGTCGCGTGGTAGATGGTGTTGCCGCCGAAGTTGTAGACCGCGGCGATCGAGGAGATGTTGACGATGTGCCCGAGGTCGCGTTCGATCATGCCGGGCATGACCAGGCGCACCAGGTGCAGCACGGCCTGGATGTTGACCGCGATCTGCTCGTCGACGGCGAACTCGTCGGCGTCGAGGATGTTGCCCGACCGGGACACGCCGGCGTTGTTGACCAGGACGTCGATCTCCAGCCCCGCCAGCACCCTGGTCAGCTCGGCGGTGTCGGTGATGTCGACCGCGTGCGGCGTGCAGCCGGTGCGCCGGGCCAGTTCGCCGAGCCGCTCGGCGTTGCGGGCCACGGCGTGCACCTGCAGCCCCTGCTTCGCCAGCCGCTCGACGACCACCGCGCCGATCCCGGTCGAGGCACCGGTGACCAGGGCGGTCCTGTAGTCGGAAAAGGGCATGTCGGATAGCTCCTCACGAGTTGGTGGTCGAAGTGCCGGTCGGACTAGGCGTCCTGGAGCGGGAGGTGTGCCCGGTCGGACACCATGGAAACCGCGATGAGAGTGCCGATGGCGGTGATCACCGCGTAGAAAGCGGGCATGTAGGTGTTCCCGGTCTGTCCGATGAGGAATGTCATCAGCAGCGGGGCGGTGCCGCCGAAGATGGCGGAAGAGACGTTGTAGCCCAGGCCGTAGGCGGAGTAGCGGACGCGGGTGGGAAACAGCTCCACCAGGAGGATGTGGATGACGCCGGTGTGCCCGGCGAACACGACGGCCATGACGCAGGCACCCAGGGCCGCGAGTCCCACGTCGCCGGAGCTGATCAGCGCGTAGCAGGGAACTCCCGCGATCGCCATGGCCACCGCCGCGCCCCCGATGACCTTCTTGCGGCCGATGCGGTCCGAAAGCGCACCCATGAAGGGGATCGCGACGGAGATCGCCACCAGGCTGGCCGCGGTGACGAGCAGACCCTGGACGGTGCTGAACTCCAGCTCCTTGGTCATGAACGTCGGCATGTAGGCGAACAGCACGTAGTAGCCGGAGCCGTTCATCAACGGGATGAACAGCGCCAACCACATCGCCCGGCGGTGCTCCGCGGAGGTGAACGCCTCCTTGAGCGGGTTCCTCGACAGCTCCCCCTCTTCCTTCAGGCGGGTGAAGTTGGGGGTGTCGGTGATGCGCCTGCGGATGTAGATGCCGGTGATGCCCAGCGGGATGGCCAGCAGGAACGGGATCCGCCAGCCGAACGACTCCATGCGCTCCGGCCCGAGACCGCTGGTCATGGCCGCGGCGATCAGCGTTCCGGTCAGCAGCGAGAGGAACGAGGCGATCTGGGCGTAGCTGGTGTAGAGGCCGCGTTTGCCCTCCGGCGCGTGCTCGGCGAGGAACGTCATCGCCCCGGCCGCCTCACCGCCGACCGAGAAGCCCTGCAACACCCGCATCAGGATGAGCAGGCACGGGGCCGCGATCCCGATGGCGGCGTAGGTCGGCAGCAGGCCGATGACCGCCGTGGCGACGCTGATCAGCATGATGACGAAGACGAGCATCCGCTGCCTGCCGATGCGGTCCCCGAGGTGGCCGCAGATGATGCCGCCGAGCGGGCGGAAGAAGAACGAGATCGCATACCCCACGAAGACCAGCAGCACCGCGTTCTGCGAGTCCGGGAAGAACACCAGGGCCAGCGTTCCCGCCATGAAGCCGAAGATGCCGTTGTCGTAGAGCTCGGCGAAGATCCCGATGCAGCCGGCGAGGGTGATCCGCCGCGCGGTTCGGGAGTCGACCTTGTTGGGTACGGCCTTCGGGGCCACGGCAGTCATGGTGTCTCCCTTGCTGGTGCGTGCGGGGTGAGCGTTGGGATCCGGAGCGCGTCGAACACGTTCGACACGCGTTTTCGCAGAGCGCGCAGGGCGTCGCGCCGGGCCCGGCAGGCGGCCACGGCCTCGCCGATGCCGCGTCTGCGGAACCGGACGCGCTGGCCGGGCCGGACCTGGCCGAGAGCGCAGAGACCGGTCGCGGTGACCACGGCGAGCACCGGGTAGCCGGCCGTGACACCGCGACCGCGGTGCAGCACCAGCAGTTCCTCGCCCGCGGGCACTTCGACGGCTCCGACCGGGACGCCGCGCGAGAGCACCTCGCCGCGGGCCACCCGCTGCGGCACCTCGCCGCGCATGCGCAGACCGATGTGGTTGCTCTGCGGGCTCACGGTGTACTCGGCGCTGAACAGCCTCGCCGCCGAAGCACCGAACTCCGCGATGTCCGGGCCTTCGGTGACGTCGATGGTCCAAGATTCCCCGAACAACGGGACCGGTGCACCGAGCTGGAAGACCGGGTGGCGCAGGACCGGGTGGTCGATCGGCGCGAGGCAGCCGCTGATCGCGAGCTCGTCGTCGTCGCGCAGCGAGCGGCCGAACCCGAGGATCGTGTCGGGTGCGCAGCTCCCCAGCAGCGACGGCGCCTCCAGCGAGCCGCGCAGCGCGAGGTAGACCCGCGCGCCGAGCCGGATGCCCGCGACGCGCACGGTCTGGCCGGGACCGACCGCGACCGGCTCCCACTGCGGTCGCCGGAACCCGTCGACGGTGACATCGGCGGGTGCCCCGGTGACGGCGATGAGCACATCCGTGCCGGGGGTGCAGCTGAAGTCCAGCATCGTGATCTCGACCAACGGCGCGCCCTCGTCGTTGCCCACCAGCACGTTCGCGACGCGTGCCGAGTACTGGTCGAGAGCGCCGTTGACCGGCAGCCCGTGCCTGGAGCGCCCGAACCGGCCGAGATCCTGCACCGTCGAGATGCCCGCCTGGTGGATCACGAGGTTGTCAGCCATCGACGGCCGCCAACGGTGCACCGGCGTGCTCGTCCCACTGCTCCGGGCGGATCGGGACGAAGCGGAAGCGGTCTCCCGGCCGGTACGGGGTGAGGCGCTCGGAGCCGAGGTCGAGCACCCGCAGCGGAGTCCGCCCCAGCAGCGGCCACCCTCCGGGAGAGCGCAGCGGGCAGATCACCGCTTGCTTGCCGGCCACCGCCACCGAGCCCGGTGGGACGCTCGTCCTGGGCGAAGCCAGCCGTGCGACCGGCGCGGGGAACGGCGGGCCGTCCATCATAGGTGCGCCGACAGGCGCGCCGAGGCACCGGACGGTCAGGGCGGTGCCGGAGTGCAGCTCGATCACCTTCTGCTCGGTCAGCCCGAGTTGCGCGGCGACCTCCGGCAGGTCGGGCCCGTGCTCGCCGCCGTAGACCACGGGAACGACGAACAGCTTCGACGCCCGCTCGACCGGGCCCTCGGCCAGCCGGGCGAGGGCGTCCGCCAGTCCCCGTCGGACGGCCTGGTGGTCGGTGTCGGTGCAGTCGAACTCCACGAGCAGGGAGTCGTAGGTGGGCACCAGCCCGTGCACGCCCGCCAGGCGCGCCTCCTCGAGCACATCGGCCAGGTTGTGCACGACCTGCCAGCGCAGGTTCGCATCGCCGTGCACCGCCTTGACCACCACGGCCGAATCGCCGCAGTCGCTGATCGTCACGCGGTGTCCCACGTCAGGCTCCCCTCCTGGCGCGCAGCACCTCGGGCAGCGGTGCGGTCACCACACCCGCCGACAGCAGTTCCGCGCGCACCTTGCGCGCCACTGCCACCGCGCCGGGGGTGTCGCCGTGCAGCAGCACCGTGTCGCACTCCACCGGGATGGCATTCCCGCCGACGCTGTGCACGACGCCCTCGGTCACCATCCGCACCGTGCGCTCGGCGATCTCGGCCTCGTCGTGGATCACCGCACCGGGACGCGTCCGGGGCACCAGGGTGCCGTCGTCGGAGTAGGCCCGGTCGGCGATCCCGACGATGGCGACCCGCAGGCCGCGGGCCCGTGCGGCCTCCGCGAGCGCACCGTCCTGCGCCAGCACGATCAACGACGGGTCGAGGGCGGCGACGGCGTCGGCCACCGCACCGGCGTAGTCGGGCCGCGTGGCCACCAGGTTGCCCAGCCGGCCGTGCGGCGCGACGTGGTTGACCCGGGTGCCGTGCGCGGCGGCGAACGCCTGGAGCGCGCCGACCTGGTAGAGCACGTCGGTGCGGACCTCGTCGGGCGCCAGCTCCATCGCGCGCCTGCCGAAACCGACGAGGTCGGGGAAGCTGGGGTGCGCCCCCGCGGAGATACCGCGCTCGACGCACGAGCGGATCGTGGAATCCATGGTGCGGGGGTCGCCCGCGTGGAAGCCGCAGGCGATGTTCGCCGAGGTCAGAACCTCCAGCAGCGCCTCGTCGTCACCCATGGTGTAGGCGCCGAACCCCTCTCCGAGGTCGGCGACGAGATCGACCATGTGCGTCATTTCGTCCTCCGGGGGAACGAATTCCCAATCGCATTCTTCGTTCGCGGCGAGCGCCTGCTGAATTCGGCCGCCGGCAAATCAACTCGCGGCAACAATTCTTCGCCGAGATTGCCGGGAACTCCGCCTCGCCGAACGGTTCGCTTCGCGTTTCAGTGAACGTAATCCGACTCCTCGGGACCGACAAATACGGGTTGCGCGTGACGTGATCGGTGTTGCTTATGACGGCGGTCGCCGCTGGCCAGGCGGCCGCCGCGACCACCCGCGCGAGCAGCGTATCCACAGCTCAGAGCGCCGAACACCCCGCACGTATGATGTGCTGCACTCCAGTGAGAAGGGCTGCGGATGGACACCAGGCGCCTGTATTCGTTCATCAAGATCGTCGATGCCGGGAGCATCACCCGCGCCGCCGACATCCTGCGCATCGCCCAACCCGCGCTGAGCCAGCAGGTTTCGGCGCTGGAAACCCAGTTCAAGCAGAAACTGCTGATCCGCAGCAAGCGCGGGGTGGCCCCGACCGAGGCGGGCCGCGCGCTCTACCGCCACGCCCAGCTCATCCTGCGCCAGGTCGACCAGGCCCACGCCGCGGTCTCGGTGTCCGGGAACGCTCCGGCGGGCAGCGTGTCGGTGGGCCTCGCCCCCTACAGCACCGGCGCGGCACTCGCCCTGCCGCTGCTGCGGGCCGCGCGGGAGCGCTACCCGAACATCCTGCTGCACATCAACGAGAACTTCGGCGGGGTCATCAGCGAGGCGATCATGACCGGGCGGATGGACATGGCGTTCATCTACGGCGCGGGTCCCATCCGAGGCGTCCGGTTCGAGCCGATGCGCACCGAGGATCTGTTCCTCATCGCCACCCCCTCCATCGCCCCGGCCGCGACGGCCGGCGAGGTGGCCGTGGCCGAGCTGCGCGACGTCGGCCTGCTGCTGCCCAGCCGCATCCACACCATCCGCCAGGTCGTCGACGCCGCGTTCCACAAGGCCGGCCTCGAACCGGCCGTCGTCGGGGAGATCGAGTCCGTGCTGACGCTGGTCAGCGCCGTCCGCGCCGGTGTCGGCGCGACCGTGCTGCCGTGGTCGGCGGCCAGCGCGATCATCGACGTGCAGAACCTCGCGGTGCGGCGGATCGTCGACCCCGAGATCGAGGTCGAGCTCTCCCTGTGCACCTCCGACCACCAACCGCTGTCCGAACCCGCCCTGGCGGTGCACGACCTGTTCCACGAACTGATCGAGGAGTTCGACCGCCCCGGCGACGAGTGAACGGGCAACCATGCCCGGCACCGATAGCGTCACGCAAAACCGGTATTTGTCGCTCCCCCTCCGCGCTGCCTAGTTTCCTTCACACGCGTTCCACTGCCGTGGATCACGCCCATGCGCACCGGCCTCGATGAGGAGTTGACCATGACGCAGCGCGTGCTCAGCACCCGCCAGGAACTTCCCGGCGGCGGCCTGGCTCGCCTCGGGACCCACGTCGATGTCGTCCCCTGGACAGGAGCGGGCAAGCCGGAACCGGCCGAGCTGGCCGGGCTCGCGAGCGGCGCCGACGGCATCCTCGCCCTGGGCAACGACCGCATCGACGCCGAACTGCTGGACGCTGCGGGGCCGTCGCTGCGCGTGGTCGCCCTCGCGAGCATGGGATTCGACGCGGTCGACCGCCAGGCCGCCGCCGAACGGGGCGTCGTGGTCACCCACACGCCCGGGGTGCTGGCCGAAACCACCGCCGACCTCGCGTTCGCCCTGTTCCTGATGGCGCGGCGCAGGCTCGGTTCGGCCCGCGACCGCCTGCACGCGGGCGGGTGGGACCTGTTCAGGATGGACGACTACCTGGGCCTGGACGTGTTCGGCGCGACGCTGGGCCTGGTCGGCTACGGCCAGATCGGTCGAGCGGTGGCCCGGCGCGCGGCCGGTTTCGGCATGCGAGTGCTCCACCACGACCCGTTCGCCCCGGAGGACGACGACCTGTCCCACGCGGTCGGCTTCCCCACGCTGCTCGCCGGGTCCGACATCGTCTCGCTGCACGTTCCGCTGACCGAGTCCACCCGCGGCCTCATCGGCGCGGACGAGCTCCGTGCCATGAAGCCGACCGCGACGCTGGTCAACACCTCGCGCGGCGGTGTCGTCGACGAAGCGGCGCTGCTGGCCGCGCTGCGCGACGGGGTGATCCACTCGGCGGGGCTGGACGTCTTCGAACGAGAGCCGCGCGGGGCGGACGTGGCCGATCTCGTCGAGCAGTCCCGGCTGGTCGCCCTGCCGCACGTCGGATCGGCCACCGAGGCGACCCGGGCGGCGATGGTCGACCTTGCCGTGGACAACCTCTTCGACGTGCTCTCCGGCCGCCCCGCCCGCACCCCGGTCCCCGGCTCCGCCGCGGTGCCGGCCGCGGAAGGGGTCGTGCGGTGAGCCACCCCGTTTTCGACGTCAGCGGAAGGGTCGCCGTCGTCACCGGATCCAGCAAGGGCATCGGCCGCGCACTCGCGCGGGGCCTGCTCGAAGCCGGCTGCACGGTCGTCCTCAACGGTCGCGACGAGCCCAGGCTGGAGCGGGCCCGGGAGGAGCTGGCCGAGCTCACCGGCGCGACCGTGCACGCGAGCGCGTTCGACGTGACCGATCCGGCAGCGGTCTCCGACGGCGTCGCCGGCATCGAGGAGCGCGTGGGCCCGGTCGACATCCTGGTGAACAACACCGGAGCGCAGCACCGCACGCCGTTCACCGAGTTCGCCGATGCCGACTGGTACCGGCTGCTCGACACCAACCTCACCAGCGCCTTCCTCGCCGGACGCGAGGTCGCGCGGCGGATGGTGCCGCGCGGCAACGGCAAGATCATCAACGTCTGCTCGGTCCAGAGCGAGCTCGTGCGGCCCGGCATCGCCCCGTACTCGGCCACCAAGGGCGGCCTCAAGCAGCTGACCAGGGGCATGTGCGCCGACCTCGGCCCATCGGGGATCCAGGTCAACGGGCTCGCCCCGGGCTACTTCGAGACCGAGCTGACCGCCGCCCTCGTCGCCGACGAGGAGTTCAGCGCCTGGGTGCGCGGCCGCACGCCGGCCGCCAGGTGGGGGCGGGTCGAGGACCTCGTCGGCGCCCTGCTCTTCCTGGCCTCACCCGCCTCCGACTTCGTCAACGGCCAGCTGCTGTACGTCGACGGCGGCATGACTTCCGTTCTCTGACCGTCGATCCCTGTGGAGGAGCGATGTCCATGCGTGCATGTGTCGTACACGGTGCGGGTGACCTCCGCGTCGAGGACCGGGACCCGGTGCCACCGGGCCACGGGGAAATCGCGGTCTCGACCGCGTTCGGCGGCATCTGCGGTTCGGACCTGCACTACTACCACCGCGGTTCGGTCGGCGATTTCCGCCTGCGCGAGCCCATGGTGCTCGGCCACGAGGTCGTCGGGCACGTCGCCGCCACCGGGCCGGACGTGGACGGGCCCGGCGTCGGCACGCCCGTGGCGATCCATCCGGCGACTCCGTGCGGCGCATGCCCCGAATGCGCCGGGAACCGGCGCAACGTCTGCGCCCGGAGCCGCTATCTCGGCAGCGCCGCCCGGACGCCGCACGTGCAGGGTGGTTTCATCCAGCACCTCGTCGTGCCTGCCGACCAGGTCCGCCCGCTGCCCACCGGGCTGGACCTGCGCCGAGCGGTCGTCGCGGAACCGCTCGCGGTCGCCCTGCACGCGGTGCACCGCGCAGGCGATGTGGCAGGCCGGCGGGTCCTGGTCACCGGCGCGGGGCCGATCGGCTGCCTCACCGTGGCCGCGCTGAAGAACGCCGGCGCGGCCGAGATCGTCGTGACCGACCTGCTCGACGAGCCGTTGGCCATCGCCGCGGCCGTCGGGGCCACCTCGACGGTCCGGGCGGACGGAGCGGATCCAGACCAGCCCGACATCGCCATCGAGGCGTCCGGGTCGGCGGCGGGCCTGAGCACGTGCGTGCGGACCGTTGCGCGCCGCGGCACGGTCGTCCTGCTCGGCCTGCTGCCTCCGGGCGAGACGGGCTTCCTCGGAAACATCGTGGTCACCCGGGAGATCGAGATGCTCGGCGCGTTCCGCTTCGACCGGGAGTTCGACGAGGCGCTGTCGCTGCTGGGCGAAGGTCTGCACGTCGATCCCGTGCTGACCCACACCTTCCCGCTGGCCGAAGCGGCCGCCGCGTTCGACATCGCCGGGAACCGGGCCCTCGCCTCGAAGGTCCTGCTGGACCTCACCGACCCGCGGTGATCCCTCCGAGCCTGAGTCCGGCCACCGGCCCCACGGGCGCCGCGGCGCGCCGGGACGCAGACTGGCGGGCGTCGCCCAACCCCACGGGAGCAACCGCATGAGCACTTCAGCCCAGATCGGCGTCACCGGGCTGGCGGTCATGGGCCGCAACCTCGCCCGCAACTTCGCACGCAACGGCTACGCGGTCGCCGTGCACAACCGCACCGCGGCGAAGACCCGCGAGCTCATGGACGAGTTCGGCCACGAGGGCGAGTTCGTCGCGACCGAGTCGGCCGAGGACTTCGTCGCCGCGATGGAGCGCCCCCGCAGGCTCGTCGTCATGGTGAAGGCCGGCGACCCCACCGACGCGGTGATCCGGGAGTTCGCCCCGCTGCTGGAGCCGGGCGACCTGATCATCGACGGCGGCAACGCCCACTTCGCCGACACCCGGCGCCGTGAGCGCGAGCTGCGCGAGCACGGCATCCACTTCGTGGGCACCGGCATCTCCGGCGGCGAGGAGGGCGCCCTGCACGGCCCCAGCATCATGCCGGGCGGCTCGGACGAGTCCTACGCCTCGCTCGGCCCGATGCTGGAGAAGATCGCCGCCAAGGCCGCCGACGGTGCACCGTGCGTGACCCACGTCGGCGCGGACGGCGCCGGGCACTTCGTCAAGATGGTGCACAACGGCATCGAGTACGCCGACATGCAGCTGATCGCCGAGGCCTACCAGCTGCTGCGCGAGGTCGCGGGCTTCTCCCCGGCCCGGATCGCCGAGATCTTCCGCACCTGGAACACCGGCCGCCTGGACTCCTACCTCATCGAGATCACCGCAGAGGTGCTGTCCCATGTGGACGCCGCGACCGGCGAACCGTTCGTCGACGTCGTCGCCGACGAGGCCGAGCAGAAGGGCACCGGCCGCTGGACCGTGCAGATCGCGCTCGAGCTGGGGGTGCCGGTGTCGGGCATCGCCGAGGCGGTGTTCGCCCGCTCGCTGTCGGGCCACACCGCACTGCGCGAAGCCTCCCGCGGGCTCGCGGGGCCCGCTCCCGCAACGCTGGGCGAGTCCGAGGCCGCGGCGTTCGCCGACCAGGTGGAGCAGGCGCTCTACGCGTCGAAGATCGTGTCCTACACGCAGGGCTTCCACGAGATCGCCGCCGGAAGCGCCGAGTACGGCTGGAACATCGACCTGGGCGCGGTCGCCGCGATCTGGCGCGCCGGCTGCATCATCCGCGCCGCGTTCCTCGACCGCGTCCGCGCCGCCTACGACGCGCGCCCCGACCTGCCGAGCCTGCTCTCCGACGAAACCTTCGCCCAGGAGATCGGGGCAGCCCAGGACGACTGGCGGTCGGTCCTGGTCGCCGCCACCCGCCAGGGCGTACCGACACCGGGTTTCTCGGCGGCGCTGGCCTACTACGACACCCTGCGCGCCGGCCGGCTGCCGGCGGCACTCACCCAGGGGCAGCGGGACTACTTCGGCGCCCACACCTACCGGCGCACCGACCGGGAAGGCGTGTTCCACACCCTCTGGAGCGGCGACCGATCCGAGGTACCGGTCTGAACCGTCACCCCCACACCTACGCCGCGCAGACCTCGGTGTAGACGCGCTCCAGATGCGCGCGCAGGACCTCCGGCGAAGCCCCGCCGTCACGGACCTGTCGCGTGGCGCTGCGCATGCCGGAGACCAACCGCTGCGCGTGCTGCAGGCGGTCGTCGCCGATGTGCCCGCCCAGCAGCGCGCGTTCGGTCGCGGCGTCGACGACGCGTTCCAGCAGGATGACCGTCGGCCACCAGCGTTCCGCCCGGCCCGCGGCCGGTTCCATCAGCTGCTGTTGCAACGCCGCCCGCAGATCCGACAGGTCGCGGTAGGTGCGGCGCCGCAGGGCGGAACGGCCCTGCGCGACCCCCGCCAGCGACAGCGACACGTACTCCGACACGGTCTCGGTCACCGCCGCGATCCGGTCCGCGAGATCGGCACGTGGTTGCAACGGGCGTAGCAGCGCCACGACGCCGAGCACGATCGCGCAGCCCGCGAGCGAGTCGACCAGCCGGACGGTGGGCAGGGCGTCGGCGAACAGCTCCGACTGGCTCATCTGCAGCAGCACCAGCGCGGTGACGACCGCGGTGAAGACACCGTAATGGCGGCTCAGGGCCACCGGGAGCGCGGCGGCCAGCGCGGCGGTGAACACCACGAGCACCCAGCCCGGCGGCACCAGCGCGAGCAGCACCAGCGCGAGCAACACGCCCACGACGCTGCCGAGCGCGCGCAGCACGGTGCGCGCGAAGACCGAGCCCGAGTTCGGTTTGAGCACCAGCGCGACCGTCAGCGCGATCCAGTGCCCCTGGTCGAGGCCGCCGACCAGGCCGATGCACTCGGCCACCGCCAGGCACAGCGACATGCGCAGCGCGAGCAGCCAGGTGGTGCGGCCGAAGGTCACGCTGCCGCGCCACACCCGCAGCCTCTCCCTCACGCTCCGGCTGCCTCCGCGCACCCGCACCGGCTTCGCCCGACGCCATGCGGCGATCAGGTCCGCGATTCCCGCGTCCAACGCCCGCACCGTCGCGGCATCGGCCGCGGGGGGCCGGTGCGGCGCGGGGAGGTCACCGCTGCGGACGCTGCGCGCGAGCTCCCGCAGGGCGGCCACCACCCGCTCCGGCGGCCGGTCTCCGGAGTGCGTCAACGCGACCGCGGCCTCGACGATGGGCGTGACGCGGGTGAGGACGACGTAGAGCCGGTCGTGGACCCGGCTGCGGGACGTCGACGCGCCGCCGAGCAGGATGTCGTGCGCGGTGTTGAGCGCCCGGGTCAGGTCCTGGCGGATACCGATCGCCCGGTCGGTCCCGGCGGCGTCGAACATCCGCACCGTCGTGTCGAACACCCTCGCCACCGCCTCCCTGGCCGGGGCGGTGCGGCGAAACGGCCATGTCGCCGCGACCATCGCCACCAACAGCACTTCCCCGCAGAGGAACCACAGGACCTGCGCGCCGAGCCCGAGCGACTGGGAGTGCTGACCGGTCGCGACCACGCAGAAGGTGAGCATCTGCGCACCCGCCGCGGCCCAGAGGTCCCCCATCCGGCTCGACAGCACCGACACCAGCGACACCGCGACCACGGTCGCCGCGGCCCACCACGGGCCTGCGGCCCCGGCCCCCGCGGTGAAGCCGATCGCACCGAGCACCGCGGTCAGCCCGACGCGGCGCAACCGGTGCCGGTAGGAGGTCGTCAGGTCCGAGAAGCTCACGCACAGCGCGCCGACCGAGGCGAGCACGGCCTCCTCCACCCGGCCGGTCGCCAACCCGGCGATCTGCGGTCCCCCGATGCCGACGGTCGCCGCGCACACCCGCGTCCAGTCCCGCGAGTACGGGGCCGGGCGCAGCATGCGCACCAACCACGCCGGCAGCAGGCCGCGCGGGCGCCTGGTGGCGGGGAGCGCATCGGTGATCACACGCACGTCCCTTCGGGCCGGGATACGCGCTCCACGCCGAGCGGCGTCTGTGGACTGTGCGTCCGATTCTGACCGCGACCGGCGCCGGAAAGCCGCCCAACGCCACGGGCATCACAAGTTGCCGTCGATCACACCGCAGCAGCTACCGGGACCGAGCCCGAAAGGTCACCGTGCTCTCAGTGCTCAGGCGCACCCGGCGAGTCAGGGCCGCGTTCGCGGGCGTGTCGCCGCAGGGTCAGCCGGGCCGTGGCGACCATGGCTTCGTCGACCATCTCCCCCTCGAACGACACCGCGCCGACCCCGTGCGCCTGGGCTTGCTCCACAGTCGCGACCAGGCGAGCGCAGCGGTCGAGCTCCTCGGGGCCGGGCGAGAAGACCTCGTTGATCACGGGGACGTGCGAGGGGTGGATCGCCATCATGCCCTCGTAGCCGAGATCCCGGTTCTGCTCGGCGAAGGCGCGTAGTCCGCCGAGGTCGTCGATCCGGGTCCACAGCCCGGTGACCGGATGCGGCACCTCCTCCGCCCGGGCATCGAGCAGGACACGGGCACGCAGCGCCAGCGTTCCGGTCCCCTCCGGAGTCCAGCGGTAACCGACGGCGCGCTCGACGTCACCGCCGGGGGCGGTGAGCGCGCCCAGGTACGCCACGCGCGGAGCCGCCGCGGCGATGTCCCGCGCGTCCCGCAGACCTCGAGCGGTCTCCAGCAGCGGGACCAGGGCGATCCGGCCGGCGGGGAGGCCCGCCTCGCGTTCGCACCAGCCGAGCAGCCGGTCGGCCAGCCACACGTCTCGCACGCTGCTCACCTTGGGAAGCACGATCCCGGAAAGACCGGGACGCGCGATCGCGCGCAGTTCGCCGACCGCCTCCCAGCCGTCGAGCGCGTTGATGCGGACGAAGACAGCCATGTTCCCGAACGCGTTCGCCTCGGCCTGCGCGACGGCTTCGGCGACCTGGCCGCGGGCGTGCGGCTTCCGCGACTCGGGAACCGCGTCCTCCAGATCGAGGATGACCGCGTCGGCGCCGGACTCCCCCGCCTTGCCCAGCCATTCCACCTTGGTCCCCGGCACGAACAGCAGCGAGCGCAGGGCGGGACGCGCCTGCGGCGCTCGGGCGCCGGTCTCAGATGGCACCGTTGTTCTCCAGATCCGCGACGTCCTCATCACCCAGCCCGAGCCACTCCCGGTACACGAGGTCGTTGTCCTGCCCCAGATCCGGGCCGGTCCGCCAGATCCGGCCCGGGTTCCGCCTGAAGTGCGGGAGGACCGCCTGCATCCGCACCGGGCCGAGTTCGGGATCTTCGACGGTGACGATGTCCTCGCGCTCGGCGTAGACCGGGTCGGTGGCGATGTCGGCGGCGCTGAAGACCCGCGAGGCCACCACCTCGTTGCGCACGAACTCCGCCAGGCACTCGTCGGTCGAGCGCTGCGCGATCCAGTCCCGCAGACCCTCGTCGAGCCGTTGCCGACCGGCGTGCTGCTGCTCCGTAGTGGCGAACTCGTCCTCCGGCAACCCGAGCAACCGGGCCACGTTGCGCACCGAGCGCGGCGTCGCGGAGGTCACCGTGATCCACTCGCCCTCGCGGGACTGGTAGGTGTTGATGACCGCGGCGGGGGCGACCGCGAGCTGGTTTCCGGCTCGCTGCGGCACCGCGCCGAGCTGGTCGTGCATGATGACCTGCCACTCGACGAGCCGGAACAGGGGCTCGAACAGCGCGAGGTCGATCCACTCGCCGTCGAAGTCCGGGTCGTGGTCGCGGCGGTGGAGGGCGGCGAGCACCGCGTAGGCACCCATCAGCCCGGTCACCGCGTCGCCGTGGGAGAAACCGGTGTGGACGGGCGGGCCGTCCGGGTGGCCGGTCAGGTGCACCACGCCACTGCGCGCCTCGCCCATCTTGCCGAAGCCGGGCTCGTCGGCGTGCGAGGAAGTGGCTCCATAGCCGGAGATCTGCAGCAGCACGGCCCTCGGGTTGATGCGGTGCACGGAATCCCAGTCGAGCCCCCAGGTGCGCAGCCGCCCCGGGCGGAAGGTGACGATCACGACGTCGGCCCACGCGACGAGCCGGTGGGCCACGGCCCGGCCGGCTTCCTGGCGCAGGTCGAGCGTGACCGACCGCTTGTTGCGCCCGGCGACCTTGAACCACAGGGGAACACCGTCGCGCTTCGGCCCCATGCCGCGGGCCGCGTCTCCCGTTCCGGGCGGCTCGACGTGCACGACGTCCGCGCCTTGGTCGGCGAGCATCGACCCGGCCATCGGCCCGGCCACGACGTGCGCGAACTCGACGACCTTCAGCCCGCGAAGCTGCCCGTGCCCGGTCGTGTGCTGCTGTGAGGCCATGGCCGCTCCTCGCCGTCCGCGGTTGCCCACCACCCGGCGGACTTCCGGGTGGATCGGCTGCAAGCCTGCCCAACCGCGGAAATGCTTGTCGAGCAAAGGAAGACCATAAATCCATGCGATCTCGGCATGGATCGCCGTCCGGATCAAGCCCAGGAAACCCCGGCGGGCAGGTCGCGCCCCTCCTGCCGGAACTCGTCGAGCATCTCCAGGAACCGGTCCGCGGCAAGCGGACGGGTCCGCTGCGCGCGCAGCGCGATGTCCAGGCGCCGGTCGACATCCGGCTCCACGAGCGGCCGGGTCACGACGGGCCCGGCTCCCATGAGGGGCAGGACCAGCGCGGGCAGCGCCGATACGCCGAGGCCCGCGGCGACGAGCCCGCCCACCGTCGCCACGCTCGACGCCTCGGCCGCCGGAGCCGCATGCGCGTCGATCTGGGCGAACGCCGCGTCGGTGAGCCGCCGCACGCTCGAGTCCCGCCCGACCGCGAGGAACGGCTCACCCGCGAGGTCAGCCCAGGCCACCTCCGGTGCCTCGGCGAAGGGGTGGTCGGGCGGCAGCACCGCGACGAAGCGGTCCCGGACCAGGGGCCGCTGCTCCAGCTGGTCCGAGGGCTCGCCGACCGTGGTGATCGCGAAGTCGGCGTCACCGGAGAGCACGCGGCCGAGCACCGACCGCTCCAGGCCGTCCATGATGTGCACCGCCACCCGCGGCCGTTGCGCGCGGAAGGCGGAGATCACCTGCGGCAGCAACACCGCCGCGACCGAGGGCAGGGTCGCCACCGCGACCGCACCGGACTCGCCGAGCAGGAACCGCCGCAGGTCCTGCATGCCTGCCCGGTGGGCGTTGACGATCCGCTCCGCCACGCGCAGGGCCTCGGCCCCGGCGGCGGTGAGCTGGACGTTGCGGGTGTCGCGTTCCAGCAGCCGCGCGCCCAGCAGCCGCTCCAGGTCCGCGACCGCGCGGCTCAGCGACGACTGCGACACGTGCAGCTCCTCCGCGGCTGCGGTGAAGCTCGCCGCGCGGGCGACCGCGGCGTAGGCGGCGAGCTGGCGCAGGGTGGCCTCCATGGCCGCGCAGCATAGGCCGGAATCCGGCGATTGATGCCCGGATCGCATGGATAAATGCGAATCCGATGCTGGACATCGATCTGTCGCCGCGCGGAAACTCTTCGGCAACGCACGGCGCCCCACCGCCCACACCGCTCGCCGTCCCGCACGAGCCGCTCTACGAGAAAGCGAGCGAGACCATGCTGGCAGCCCTCGGCTTCACCACGGTCGGCCTCTTCCTGCTGCTCACCATGACCAGGCGAGTCTCGGTCCTGGTGGCGCTGGTCCTGCTCCCGGTCCTGGCCGCGCTGGCGGGCGGGTTCGGAGCAGAGCTGGGGCCCGTGGTCCTGGAAGGGCTGTCCACGGTCGCCCCGACCGGCATCATGATCGCCTTCGCGGTGCTCTACTTCAGCCTGATGGTCGACGCCGGCCTTTTCGACCCCCTGATCCGCGTCATCCTGCGCATCGCCGGGAACGACCCGCGGTGGGTCGCCGTCGGCACCGCCGTCCTCACGATGTGCGTAGCCCTCGACGGCGACGGCGCCTCGACGTTCCTCATCACCGTTTCCGCGCTGCTGCCCGTCTACAAGCGACTGGGCATGCGCCCGCTGGTGCTGACCGGCGTCGTCTGCCTGGGCGCGGGCGTGATGAACATGGTCCCCTGGGGTGGCCCGACCATGCGCGCGATCGCGGCGCTGAAGCTCGACAGCTCCGAGATCTTCACGCCGGTCCTGCCCGCGATGGGCCTGGGCATCGCCTGGGTGCTGGTGGCTTCCTACCTGATCGGTCGCCGCGAACGGCACCGCCTCGGCGCGCTCGGAGTTCCTGTTCCGCGGGACGAGGCGGAACGAGACACGTCCGCCCAGGTCAGCGGCGACGGTCCCGGGACGATGCGGGCGCCCGCATCGCGGCGGACCTGGCTGACCGCGTTCAACCTGACCCTGACCGCCGTCCTGCTCGTCAGCCTGGTCCTGGAGCTGATGCCGCTGCCGGTGCTGTTCGTGCTCGGGTTCGCGATCGCGCTGCTGGTCAACCACCCCACCTGGGAACAGCAGCAGGCAGTGCTGGACCGGCACGCCAAGAGCGTCGTCCTGGTCACCACCATGATCTTCGCCGCGGGCGTGTTCACCGGAGTCCTCTCCGAGACCGGGATGATCAGCGAGATGGCCAGGGCACTGGTGTCGGTCGTGCCCGCCTCCCTCGGCGGTCACCTGCCGGTGCTGGTCGCCGTCACCGGCATGCCCCTGAGCCTGGTGTTCACCCCGGACGCCTATTATTACGGCATCCTCCCCGTACTCGCCGAGACCGCAGGCGCGTACGGACTCGCGCCTGCCGAAGTCGCCCGAGCCGCCGTTCTCGGCCAGATGACCACCGGGTTCCCGCTGAGCCCGCTGACCGCGTCCACCTTCATCCTGGTCGGGATGAGCGGGGTGCAGCTCGGCCGTCACCAGCGCTTCATCTTCGGATGGGCCTTCGCCACCACCCTCGTCATGACCGCAGGCGCACTCCTGACCGGCGCGTTCACCCTCTGATCAACAGTGGCGACGGGCTTGTTGCCGAACTCCGTTCGCCCTTCTGGAGGCTGGTCGTCTCGTCGAGCCGCTGCGAAACTGCTCGGCTATGACAACACGGCGGCGGGCCGCGGTCGCCCTGACGTGGTGCGCCTTGGCCGCCTTCCTGAGCGGATGCTCCGCAGGCGACGAACCGGCCCCGCCCGGCGAGCCCACCGTGTCGCCGAGCACCGCCGTGACGAGCGCGGCCGCATCGAGCGAAGCCACGCCCTCGCCCACGGTCGACAGCGCGGGACAGGCGTGCGACGGTGTGAAAGCGATCGAAGCCAACGGGTTCCGGACCAACCCGCAAGAGCTGTACGACGCGGCCGAGGCGGGCACCAGGTCGTCGGTCCCGGCCATCAGCGACAAGGCGCGACTGCTCGCCGCGTACTCGGCGATGGCGTCGGCGTCCATCCAGACCGGCGGTGACCCGGCACAGCACATGCGGCAGCTGGGCGGGATGGTGCTCGACCTGCTGGCGGCGTGCCGGGAGAACGGCCACGGGTAGCGGGACTGCGCCTCGGCGTCAGCTCGCTGTTGACTTCACGCTCAGCGCCAGGAGTGCCACGTCGTCCGTCGGTCCCGGGTCGAACCCGGCGAGCAGGCCGGTCAGCTCGCTGATCTGCTCGCTCGCCGAGGCGCCGGGGTTCGACGCGAGGAACGCCTTCAGGCCCTCCTCGCCGAAGAACTCGCCCCCGGGCCGGGCCTCGGTGAGGCCGTCGGTGTAGAGCAGCAGGGTTTGGCCTTCCCGCAGGTGCAGGCGGCAGGACTCGAACTCCGCATCCGGCAGTGCTCCGACCAGCATCCCGCCCGGGAAGACCTCCTCGACGACACCGCTGGCCGAATGTGTGCGCAGAGCAGGCGGATGGCCCCCGCCTGCCAGGGTGATCTCGAACCCTCCTGTGGACTCGGGCCGCAGGAGTCCGAACAGCACGGTGCAATGCTGCGGCACGTTCGGGTCCAGCAGCAGCGCGGCGTTCAGCTCGGCCAGCACCGCGGCCGGGTCCTGGCTGTGCAGCGCGGCCGCACGCAGGGTGTAGCGGGTGAGCGAGGTCACCGCGGCGGCCGGTGCACCGTGGCCGGTGACATCACCGAGGAAGAACGCCCACCGGCCACCGCCCAGGGCGAACACGTCGTAGAAGTCGCCGGTCACCTCGGCGGGAGACGCGGCGTGGTAGTGGCAGGCCACCTCCAGGCCGGGCACCGGAGGCAGCGACGGCGGCAGCAGGCTGCGCTGCAGGGCGGAGGTGATGCGCTCCATCTGGGAGCGTGCCCGCCGTTCCTTGCGCAGGGTCAGCTGTGCCGAGCGGCGCAGCTCCAAGGCGTCCACGACCACCCCGGCCAGCTCGCGGAGCGTGTCCAGATCGTCCTGACCGATCTGGCGGGGACGGGTGTCGAGGACGTCGACGGTGCCCAGGCGATACCCGTCGGAGGTCGTGATCGGCGCGGCGGCGTAGAACCGCACCCCCATCTCGCCGTGCACCAACGGGTTCTCAGCCGTGCGCGGGTCGGTCAGGGCATCGGTGACCACGTACGGCTCGTCCTGCTGGATCGCCGAGGCGCACAGGCCGGGAGCGCGCTCGATCTCGGCCACCCCGTCCATGCCGTGGGTGGCCTTGAACCAGATCCGGTCGGCATCCACGATCGAGACCGTTGCCACCGGTGCCCGCAGGAGCTTCGCCGCGAGCGCCACGACACGGTCGAAGGCCCCGTCGGATGGGGTGTCGAGGATGTCGTAGCGGGCCACCGCCGCCAGCCGCGCGGCCTCGGTCGTTCCCGCGGCACGGGCCGCTGCGTCGCTGACCGCGGCGTTGTCCGATAGCACCTGAGCTCGCTCCACCTTCACAGACGTGGTCGCTGTCCGACCGGATGCAGGCACGCTGCACCGCGACCGGACAGGCGGACCGCTGACCGGAAGGCGCGACGGTCCCGACTCTGTTCCTCGGCTGGCTGCTCAACCGGCCCCGAGCCTAACCGACCGCAGATCATCCACGGCATCCGAGCGGGCCTCCGGCGCGACGACCGAGGACGGACGCCACAGGATCGCTGGTGGCGGCCGGTGGCCCGGTAGGTTTGATCCGCGGCTGTCGGGGTACTAGATCTTCGGCGCGAGCAGCGGTGCTCGGCGTCCAGGCCGCGGCCGGCGTGCTGGTCCGGGCCGCGGAGCAGTGCGGAAGAGGAAGGGCGGCAACGATGACCGTTCAGCAGCTGGGCTCGCAACTCCCGGAACCCGTGGTGCCCTCGCCGAATCCGGTGCCGGGCGTTGTGTTGCGGGGCAACGTGTTCCGGCCGCAGCCGGATGCGCTCGTCATGGCCGTGGAAGGCGAGGTGTCGCAACGCTGCGCGGACGAGCTGGAGGCGGTGCTGCGGCCGAGACCGGACGCGGCGGTCCGCTACCTCGTGGTGGATCTGAGCCGTGTCCACCGGTTGGGCATCGCCGGGCTGCAGTTGCTCACCCGCGCCTACATGACCACCCGGAGCGGCGGTATCGGCCTACGAGTCGTGGTCGCCACCGAGGAGGTCCGGGACGCCCTGCGGACAGCCGGGCTCGACGTCGTCCTCGACTGCCGCCCGAACGTCGCGGCGGCCCTGGTCGACGATCAGCGCCGCGATGAGTGGTGAGGCCGGGGAAAGAACGTCGAATTTCCTTCTCCAGAACCGCATTTTTCATCCGGCAGCATGATTCCCGAGGGCCGTTTCCGGGTACTCCGGGGAAGACAGCCTTCCGCCAGCCAACTCCGGGGAGAAGACGTGATCACTCTTGGTCTGATCTTGCTGATTCTGGGCGTCGTGCTCAACATTTCCATCCTCTACACGATCGGCGGCATCCTGCTCGCGGTGGGGCTCGTGCTGTTCGTGCTGGGACGGACGGGAACCAAGGTCGGCGGACGGAACCACTGGTTCTGACCGGCGCTGCGGGGCCGGATACCGGGGTCGGCTTCTGACGTCAGACGCTCACGGCCTCCGGCTGCCGGATCGGCGCTCGGGCGTCCGTCAGCCGCAGTCCTGCGACGGAGCAGGAAAGACCCCGGTATCCGGCCGTGGTGAACAGTCCGACGAACGAGGTCACCGCGAAGACGATCCCCACCAGGCCGAACACGATCAGCACGGGCGGCCCGCCGGGTATGTCGGCGATCCGCACCGACAGGAGATATCCGCCGGTACCCGCGAGACTGCGCACCAATCGCGCCGCAGCGCCCGGCGAACTCCCGTAACCGGTGATCACCCGCAAGTGCACGGCTCGCTGACCAAGGCTGGTCGCGCTGCCCGCCATGGGAAGCACGATGACGAGCACGAACCACGGCAACCAGAGGCCGACCAGTTGCGCCGCCTGGTAGCCGGGGAGGCGGTCGATCGGACCGAGCTCGGTGAGCAGCCCACCGTGCACCGTGATCACCAGCGCGCTGCCGATCCCGCTGACCAGAACACCGGCGAGGTGGAGGATCAGCAGGTCGCACAGGGAAGCCAGGAGCCGCCTGGACCTGGTCACCGGACGCGGCGTCCCCGGCTCCTCGGTGATCCGCTGCCCGGGCACCGCGCGGAGGACGGGTGCCGCCAACGCACCGGCCAGTCCCCCGAGCCCGTTCGCCATCAGATCGTCCACATCGAACAACCGGTAGGGGCACGGGTACAGGAACCAGATTCCGGTCACCTGCGTGACTTCGATCAGCAACGACACACCCAGCGCGATGAGCGCGGTGACCGGCACGCTGCGCCGGAACATGTGCCGGACGAACATGCCCAGCGGCGCGAAGAGCGCAACGTTCAGCACGACCTGCGTCAGCGCCGGGTTGCGCAGGGTCGCCACCAGGCCGCTTCCGGATGCCTCCTTCTGCATGTCGCGCAGGAAGTTGAACGGAATCCACTGCGGCGCGCCGGCACTGGAGGTGGCGCAGAAATCCGGTGTCACCGCGGGGAAAGGGACCAACACGTATGCGATGAGACCCAGGCCGTACAGCAGACCGGCGAAGGCCAGTCCGGCGTGGCCCGGGCCGAGCTCACCACGTCGCCGGTACTGCCGCGCGACGTACGGAACGAACAGCGCAATCGCCAGCACCAGACCGATGGCGACCGCCAGTACCCCAGGCACCAGTCGCGTACTCACAACACTTTCCCCTCTGTACGCAGGTCCGCTCAGAGCGCGGAGACGACGCTGGTGCTGGCCAGGAGCAGGCAGACACCGATATTGACCACCCGGTGCGCCAGGAACACCGCCACGAACTCCCGGATCGTCGCGCTGGGCAGGAAGTAGCGCGCCGTGCGCGAGCCGATCACCTGCGCGTTGACCTTCTCGCCACGGGCGATGCGGGCCGCCCGCATGACGTGGAAGCTGTTGGTGACGACCAGGCAGCGGTAGTCCGGACGACGCTCCTGCATGAGCGCCTTGCTGAACCGCAGGTTCTCCTCGGTGCTCCGCGACTGGTCCTCGACCAGGATCCGGTCCTCCGGGACGCCGTGGGAGATGAGGTAGTCGGCCATCGCGCGCGCTTCGGGAAGGTCCTCGCCGGGCCCCTGACCGCCCGAGGTCACCAGCACGGGATGGCGGCCCTTGGACTCTTCGGCCTCGAACGCGGTGCGTCCCCGGTCGAGCCGGCTGGCCAGCAGCGGCGGCACCCGCGAACCGATCAGCCCCGAACCGAGAACCACGATGAAGTCGACGTCGTGGCGATGCCGGATCCTGCCGTAGACGAACGAGTACAGCAGGAAGCAGACGAACAGCAGCGACACGTACGCGAGCACGTCGCTCACCGCCTCCACCGCGACCTGCAGCGGTAGCCAGCGGGTGATGTTGGCCAGTGCCTTGACGGCCACGATGCCGATGATGCCCAGACCGGCGGCCAGCGACAGCAGGTTCGCCGGCCGCCTGCCCTCGCGGCGCATCATCGTCACGCCGTTGACGATCAGGAACCCCGCCAGCACCAGGGTGATCAACGGAATCGTAAGCAGCAGCATCAGGAGCAGGACGGACGCCGCCCACTCCGAGTACGAGCTGAGCTCCACCAACACTCCTCCGGCCAGGAAGACGAGCGCGAGGAAGAGATAGAGACCGTTGCGCACGAGCCGCCGGTCGTAGAGGAAGGTGACCAGGAAAAGCAGCAGGAATACCCCGGCGACCCCGAAGAAGAGCATGATCCGCAGGCTATCCGATCGGGCTCGGGCCGATCCGCGCACTCGACCACTTGTGATCTTGGTACTGATCGCGGGCGCGGCTTGACACCACCCGGACCCCGCCACGTCGAGCCCACGGCTGGGAAGATCGGCGCGCGCTCGCCGCTACGCACTCGACGTGGACGGGCGCGGGCGAGCGGTCCACGCGACGGCCGGGATGATGGCCAGGCCCAGGATGCCGCCTGCGACGGCCAGCGCGCTGAAGCCGCTGGCCGCCACGACCAGACCCGAGGCCATGCCGCCTCCCGCCCCGGCGAGGGCGATCGCGACGTCGACGGTGCCCTGCGTCTTGGCGCGGGTGGCCAGCGGAACGGTGTCGGTGATGATCGCGGTGCCGCTGACCAGACCGAAGTTCCAGCCGAGCCCGAGCAGGGCGAGCGCGAGCGCCAGCAGCCCCACCGAGTGGGGCGGCGCCAGTGCGGCGAGCAGGCCCGAACCCAGCAGGGTGAGCCCGGAGGCGGCGGCCACCGCCAGGCGCCCGAAGCGGTCGACGAGCATCCCGCTGAACGGCGACGGCAGGTACATCGCGCCCACGTGCACGGCGATGACCAGGCCTGCGGCGCCGACACCCTGGCCGTGGTGCTGCATGTGGATGGGCGTCATCGTCATGACGGCGACCATGATGAGCTGGGTCAGCACCATGACGGCCGTGCCCAGCAGCAGGAGCCCGCTGCGTCCGGCGGGGTCGGCCGGTTCGTCCGCACCCCCGTTGGCGGCGCTCGTGCGCTCCGCGGCGAGCGAACGCGCAGTGAGCAGCGGATCAGGCCGGAGCATGATCCACAGCACGATCCCGGCCGCGGCGTAGGCGAAGGCGGCCAGGATGAACGGCCCGGCCAGCGACGGGATGCCCACGGCGTCGGCCACCGAGCCCATCACCGTGACCAGGTTCGGTCCCGCGACGGCACCCGCCGTGGTCGCCACCAGCACGGTGCTCACCGCCCGGCCGCGATGGTCCGGTTCGGCCAGATCGGCTCCCGCGTAGCGGGCCTGGAGGTTGGTGGCGGTCCCCGCGCCGTAGACGAAGAGCGAGAGGAAGAGCAGGAGCACGCTGCCGGTCGCGGCGGCGATGACGACCCCGAGGCTGCCCACGGCACCCACGACGTAGCCGGCGGCGAGCCCGGTGCGACGGCCCAGGCGCTGCGACGTGCGACCGATGACGATCGCGGCGACGGCGGAACCGATGGTGAACAGCCCGCTGGGCAGGCCTGCCAGGCCGGTGCTGCCGAGCATGTCCTCGGCGAGCAGGGCGCCGACGGTGATACCGGCGGCGAGCCCCGCTCCACTGAGGACCTGAGCGCCCACGAGCACGGCGAGGATGCGCCTTTGGTCCGGGTGAACAGCGGCGGTCACAGGTCTGCCTTTCGGTGGCGGGGATGAGCTGACGCGGCCGGGGGCAGCGGAGTCGGAAACCCGGCCGTGCGCGAGCGCCGCCGGCGCAGCGGGCTCGCCCCCGGGGGCGACGCGGCCGTCATCATGCTCGCTGCCGGGAGGTCGCTGCCGTGGTCGCGCGCGTACCGGTGGTCACGCCGTCTCCACCGGCAGTTCGGCGAGCCGCCATTCGAGCATCCCGTCCGCCAGGCGGCGCGCGGTGCGGCCGCGCGCGGTGAGCAGGCGCACGGCGTCGTGGGCGAGCACGCAGTAGCTCCCGCGGCAGTAGGCGACGACCTCCTGGTCGGCGGGGATCTCGCCGAGCCTGCCGGCCAGCTCGTCCAGCGGGATCGACACCGCCCCCGGGACGTGGCCCGCCTGGTACTCCTCGCGCGGCCGCACGTCGAGCACGACCACGTCGCCGAGCCCCACCCGCCGCAGCAGCTCCTCGCGGCTGACGCGCTCGGCGCCGTCACCCACGCCGAAGTAGCTGGCGCGGGCGGCTTCCACGTCGGGCAGGTGCGCATCGGCCACGGCGCGGACCAGCGCGTACAGCGCGGCCACGTCGGTCCCCGCCAGCCGGTAGTGCACCTTGGTGCCCTCCCGGCGAGTGGCGACGAGGTTCGCCTGCTTGAGGGTCTGCAGGTGCGCCGAGGTGGTCGTCATCCCCAGCTGGGCCGCGCGCGCCAGCGACTCGACCGTGCGCTCGCCCTGCGCGAGCAGGTCCAGCAGTTCGAGCCGCTTCCCGCTGGCCAGCGCCTTGCCGACACGCGCGAACTGATCGAAGAGAGCCGCCTTCGCGCCCTGTTCCCCCATCGCTGCTCCAATCTTCCGTGGAATAGCGTACAAGAGATCGATGCCCAGGACAGCGGGCCGAAATCAGGGCGTTCCGCGTCGGCGTCGCGCTCGATTGCCCACCGAGAACCGGCAGTCCCTAACCTGACCTGATGACCGTAGACCTGTTCGCGGGCGTCCCCGTCCGCGACTTCGCCACGGCGGCGGCCTGGTACGAGCGGCTCCTCAGCGCCCCGCCGGCCTTCCTGCCCAACGACACCGAGGCGGTGTGGGAGCTCGCCGAGCACCGGTACGTGTTCATCGAAGTGCGTCCCGACCACGCCGGGCACGCCATGCACACCGTGTTCGTCAGCGACTTCGACGCCCGCATCTCCCAGATCGCCGAGCGCGGTCTGGAACCGGCCGAGCTCGAGACCTACTCCAACGGCGTCCGCAAGGCCACCTTCCGCGACCCGGACGGCAACGAGATCGGTTTCGGCGGCGCGCCGGTCTGACCGGGACGGCCCTCGCCGAAGAACCGGTCCGCCTTCAGCGGGCGGGGTGGGCTTTCCACGCCTTCTTCCCGGGATTCGCCACGAAGAGCCAGCCGATCATGCCGACGGTGACGATCAGCAACGTCCACGGCTGAACGAGGTCGACCATCTCCCGTGCCCAGCCTTCCACGACGACCTCAGCGGGTTGTGCCCCGGACAGGTCGGCGCCGGTGGCGAAGCGGTACAGCAACTCCATCCGCCACCCGACAAGAGCCAGCAACGACACCTGCATCCCGATCCCGAGCCCCAGCACCACACGCGCGCTGCGGTTGCGCAACGCGCGGTCCAGCTCGGCATCGGCGCTGGACGAACGAGTCCGCGCCGACCAGAGCACGAACGCGACGAGCAGCACCACCAAAGCGGTACCTGCGAACGGAACCGCGATGGGCGCACCGGTGTGTTGCTTGTTCTGCGCCGCCAGGAGAAGCACGTTCGGCGTGATGTGCGGCTGCGCCTGGAGGTCGACCAGCCCGAACGCGAATGTCGCCAGCACGAGTGCGCTGAACAAGCCCACGCCCCAACGCGGGGCGACATCGGCGAGGTGGAGCCGCAACGGCTGCAACTCCCGAGTGCGCGCAACGGTGAGCAGCTCCGCGATTACAGCGCCGAAGAAGAACATCGCCACCAGGGCGAGGTAGCCACCTTGGCCGGTCTTGTCCGCCTGTTCCGGCTCCGGCGGCAAGAGCAGTCCGCAGCAGACTCCAGCCACCACGTACAGCAGGGGGTAGCAGGCCAACCTGAGCCGCCGGTAGTGCAGGACCGCCTCGACCTGGTCAGCGCTGGGTTCGGGAACTCCCCACCTCCGCGCGAGCTTGCGGGCGCGTGCGCGGTCCGACCACAACGCGACCGCGAACCCGAGCACGAACACCGTCGGCAGTGCCAGACGGCCGAGTCCGTCGGTCAATGCTTCCCAATCCACTGCGGAACTCCCTCGGCGCGGCTGCGACTCGGCCCGGACCGTATCCATCAGCGCGACGCCGTGGTCCCGTCTTGACCGTGTCGTGATGCCCGTCACGAGGCCGAGCCCCAATTCAGACCACTGTGGACCGTCGACGGAAACACACCGACGCTGCTTTCCGTTCGCACTTGCGCGCCTTGGACGACTTCGGTGAACAGCTCCGTCACGGCCCTGACGGCTGCCGGTTGCGTGGGTTGCGCTCGCCGGACGAGGACGATGTGCCGCTCGATGCGTTCCACGAGCTCGATCTTGCACAAGCCGTCGGGGCGCAGGAGCTCACCCATGAGGTCGGTCATGGGCGCGACGCCGAGGCCCTGTGCCGCCAGGGCGAGCGAGGTTCGGGTGTCCCCGGGCGTTGTCGTGCGTCCGCGCCCCGTCGACGCCGACCTCCGCGTCCGGCCACGCCGGGAGCTGGACATCACGCCCGTGTTCTCCTACGAGAACGACGGTGGTGACCTCGCCGCCACCCTGCGCCGATGCGTCGGCGTCGGCAAGTGCCGCACGCGGGACTCCGCGGGGGTGATGTGCCCGAGCTTCCAGGTCACCCACGACGAGAAGGACTCCACCCGCGGGCGCGCCAGGGTGCTCGACGAGATGCTCAACGGTGGCGTGATCGAGGACGGCTGGAGGTCGGCCGAGGTCTCGTTCTCGAGCTGGTTCCGCAGACGCACGGCACCGGCTGGCGCCGGCACGCGCGGGACCATGCTCCTGTGGGTGGACTCCTTCGGCAACGCCCTCAACCCCGGTCCTCTGCGCGCGGCCACGGAGGTCCTCGAGGAGATCGGCTTCCGGGTGATCGTCCCTCCCGGAACCCAGTGCTGCGGACTCACCTGGATCACCACCGGTCAGCTCGGCGTGGCCCGCCGCGTGCAGCGCCGGACGCTGAACGCCATCGCGCCCCAGCTCGAGGAGGTGTCCGCCGTCGTCGGTATCGAACCGAGCTGCACCGCCACCCTGCGCACCGACCTGCCGGACCTCCTCGCCGGCCACCCGGCGGCCGCACGGCTCGCGCGCAAGACGAAGACCTTCGCCGGCACCATCCGCGATCTCGCACCCGACTGGGACCCGCCGGAACTCCCGGTCGAGACGTTGCGCCAGACGCACTGCCACCAGCACGCGGTCATGGGCGACCAAGCCGACTCGTGGCTGTTGGAACGCATGGGAGTCGACGACACCAAGCTCGGCTCCGGCTGCTGCGGGCTGGCCGGGAACTTCGGCTTCGAGAGGGAGCACTACGCGCTCTCCGTCGCCGCCGGGAACGGGTGCTGCTGCCGGCCGTGCGGGCCGCCGCGGACTCGGTGCGCGTGCTGGCCGACGGCTTCAGCTGCCACACCCAGATCGGACAGGGAGCGCACCGGCACGCGCAGCACCTGGCCGAACTGGTTCGTGACGCCCAGACCGCAACTCTCGCCAAGCCGCTGAGCCCCAGCCTGGAACTCCCACAGGCCGGAGAACAACCGCGGGAGTAGCGCGAGGCCGACGGTCAGGACGTGTGCTCGCCCAACCCGCGGGCGGCTTCGCGCAGCGCCGCGATGAGCACCGCGATGCGCGGCGCGGAGGCGCTGCCGGAGCGGACCGCGACCGAGACCGAGCGGGTGAGTTCGGGCTCGGTGATCGACAGCAGCCGCACGTCCGGGGTCAGCCCCTCGGTGGCCAGCCTGGGTACGACCGAGACGCCGAGACCGGCGCGGACCAGCGCGAGGATCACCGTGTAGTCGTCGCTGGTGTAGTCCAGCCGCGGCGCGAAACCCGCCAGGCCGCAGGCCCTGTCCAGCGCCCTGCGCAGCGCTATGTCGCTGGCGGGGGCGATCCACGGGTGCTCGCTGAGCGAGTCGAGCCGCAGCGGCCCGCGAGGCAGGTCGAGCGCGGGAGGGACCGCGGCGTGCAGCGGCTCGGTCAGCAGCGGGGTGAGCTCGACGCCCGCGTCGTCGATCCGGGGCAGCAGGTCGAACTCGTAGACCAGCAGCAGGTCGAGCCGGCCCGCCTTGAGCGCGGCGATCCCGTCCGCGGTCTCCCGCTCCTCCAGCAGCACGCGGAGTTCGCGGTGCTCGGCCCGGCAGGCGACGATTGCCGGTGGCACCAGGGAACTGGCGGCGGTGGGGAACGCGCCGAGCCGCACCACGCCGCTCACCCCGCCCGACACCTGCGCGACGCCGGCCCGGGCGTCCTCCATCGCGGCCAGGATTCGCTCGGTGTGCGCGACGAGCACGCGGGCGGCCTCGGTGAGCACGAGCGTCCGGCCGTCGCGGTGGTACAGCGGTGCGCCGACCTCGCGCTGGAGGATGGCGAGCTGCTGGGACACCGCCGACGGGGTCAACGCGCACGCGCGTGCCGTGGCGGCGATCGTCCCCCGCGAGGCCAGCTCGCGCAGCAGGCGCAGCCGGTGCACATCCAGCATTTAGTCATTCTAATCGTGACCGCCAAAAAGAATTGATTGTGCTAACCACAGCGCCGGCCGCACGCTGCTGCTGTGACTGCTTGCGCTACCTCCTCCACCCCGGCGACCACCGCTGGCCGGCGTGTGCACGAGCAGCGGATCCGCGCGCTGCGCCACCAGATGCGAGCCGGAGGTCTCGGTGCCGTGGCCCTCACCCGGCCGGAAGACATCTACTACCTCACCGGCCTGGACCACCTCGGCTATTTCGCCTTCACGCTGCTCGTCGTGCCGCTCGCCGGTGAGCCGACCCTGGTCACCCGCCGGATGGAAGGTCCGACGGTCCGCGCGAAGGTCCCGTGGTGCCGCCACGCGACCTTCGGCGAGGACGAGTCACCGGCGAGCGCGTCGGCCGCGGTGCTCGCCGAGGCGTGCGGAACGTACGGGGACGGAATCGCGCTGGACGAGGAGTCCATGTTCTTCCCGCCCTCGGTCGCGGGGGCGATCCGCGCGCGGCTCCCGCACGTGCGCTGGAGCTGCGCGTCCTCGCTGCTGGCCGCCCAGCGGGCGCGCAAGTCGCCGGAGGAAATCGACTGCATCCGCCGGGCGGCGGCCATCTCCGACCTCGCGCTCTCCCGGGCGACCGCCATGCTGCGCCCCGGTGTCGCCGAGCGCGACGTCGCCGCGGAGATCTACCGCTGCATGATCGAGGAAGGCGGCCAGCCGCCGGGGTTCCCGCCGCTCATCCGACCGGCGTCGGTGCTGGAGCAGGAACACGTCTCCTGGTCCGATGGTGCGCTCGCATCGGGGCAGGGGCTGTTCTTCGAGCTGTCGGCCAGCGTGCGGCGCTACCACGCGCCGCAGAGCCGCACCATCTACATCGGACAAGCGCCGGCCGCTGCCGCCGAGGCCGCGGAGGTCGCGCTGGCCGGGCTGCTCGCCGCACTCGATGCGTTGGAACCCGGAGCGCGCACCAGAGAGGTCTACGCGGCGTGGCAGCGCGCGGTGGCCGGCCACGCCGACCCGCGGCGCCACCACTGCGGCTACCTCGTGGGCATCGGGTTCCCGCCGAGCTGGGTGGGCGGTGCGAACGTGCTCGGCATCCGCCCCGGAGGCGACGTGGTGCTCCGCGCGGGGATGACCTTCCACCTGATGTCGTGGGTGAACCGGCCGGTCGGGCACGTCATCTCCGACACCGCCCTGGTCACGGATTCGGGCGCCGAACTGCTCACCACCACGCCTCGCGAACTGATCACCATCCGCTGACACCGCGGCGCGGCCCTGCGCGGGTCCGGGCGAAAGGAAGGCCAACGTGCGCATCACCGGATTCAAGACCACTCCCGTCGCCGTGCCGTACCGCACCGAGGAGGTGTGGGCCTTCGGCAGGCGGACAGGTCAGATCAGCGTACTGCTGGAGCTGCGCACCGATGAAGGCGTCGTCGGGCTCGGTGAGGCCGCCGCCTACCCCAGCGCCGGGATCGTGCAGGCGGTGTTCGACAGCATCGAGCCCCTCGTCGTCGGTGCCGACCCGCTGGAGATCGAACGACTGATCCACCGCATCGACCTGGTGGGCACCTGGCACCACGTGAAGGCCAGCAGTCCGGCGATTTCCGCGGTGGAGATGGCGTGCTGGGACGTCCTCGGCAAGACCTGCGGGCAGCCGCTGGTGAACCTGCTCGGCGGGCGCTTCCGGGACAGCGTGGAGTACTTCTACTACGTCGCGCGCACCACGCCCGGCGAAGTGGCGGCGGAGGGCCGTCGCGCCGTCGAGGCCGGGTTCGGCACGTGCTACCTCAAGTGCGTCCACGACGACCCGCGCACCGACGTCGAGCGCGTCGCCGCGCTGCGCGACGGCGCGGGCCCGGACGCGCGCATCCGCCTCGACGCCAACGAAGCCTGGTCACCGGGAACGGCGGTCCGCGTCGCCCGCGCCCTGCGGCCCTACGACCTGGAGTTCCTCGAGCAACCGGTCTCGGGCCGCAACCTCGACGAGATGGCCTACGTCCGCGGCCGCAGCGACATCCCCCTGCTGGCCAACGAGGCGAGTTGGACCCGCCACGACCAGTTGGCCGTGATCCGGGCGGGTGCGGCGGACGCGATCTCGGCCGACAACCAGGCCGACGGCGGTCTGCTCAACCTCAAGCGCTCGGCCGGGCTGTGCGAGGCCGCCGGCCTCCCGGTGGTGAAGCACAGCCTCGGCGAGCTCGGCGTGGCGCTGGCGGCGGCGACGCACCTGATCGCCGCGACGCCCAACTTCCGCCACGCCAACCAGGCATACGGCGCGCTGCTTTCCGACGACGTCACCGCCGGGTTCGGCGGGCCTGCCGGCAACTACCGCCACGGCCACCTCGACGTACCCACCGGCCACGGGCTCGGGGTCGAGCTCGACGAGGAGAAGGTCGCCCGCTACGCCGAGCTGTATGTGCACGAGGGCAAGGACTTCTCCTTCACCGACGACCGCCACGCGTCCTGGCCCGCACTGCCGAAGGCGTGAACGCCGCTTCCCAACCCCGGCGTCCGAACACAGTGGACACATGGTCCCGCGACCGCCGTCCTATTCCGTGGGACCCGATGTTCAACCCCGGTGCCGGGCGGTAGCTTTCGGGTGACCAGGGACAGGCGGTACGAGCTCTGCGGGAACGACTGATGCGGACGATGACAGGACCCGGCGGGGTTCCGCACGCGATGCGTGCCGCCCGCGGTTTCCTGCTGACCGCCAGGCTGTACCTCGACCTGATCCTCCTCGCCGGTGCGGTCTGTCGCACCCGCTGATCTGCTCCACGCACCCACTCCAGGCATCCGCTCCACACGCACCGCCGCGGGCGGCCGCACCGCCTGCGGCCACTGCGGCCGGCTGGAGCTGCCTGTTCCCCACTCCGAAGCAGTCCGGACACCCTCGAGGATGAAGTGCAGATGGTGAACGTCGCACGCCTGAAACCCGTCGGCAGGCGAAGTCTGCTGCGCGGCGGAATCGCCGCCGCCGCAACAGGAACCGTCCTGAGCGGCTGCTCGGCCGGCTCCGCGTCGCCGTCACGCGGCGAGAGCGGGGTGGTGCGCTACCAGGGCTGGTCCGGTGAGGTGCTATACCCGGAGCTGGCCGCCGACCTGGGCCTGCTCGCAGATGTGCGGCTGGAGTGGATCGGCAACACCACCAGCGGTCCGCAGGACATCCAGGCCACCGTCACCGGCGACATCGACATGGGCGGTGCTTTCAACGGCGCGATCATCCGGTTGATCGCCGCTGGCGCTCCGATCAAGGCGGTCGTCGGCTACTACGGCGCCGACGCCGACACCCTCGCCGGCTACTACGTGCGGGAGGGGAGCCCGATCCGCGGTCCCCGCGACTTCATCGGCAGGAAGGTCGGGGTGAACACCCTCGGCGCGCACCACGAGGACGTACTAGCCATCTACCTCGAACGGGGCGGTCTCAGCGAGGAGGAGATCCGCTCCGTGCAGCTGGTGGTGGTGCCGCCCGTCAGCGCCGAGCAGGCGCTGCACTCCGGGCAGCTCGACGTGTCGGTGCTGTCGGACATCAAGCGGGACAAGGCCGTCGCACGCGGCGGGATCCAGCCCGTGTTCACCGACTTCGACCTCCTGGGAGCGTTCACCGGCGGTTGCTACGTGCTGCGGGACGACTTCATCGCGGCCAACCCGGCGACGACCCGGACCGTGGTCGCGGCGACGGCCCGGGCCGTGCGGTGGGCGCAGACCCGCCCGCGCGAGGAGGTCGTGGCCCGGTTCACCGACATCATCCGGCGCCGCGGCCGCAACGAGGACACCTCGTCGGTGCGGTACTGGAAGTCCACCGGTGTCTCCGGCCCCGGCGGCCGCATCGCCGACCGCGAGTTCGGCATCTGGCTGGACCGCTCGGTCGAGGACGGCCGGGTGGATGCCGGGCAGCTCGAGGTCGACCGGCTCTACACCAACGAGTTCAACCCCTTCTGACACCGACGAGGCGGGGAAATCGGAGCGCCCATGACCACCATCACCTTCGACGACGTGACCAAGAAGTTCCCGGCCAGAGGGCGGAACAGCACCGAGGTCACCGCGCTGAGCGGAGTGGACCTGCGGATCGAGTCCGGTGAACTGGCCGTGATCGTCGGCCCGAGCGGCTCCGGGAAGTCGACCATGCTGGACCTGCTGGCCGGGCTCGACCTGCCGACCAGCGGGGAGATCCGGCTCGACGGCCGGCCCATCACCGGGCCGGGTCTGGACCGCGGTGTGGTCTTCCAGCAGTACGCGCTGCTGCCTTGGCGCACCGCGCAGGGCAATGTCGAGCTCGGACTCGAGGCCAAGCAGGTTCCCAAGCCGACGCGGCGCGACCGCGCGCGGGAGTACCTGGACCTGGTCGGCCTGTCCGGGTTCGAGAACCACTACCCGCACCAGCTCTCCGGCGGGATGAAGCAGCGCGTGGCCATCGCCCGCAGCCTCGCCTTCGACCCCGAGGTGCTGCTCATGGACGAACCCTTCGCCGCGCTCGACGCGCAAACCCGCGACCTGCTCCAGGAGGAGCTGCTGCGGATCTGGGAAAGCACTCGCAAGACGATCGTGTTCATCACCCACGGCATCGACGAGGCGGTGTTCCTGGGGCAGCGGATCGCGGTGCTGACCTCGCGGCCGGGGACGGTCAAGGACGTCGTCGAGGTCGAGCTTACCCACCGCCGCGAGCGCGACGACCTCCGGTCGGAACCGGAGTTCGCCCACTACCGGCACGAGATCTGGAACCTGCTGCGCTCCGAGGTGCGGCACGCCGGCGCCGAGGCGGTGGCTGAGGTTGGCTGACACCGGAGTCCGTCGCGTACCGGGGAAGGCCGCCCCCGGCACGAGCACGCGGGCAGGAGCCGACCGCGTGTTCAGGTCGGCGGCGGGGATCGTGCTGTTCCTGCTCGTCTGGGAGCTCACGCCCAGGCTCGGCGTGGTCGACAGCATCTTCCTGCCGCCTTTCAGCCAGGTCGTGCAGACCTGGTGGGAGCTGGCCGCGGGCGGTCAGCTGTGGGGGCACCTGGGCGCCAGCCTCGCGCGGTCGCTGGCCGGGTTCCTGATCGCGGTCGCCATCGCGGTTCCGCTCGGAGTGGTCATCGGCTGGTACGAGGTCGTCAGCGATCTGCTCAACCCGCTGCTGGAACTGTTCCGCAACACCGCCGCCCTGGCGTTGCTGCCGGTGTTCGTGCTGCTGCTCGGGCTGGGCGAGACGTCGAAGGTGTCGTTGATCGTGTTCGCGTGCACCTGGCCGATCCTGCTGAACACGATCAGCGGGGTCCGCACGGTGGACCCGCTGCTGGTCAAGTCGGCCCGTTCGATGGGCTTCCCGCCGTTTCCCTTGTTCTACAAGGTGGTTCTGCCCGCCGTGGTGCCGACGGTCTTCACCGGTATCCGGTTGGCGGGGGCCAACTCCATCCTGGTTCTGGTCGCCGCCGAGATGGCCGGGGCCCGGGCGGGGCTGGGCTACCTGATCAACGCCTCGCAGTTCAACTTCCAGGTGCCGCAGATGTACGCCGGGATCATCACGATCTCCCTGCTCGGCCTCGGTTTCAACCAGGCGCTGGTCACCGCCGAGCGCCGCCTGTCGCGGTGGCGGTACTGACCCGTCGGTCCACCGGACCGCGCGGCAGCCGATGTCGCCGAACGCTCGGGCCGGGCCTCCGTCACCGGCCCGGGCTCGCCGACCAGCCCGTCCAGCGCTGCACGTCGACGGCGAGCACCGGGCCCGCCGGCGGCTCGTCGCGGTGCTGCGGATAGCGCTCGGCGAGCAGCTCGACCGCCCGGCGGGCCTCCGCGTCCGCCGGGTCGAGCACGCGGCCGGTGCCGTCCGCGCGCACCCACCACAGTGCGCTCCAGTCGGCGTCGTCGTAGTGATCGGCGAGCACGGCGACCCGCGGGTTGGCCTCGACGTTGGCGAGTCTGCGCAACGCCGTGGTGCGCTTGGGCTTGGCGTCGACCGCGCTGTAGATCGTGTCGCCCTCGGTCGCGAAGACGATCGGCACGACGTGCGGTCTGCCCGACGCGTCCGCGGTGGCCAGGTGCGCCAGCCTCGCGGCGGCGAGCCTTTCGCGCGCCTCCGCGGGAGTCATTCGCCGTGCACCTGACGGATCGCGTCCTCGTAGGTGTCCAGCGCCCGCTGCACCGGACCGAGCTGGGTGGACGGCAACCAGTGCAGCACGCGCCGGAAACCGGCCTTGTCGAACTGCTCGAGAACGTGAGGATCCGCCGGCACGCCCATCACCATCAGCTCGATCGGTCGCTCGGCCCTCGAGCGCAGCTCCTCGGCGCGGTCGAGGATGCCCTCGTTGGTGTAGTTGGGCATCCAGGCGTCGCCGAAGGCGAGCACCCGGTCGAGGACCGTCGGCCCGTTGCCGCCCACGATCACCGGTGGATGGGGGCGTTGCAGCGGCTTCGGCGACGACCAGATGCGGTCGAAGGCGACGTGCTCACCCGAGTAGCTGGCCTCGTCCTGCGTCCAGATGGCCTTCATAGCCTCGACCCGCTCGCGCAGGATTCCCATGCGTCGCCGCGGGTCGGTGCCGTGGTTGGCCATCTCCTCGCGGTTCCAGCCCGCGCCGACGCCGAACTCGAGCCGGCCGCCCGACAACCTGTCGATGCTGGCGACCTCGTTGGCGGTGATGATCGGGTCGCGCTGGATCACCAGGCAGATTCCACTGCCGACCCGCAGCCGCGACGTGGTGGTGGCCGCGGCCGTCAGCGTGACGAAGAGGTCGTGGGTGTGCACGTACTTCCAGGGAAGCTCCCCGCCGCCCGGGTACGGGGAGTTCCGGCTGGCGGGTATGTGCGTGTGCTCTGCGAAGAAGAGGGACTCGAATCCCCGCTGTTCCACCACCCGCGCCAGCGAGCCGGGGTCGACGGCGCTGGGGGTGGCGAAGAACGCCACTCCTGTGTCCATCTCTTCCACGCTACCCAGGGGCCGCCGGACCCGCCTCTCAGTCGCGCTCGGTGAGCACCTGGTGCGCGAGCTTCTCCAGCGATGCGGTGATCTCCGCGGTCGAGTGGCCCAGTTCGTGCCGCCGGAACTGGAAAAGCTCGGGAGACAGCGGGGCCAGCAGCACATCGATCATGTGGTCCGCATCGGGCGCCCCCGCCTCGATGAGCAGCGTGCGCACGTGGACCCGCCAGAAGCCGTAGGCACCGGTGCGGAAGCGGGCGCTGCCCGTCTCCGCGCCCAGCGCCAGCGGCAGGTGCCGCTCGAGCAGGCCGGTCATGGCCGCGTAGAACGCGGCGAGGCGGTCGGCCGGGGCGGCGCCGGGGCCGAGCGGCGGCTCACCGCGGAGCAGGTCGTCCTGCAACCGCCGTTCGTGCTCGTCGAGCAGGGCGGTCGCGACGGACGCCGGGGTCGGGTAGCTCCGGTACAGGGTCGCCCGGCCGACACCCGCGGCGCGGGCGATGTCGCCCATCGTCACCTGCCGCGGGTCTTCGGCGGCGAACAGCCGCTCCGCGGCCTGGAGCACTCGCGCGCGGTTGCGGGCGGCATCGGCCCGCAACCGGTTCGGCTCCGACGCACCGGGAATCGCTCCCGGCGGTCGGCTCTCCGTCCTCTTGTCGACCACCAGCACATGGTAAGGGCCATCGGGGAATAACCGGACACTGCGACCGGTTAAGCGGACACCATGTCCAGTTGCGGAGGTGTCCCGTGTACCTAGTGCTCCTCGCGACCGCCCTGCTCGCCGGTTGCCTCCTGGCGGTGCAGGCGTCGGCGAACCTCCAGCTCAACTCGGCGGTGGGCACGCCGTACGGCGCATCGACCCTGCAGCTGGGCGTGGCCGCCGGCCTGCTCGCGGTCCTCGCCGCCGCCGTCGGTGCGATCGGTGCGACCCGGCTCGCCCCCGGCGTGCCGGCCTGGCACCTGCTGGGCGGCCTGGCCAGCCCGCTCTACATCACCAGCGGAATCCTGCTGTTCCCCCGGCTCGGCGCGCTCGCCGCGGTCGGCCTGTTCGTGACCGGGCAGATGTTCGCCTCGCTCGGCCTGGACCTGTTCGGGCTGCTCGGCGTTCCGCGCCAGCCGCTCACCGCAGGCATCGTCGTGGGCGCGGTCGCTGTGCTCACCGGCATCACGGTGATCATCCGCGGTCCGCGACCGGCGCGGCCCGCCATCGATCCGCGGCCGGCTCGAGCCGTTGACACGCAACCGGCTCGCGTTGTTACCGCACCACACCGGTCCGGTGGTCGAGCAGTCCGCGCCGGGTGGGTGGCGCTCGGTATCGCCGCCGGCGCGGTGCTACCGGTCCAGGGCGCGGTGAACGCAGCGCTGCGCGCCGACCTCGGCCACGCGCTCACCGCCGGCCTGATCAGCTTCGTCGTCGCGACTCTCACCATCGCCGTCGTGCTGCTGGTCCTGCTGACGCTCGGACGGACACCGCGGCCGAGGCTGGCGCCGCTCGGCCGGATGCCGTGGTGGGGCTGGCTGGGCGGTGCCTGCGCCGCCGCCTACGTCACCGCCACCTTCACGCTGATCCCCGTCATCGGCGCCGCCACCACGATCGCCCTGACCGTCACCGGTCAGCAGCTGGCCTCGGCGACCATCGACAACTACGGCCTGTTCCGGCTCCCCCGGCGACCTCTGACGCCGCGGCGGTCCGCCGGTCTCGCCCTGCTCGTCCTCGGGTCCGCACTGGTGCAGCTCACCTGAGCCACCCGGTCAGCGTCGCGTAGGCGATGATGTTGTCGGTGTAGCTCCCGCGCTTCCTGTCGAAATCGCCACCGCAGGTGATCAAGCGGAGTTCCGCGGCATCGGTGTTCCCGTAGACCGAATCAGTCGGAAAGCCGAGTTTGGACACCTGCACGACTCCGGTGACGGTGAAAACCGCCGTCCTGCCGTCGTTTCTGGCCACCAGGACCTCAGAACCGGGGGTCAACTCGTGGAGGCGCGCGAAAATCCCCTCCTCGCCTGCGCCGTTGACGTGCCCGAGCACCACCGCCGGACCCCGCTCGCCCGGCGCCGGACCGTATTGGTACCAGCCCGCCTGCATCGGCGTCTCCACCGGCGGCACCGCGACGGTGTCGTCCGGGTTGAGCCCGAGGGCGACCAACGTCGACGTGGCGTCGATCGCCGGAATCCGGATTTCCACCGGGACCGCGGGCGGCGGCGGTGTGCGCTGTTCCGCCGTCGATGCGACCGGGGGTGGTGTGGTGGTGCCGGGAACGTGCCCGGCCCCACCGCACCCGGCCAGCAGCCCCGCCAGCGCCACGGTCAGCAGCGCACGGACGTGCTTCACCGGCCGACCGCCCTCCTGGCCATGACCGAACCGAGGCCGAGCAGGCCCACCAGACCCGCGCCCCAGAACCACGGAGCCAGGTCGGCACCCGGGTCGCCACCGGTCTCGGGGGCGCCCTTGGGCGTGCGGGCGACCTGGGGCGGCTCGGTGCCGTCATCGCCGGCGTCGTCATCGGTACCCGGCGCCGGGGCGGGGGTGTCGTCGCTGCCGTCGTCATCAGCGGGATAGACGGTGAACGTGGTGCTCACGCCGTTCTTCCCGCAGCCGGCCGAGAGCGGGTAGTCGCCGGGCTCGGTGCCCGGCCCGATGGTCGCCGGTGCGACGTAGGTGTCGATGCCCGCGGGCGTGTCGACCTTCTCGAACTCACCGATCTCGAGGACCGGCGACCGCGCTCCCCCCGGCTCGCCGTAGGGGCAGCGGACCACGACGCCGATGTCGTCGCCGGGCTGGGGCCGGCCGTCGGCGGTGATGTGGATCTGCGGAGACGGCGGCGGATAGGGGGAGGTCGACTCGGTCGTGGGCTCGGCGGCGGCCACCGGCCCCACCGACATCGCGGCGACGACGCCGAGCAGGGTCAGCATCGGAAAAGTGCGTTGAGGCATGGCGTTTCTCCCTCACTCCCACCCGCGCGGCGGAGCGCCCGCGGGTGTTGCACGGGAAACCGCCCGTGAGCCGAAACGGTTGGCCCCCGATACACACCTGTGACGAGGAGTCCGCTCATCGAGCGGATTTCACGTGCGCGGGGCAACCGCCACCCGGGTCAGAACGTCCGGCCCAGACGCACGGCGGCGGTGAACGCAACGCCACTGCGAATCCGGGCCGCACATGCCCCGGCACTTGAGAATCGTTCGAACTTGTAATCATTACGCACGCACGAACTGTCCGAGAAGACGCCGACCCCCGGCGTCACAGCCGTTTCGTTGTTGCGCACCCGCCACTCACGGCACCGATAACCGCGATAACCACAGCCGCACTCCGCTGCTCGAACAATTCGGCCGCCGCAGGACCACGAAAGGGACGTTCTCCTCTTAACTTGATCCCGATCGGTCTGAGAGCTTGTCGTCGGCACATGCATGCGAGTTCCAACCCTGAAGGGCAGGAGAGCTCCACACCACTAGGGGGCGACGGATGTGACGTGGGAGCCTCCGGAACGCCTCCGCGGAATCGTTCTGTCCGTGGTGCGCATCGTCGTGTCGTTCATGTTCCTCCTGCACGGGGTGGCAACCCTCTTCGGCCCGTTCACCCCGTACGGCGAGCCGACGCCCGTGGGCCAGTGGCCGTCCTGGTGGGCCGGGCTGATCCAGTTCGTCGGGGGTGGGCTGGTGCTGTTCGGGCTGTTCACCCGGCCGGCCGCGCTCGTGTGCTCCGGGGCGATGGCGTTCGCCTACTTCAAGGTGCACCAGCCACGCGGGCTGTTCCCGATCCAGAACGCCGGCGAGCTGGCCGCCATGTACTCCTGGACGTTCCTCCTGATCGCGGCACTCGGGGCCGGGCCGTTCGCCCTCGACGCGCTGCTCCGGCAACGGCGTGGAGCGCCTGAGCGCGGATCCGCGGCCGGCGCCCGCGAAAGATGAAGAATACTCACGCGGCTCGGGCGTTCGGGGACGCGCACCATGGAGGTATCCCGAGCCACCGAGGGAGTCGCCGGAATTCGAAGAGAGGAGGTGCAGCCAATGGAATCCGACGCCACTCGTTCCGTTCTCACGTGGGAACCCCCCGAGTTCGAAGAGGCCGAGTGGGAGGCCCCTGAGTTCGAAGAGCTCATGTGCGCATCCGAGGTCACGATGTACATCGCGCGCATGGAGGCCTGACACGACGAGGAGCCGGCAGTTGTACGAACGGGCGCCGGAAGTGGAGTCCGGCGCCCTGCCATGGCCGGCGCCGAGCAACAACCAGGGAATCGAGACGGCGATGACTACGGCACTGCGATCGTCGAGCCGGCCCAGGCTGGCATCGCACGTGCGCCTGGGCATGGACCGGGTGCGCAAGCAGTACATGCTGCTGGGCCCCGAGTCGGTCATGCTCCTGAACCCGACGGGCGCGTCGGTGCTGGACCTGTGCGACGGGCGGCGGACGGTCGGCGAGATCGCCGAGGAGCTGCGCCGCCGCTACGACCGCGTGGCCGAGGACGAGGTGACGAGCTTCCTCGGGCGCCTGGTCACCAAGCGGTGGGTGGAGCTCGACGATGACTAGGCCCTTCGGGCTGCTGGCCGAGCTCACCTACGCGTGCCCGCTGCACTGCCCGTACTGCTCCAACCCGCTCAACCTCGGCGACTACCGCGAGGAGCTGACCACGCAGCAGTGGCGACGCGTGATCTCCGAGGCCTGCGAGCTGGGCGTCGTGCAGCTCCACCTGTCCGGCGGTGAACCCCTCCAGCGCCGCGACCTGGTGGACATCGTGCGCAGCGCCGCCGAACGGGGCCTTTACACCAACCTCATCACCAGCGCGCTGGGCCTCTCGCCCCGCCGCGCGGAGCAGCTGCGCGAGGCCGGGCTCGACCACGTGCAGATCAGCATCCAGTCCGACGAGCCGGCCGCGTCCGACCGCATCGCGGGCACACCGTCGTTCGACCGCAAGATCGCGGCGGCCCGGCTGGTCAAGCGCCTGGGCTGGCCGCTCACGCTCAACTTCGTCCTGCACCGCGGCAACATCGACCGGATAGCGGGCGTCCTGGCCCTGGCCGAGGAACTGGACGCCGACCGCGTCGAGCTGGCCAACACCCAGTACTACGGCTGGGCCTGGCACAACCGCGCCGCCCTCCTTCCCAGCAGGCAACAGCTCGAACGAGCCGAGACGATCGTGCGCACCGAACGCGAACGCCTCGAGGGACGGATCGAGATCACCTACGTCCTGCCCGACTACTACAGCAAGTACCCCAAGCCCTGCATGGGCGGCTGGGCCCACCACCAGTTCACCGTGTCTCCCAACGGGGACGCCCTGCCCTGCCCTGCCGCCCAGCCGCTCCCGCTACCCCGCGCGAACGTGCGTGAGCACTCCCTCGACTGGATCTGGAACGAGTCGCCCCTCTTCCAGCGCTTCCGCGGAACCGACTGGATGCCCGAACCGTGCCGCAGCTGCCCCCGCCGCGAGATCGACTTCGGCGGATGCCGCTGCCAGGCCTTCCTGCTCACCGGAGACGCGGCCCGCACCGACCCGGTCTGCGTCCTCTCCCCCGACCACGACATCGTCGCCGAAGCGGTGCGAGCGGCGAACGAGCCGAGGAGGCCGGTCGCAGCGGCGCTCACCCCACGGCCGCATCCACGGGATGCCGGGTAGGAAACGACCCCACCGCCGACGACCGGGACGCTGGAGCGGGAAGCAACGTGGACGGCCCTTTCACGCCCGGCTCGGAAAGGGCCTCCCACTTCTCGTCCGTGGCGCGCTCAGCGGGGCCGGGGAAGGTCGAGCTTCTCCCGCAGCTCCGCCAACCCCCGTGAGCATTGCTCGTTGCGGCTGTCCTCGACGTAGGTGTGGAGCGCGAGCACGAGCCTGCGGCCGCGCTCGTACCGCTCGCCGCTCCAGGTCTTCAGGCGTTCCAGTCCCGCGTGCACCGGTCCGAATTCCGCGGTGTAGGGGAACAGGTGGAAACCGACGTCGACGAGCGCGGGGCGGCTGACCTCCTTGCGGTCCAGGGCGGACTCGAAGGGCTCCCGCACCACCTCGCCCTCGCTCACCCCGCTTTCCTCCATCTGGTCGTAGACGAGGTCCAGCGCGAACGTGTCACCTGCCAGCAGCTCTCCGAACCTGACGGCGACCCACGGGTGCAGGCCCTCACTCCCACTCCTGGCCGGATGGGACTCCCGGTGCGCGTGCTGGAGCACCTGGCCCGCCCGGTTCTTCTGGTCCTGCCCGATGAGCACGTGCCCTTCGAGGTAACCCGCATAGCCCGCGAACACGCCGCCGGACATCTCACGCGCGTACCTCAGCGGCTCGAGCGCCGCGGCCGGTTCGCCGCTCTGGAGCAGGAGGTTGCCGAGCAGCAGACTGGCCAGGTCCCCGGTCTCCGTGTCGTTGTGGACGACGGCGGCCTGCTCGAACCCCTTGCGGGCCGTGTCCACGTCGCCGGTGAGTTGCGCCGCGAGGCCGCGCGGGAGCGGGTCGGAGTCCTGGGACATGAACGGCTCGATGTCCGGGGCGAGCATCACCGCCGCCAACGGACCCAGCCACGGGTCCTCTCCCGCGGCCACCTGCTTCAGCCATCTCCGGCAGGAGTCGCCGAGCCCGTTCTCGTCGAGTTCGATGCCCGCCAGCGCCATGGCCGCGTGCCCGGCCGTGGCGGTTCGTCCCGCACCGGCGATCGTGGTCAGCATCGCCTTCGCCTCCGCCGCACCACCCGCCCTGTACCGCGCCAGCTCGCGCTCGACCTCCTCCGGCACCGGGCTCAGCGGATCAGGAGGCAGCGGAAGCGCGATTCGATCGGCGTCCAAGAGGGTGTCATCGGTCATGTCGCTGCTTTCTCGCGGGAGTGATCGCACGAGAGCATGCCACGAGCGGCCGACATCTAGTCGCTCAGCGCGACATCGAACTCGACGGTGACCTCGTCCTTCACCCGCAGCGCGCCGAAAAACGCGGAGTAGGGCCTGATCCCCCACTCGCTCTGGACGACTTCCGCCGCTCCCCGGACGCGGTTGCCGTCACGGTGGCACACGAGCCGAACCGGCCGCGCCACGCCCACTATGGACAGCGTCCCGGACACGGCGAGCGCGTCGCCTTCCTCAGCCACACCGGTGGAGGCGAACTCGATTTCCGGATGACGCTCGGCCGCGAGCAGGCCGCGGATGCTGCCTTCGATGCTGCGCTTGTCCGAGTCGGTGAGCGGCTTCGCTCCCCCTTCGCCGCTACGCACTTCTAGCCCGTCGACATCGACGCGCACGCGCACGGAGCAGGCGGCGAGATCCGACGGATCAACCTCGGCGCGACCTCGCCACCGGGTGGCGACGATCGTGAGGTCGTGACCGACCGCCGCACCCACGCCCGCGCGGAACGTCCGCACGAGCAGAGTGCCTGCGCCCGGTCCGAGCTCGAAACCGCCCGCACGCAGAGCCACCAGCTCATGGTATGACCGGACTGGCGGAAAGGTAACGTGCGCGAGGAGCGTCCGCGGCGCGGGAAGGACGGTGCGAGGTGAGCGCGAAGCCCAGCGCCCGGGAACTGGCGGCAGCCGACGGCGCCACGGTGCCCGACGTGCTCGCGCCGGGGCTGCGGGTGCTGTTCTGCGGCATCAACCCCGGCCTGTACTCGGCGGCCACCGGCCACCACTTCGCCCGACCCGGCAACCGGTTCTGGCCCGCCCTGCACGTTTCCGGCTTCACACCACGGCAATTCCGCCCGGACGAGCAGGAATGCCTGCTCGACCACGGGCTCGGCATCACCAATCTCGTCGCCCGCGCCAGCGCCCGCGCCGACCAGCTCGGCAGCGAGGAACTGCGCGCCGGCGGAGCGCGGCTGCGGGAGGCGGTGCGCCGAACGCACCCTGCCTGGTTGGCGGTCGTCGGCGTCACCGCCTACCGCACCGCCTTCGACGAGCGCCGCGCCGCGGTCGGCCCCCAGCAACGCGCGATAGGTACTACCCGGCTGTGGGTCCTGCCGAACCCGAGCGGGCTCAACGCGCACTACAACCTCGAGCGGCTGTCCGAGGAGTTCGCCCGGCTACGCAACGCCGTGGAAGGTCCGTAGCCGCAAGACCACCCGCACAGTCCCCTTGGGACCGCGAGTCACGTGGTTCAGGCCTCGCCGTCGGCTCCGCTCAGGCCGCCCGCGAAAACGGGCAGCATCCGCACCACGTCCGGTGGCAGGCCGATGCCGTCCTCGCTGGCCGGGTTCACCGCCAGCCACATGTCCTCCGACGGCCAGTTCGCGGCCAGCTCGGCGAGCGGAACGCGGATCGCGGTACTGACGTCCGCCCCGGCCTCCTCCAGCGCTTCTTCGGAGGTGAAGACCGGGATGTACTTCTGGCCTTCCTGTTCGATGACAGGCAGCGCGACCGTCCCCTCCGGCTGCTCCTCGTCGTCCGCGGACGGGGCTTGCGGCAGCAGGGCGGAACTGGTCGCGAGCTCCTGCAGGACGGACTGGGTCTCGTCCGCGTCCGCGCCCGCGGCCACCGCGTCTTCGGCCGACGTGCGATCGTCGGGAGCTGAAGATGTCATGACTGGGTCCTTTCCTCGACGGGTGCTCCTGGCGACCTGCCAACGCTCTCACACCAGCACGCGCACCGGCACACGAGGCACGGGTTCCGGGCGACTGCTCCGAGCCGGTCGGGGCGCCCGCTATGCGGTTGATCGCGGGACGTGCGCAGGAGCCACCGCCGGTGTCCGATGCCACCTTCACCGGTACCGGCATCGACCGAACACGCACCCGTCGCCAACGGTACGGCGCTGCGAGCACGAATGCGAACGCCGTGCGCCACCAGACGGGGTTTCCGAGCCTGTCTCCGATCTTCGAAGCGGCGAAGCCGCTCGGCCCACCCCCACAACCGGAGCCGTCACGCAAGGTGAGTTCCGAAGACACGCGCTCAGGCGTCGCGAGCACAGCGGAAACCGGTGTTGCCGCTGGTGCTCTCGGGCGTGTTGTGCGTACGGGCGGCGACCCGGTACCGGTTGCAGTAGCTCTCGTGGCAGAGGTAGGACCCGCCGCGCAACACCTTGCCGACCATGGTGTCCGGGCCCGTGCGGTTGCCCTGGGGCGCGGCGTCGGAACGCTCGACGGTCCACCAGTCCGCGCACCACTCCCAGACGTTGCCGGCCATGTTGTAGAGCCCGAAACCGTTGGGCCTGTAGGCGTCGGCCGGTGCGGTGCCGCGAAAACCGTCCTCGGCGGTGTTCCTGGTGGGAAAATGTCCCTGCCAGATGTTGCAACGGTGCTCACCACCGGGGGTGAGCTCGTCGCCCCACGCATAGCGGCGTTGCACCAGTCCCCCTCGAGCCGCGTATTCCCATTCGACCTCTGTGGGCAGGCGCAGACCCGTCCAGTCGCAGTAGGCGGCAGCGTCGTTCCAGGACACGTGCACCACCGGATGGTCCTCACGGCCGCGCGTCGAACTGCCGGGCCCTTCCGGTGCCGCCCAGCACGCGCCCTCGACACCGCACCACCACGGTGCGCTTTCGGGCCGTGGCGACACTCGGCGGAGCGCGCCGGGGAGGAACGCGGCGAACACGTACGACCAGCCGAACCGCTCGGCCTCGGTGCGGTAGCCGGTGCCCTTCGCGAACCGGGCGAACTGCTCGTTGGTCACGACCCGCCGAGCCAGCCGGAACGGGGCGACCCGCACCTGCCGGACCGGGCCCTCACCGTCGGCGGGATCCCCTTCGGCGTCGTCGGTTCCCATCAGGAACTCGCCACCGTCCAACGTCACCATGCCGGCTACCGCACCGTCGTACCGCCCTGCCGGAGCCGTTCTGGTCCGTGCTGCGACGACGCCTCGGGCGGGAGTGCAGCATTGCCCGCCGGACCGGTTCGACATCGACATGGGAGAACTCCTGCGACTGTCGTCTCGTTGGCGACCCCGCAACCCGGGCACGGGGCTCATCAGCCGCCGTTGGCGGTCCGGAATGTGTGCAGGTGGTCGAACGCGGCCGTGGCACCGGTCGCGTTCATCGACACCAGGCCGATCCTGAGCGGGCCCCTGCGCGGCATCGACCAGGTGCCGCCCCAGGTCCAGTGCACGCCGTCGGTGCTGGACCCCGCGCGAACGTCGTGGGCACCGGTGGCGGAGTTGTAGTGGTACGCCAGCCGCAGCCAGGTCACCGCGGCGGGCGGGCCGCCGAACATCGGTCCGTAGAAGACCGGGGTGGGCGGCGTCGTCGTCGGTCGTTCCCCTTCCTTGGCGAACTCGGTCTGGTGGAAGACCGCGCCGTCGCCCTCGGTGACCGGCAGGACGGAGTGGACCAGTTTGAAGTAGCGGTCGTCGTTCTCGTACAACAGGATTCCCGCCTGCTGGGCCGGTTTCGTCCCGTCGAAGGCGAGCTTGGTCTCGACGATGAAGTCCCCGGGCGGCGCGTCGCGCAGCAGGACCGGAGCCGTGTTGGTGCCGTTGAACAGCTCCGCCCCCTGGGTTGGCCAGGTGAGCCTGCCCTCGCCCTCGGTGGCCGATCCTGCGCCACCGCGGATCCAGCTCCACGCGGGGTCGGTCTCCTCTGGACTGCCGGTTCCACTGAAGTCGTCGGAGTGGGCGGGCAGCGGAGCTCCGGGGAGCGGGTCGGGAACCCGGGTGGTGACAGGCTTGTGGAGCGGTGCCGCGCCGAGGTTGTCGGCCACGGCCGGTGCGCCCCTCGACGCCACCCCGACCCTGCCTTCCTGGAGCTTGGAGTCGTGCAGCGGCACGGACACGGTCGCCTGCGCATCACCCCGACTGTCTTCGGACACCTCGGCGGTCAGCGCCGAGCCCCGCACTTCCACAGCGAGGTCGTGCCACGCCCGGTGGTCGAAGGTGGACGGCAGCGCCGCGCGTCTCGTCGTGGTGGCACCGTCATCCGTGACCGACACCGTCAGCGCGTGGTCCGCCCGGTCGATCCACGCGGTGATGGAGTCGCGAGGGTCGCGGGCCGAGATGACGAGACCGACCGCGCCGCCGGAACCCGCATCGGCGAGCTTCAGCCTCACCCCGGCCCGGATGTCGCCACCGATGCGGCCAGGGGCCAGGAGGACCGATGTCCCGGCGGGCGATCCGGACTGGGTGAGGACCCCGCCGGACGCGGGTTCCTCGGTCAGGGACCACCGCGCGGCCGGATCCCCTCCTGGCGTCCAGCCCCCGAGTCGTGCGGGACCGTTGAAGGTGCTGCCGACCGCCGCCCTGGTGACCGGCGCCCGCTGCGGGCCGCTCGACGGGCCCGCCCCGCCCCGCAGCACCGGCCAGCCGTCGACCCAGTCCAGCCGGTCGATCAGCATCGGCCTCTTGCTGAGGGCCGGCTTCGTCCCGTCGGCGGTGTCGACCGGCGGGAAGTCCGGGTCCGCGGCGGGAATGGCGTGGTACACCAGCCAGTCCTGGCCCGACAGGTCGGTCTGGACGGCGTTGTGGCCGGGGCCGACGAACCCGTTCCCGTTGGCCGCAGCCACGATGCCGCCCTTGCTCGAGTAGTCGGTCAGCGACTGGCCGTCCTGGGTGACGAACGGGCCGAGCGGGTTGTCGGCGCGCCCGACCTTGACCGAGTACCCGCTGAACGCGCCCTGGCAACAGCCACCGTCGGAGAAGAACAGGTAGTAGAAGTCCCCGCGCCGCACCGGGAAAGCGCCCTCCGCTCGGCGGCCGCGGGCGACGATCGTGGTGGGGCCGGCCAGCCGGGTCGCGTCGGCGTTCATGGGCGCGACGCACATGGTGTCGTAGCTGCCCCAGTACAGGTGGTGGGTGCCGTCGCCGTCGGTCACCATCGCCTGGTCGATCGTGCCGATGGGGTTGGTGGGGCAGCCGTCGGCGAGGGTGACGACCAGGCCGCGGTCGGTCCACGGCCCGGTGGGCGTCGGGGCGGTGGCGAGCGCGACCCCGCCGCCGGACAGGCCGTAGGTCAGGTGGTAGGAGCCCGCGACGTAGCGGATGTCGGGCGCGAACGGCCTGGTCCCCGCCGGCCACCACGCCGGGCGCCCGCCCGCGGTGTAGACGTCGCCCGCGTACGTCCAGCGGACCATGTCGGCGGACCTCAGCACGGGGAGGATGTGCTCACCGGACTCCCCACGGCTGTTGAAGATGGGGTTGGTCGTGCCGTAGGCGTACCAGTCGCCGTCACCACCGCGGATCACCGTCGGATCCGGGAACGTGTCGACGGTCCCTTCGGTGACCGGGTTGGTGTAGGTGCCGGTGGCCGTCGGCACGGCCGGAGCGGCTTCGGGTGCGGTGATCAGCAGCGGCACGATGACGACAGCCGCCAGCAAGCGGGCCGCGCGCGGGGATCTCACGGTCGTACCTCCCGGGTGAAGGGCGGATGCCGCCCGGCATGCACTGCGGACCGCTCAGGACTTGGTGTTCTGGTAGGTCGACTCGTCCAGCCCGCTCAGCGTCGGGTCGTACTCGACGTCCCCGACGTCGTACATCGATGTCATCCAGTGGTAGAAGTTGTCGCCGCGCCGGCGCAGGATCTCGTAGAGCCTGCGCATCAGCCGCGTCCGCACCGGCTCCAGCTCGGGGTGCGGGTAGCGGTTGACCAGCTCGTCCGGGTCGTCGTCCAGGTCGTACAGCTCGTTCACCGAGTCCGGGTTGACCACGAGCTTGTACCGGTCGGTGCGCAGCATCCGTTGCGGGTACGGGAAGTGGTGGCCGTGGAACTCGCAGACGATGTCCTCGTCCCAACCCCCGCCCTCGTCCGAACCGGACACCAGGGGCAGCAGGCTGCGCGAGTCCACCGCGGGCGCGGGGTCGATCCCCGCGAGATCGAGGATCGTCGCGGTGCAGTCGAGGAGGCTGACGAACTCCGAGCGCACCACTCCCCCGGGCCGGCCCGGCACCCTGACGATCCCCGGTGTCCGGTAGATGTCCTCGTACATGGCGGGACCCTTGTCGTGCAGGCGGTGTGCGCCGGTGAACTCGCCGTGGTCGCAGGTGAAGAAGACCGCCGTCTCGTCGGCGAGGCCCAGGCGCCGCATCGCGGCCATGACCCGGCCGATCTCGTGGTCGATGAGCGCGACGTAGCCCCAGTAGACCGCGATCAGCTTGCGGGTCGTCTCGATCGGCATCGTGTCGAACGTCCAGTGCGCGCTGTAGTTCCGCTGCACCGGCGGCTTGCCGTGGAAGGTCTCGGCGACCGAGCGCGGCAACGGCACGTCCGCGGGATCGAACAGGTCGAAGTAGGAGTCGGGGAGGACGTAGGGCAGATGCGGGCCGAAGAAGTGCAGGGCGAGGAAGAACGGCTTGTCCCGTTCGCGCACGTCCGCGGCGTAGCGCTCCATCATCTCGATGGCCCGGGTCGCGAGGTAGTGCTCGAAGGTCGCTTCGACCGGCTGGTGGAGCCGGGCGGCGAGCAGGTTGCCGGGACCGCCGTTGGGCAGCGTGCCGCGGATCCGGTCGCTGATCTCGTACGGCGGGAAGCCGTTGCCTGCCAGGTAGGCGAGGTAGTCCGGGTGGTCGACGGGGTTGTGCCACCCCGGCAGGTCGGGGCCGTCGAACCCGAAGTCGCCCGCGGTCCTGGCCGTCCCGACGTGCCACTTGCCGACCAGCCCGCAGTTGTACCCGTTGTCGCGCAACGCTTCGGAGAAGGTGAACTGCCCGTCCGGGAGATCCTCGATGTAGCCGACGTTGCGCTCGTAGTTGGCGAGCAGCTTGTGCCGGAACGGTGCTTTCCCGGTGAGCAGGCTCGCTCTGGCGGGCGTGCAGATGGCGGTCGGGGTGTACCAGCGGTCGAACCTGGTCCCGGTGCTCGCGAGCTCGTCGAGGTTGGGTGTGCGGGCCTGGGTGTTGCCGTACGCGCCGAGCGTGTCCGCGCGGTGCTGGTCGGTCATCAGGAACAGGATGTTCGGCTGTTTCATGGCCGGCCCGCCGAGGTGAACAGGTCGCCGGTGTAGTAGTTCGCGGGCCCGACGCTCTGCTTGAGCTGGCCGGTCCCGGTGAAGTAGCCGTCCATCCCGGACATCCACCGCTCGATGGTCCCGTCGCCGGTCATCCGGTCGAGGTCCTCGACGCCGAGGACCTTCACGTTGGCCGCGTCCGCTCTCACCTGGGCCTCGTCGACCTTGAGCAGTTTCGCGGTGAGCCTGATGGTCTGGTCGGGGTTGGCCGACCGGTACGCCATCGCGTCGCGGAGCACGGCGATCACCTTCCTGGCCTTGTCCGCCTGCCCGGCCACGACGTCGTTGCCCGCGACGAACGCCGTCGGGAACTCGACCTGGCCGGCGAAGTCGGAGTTCTTCGCCAGTTCGACCAGGTCGGGCACCTGCTTCTTGATCGTGGCGATCGCGGGGTACCAGAACCCGGCCGCGTCGATCCTCCTCGCGGAGAACGCCGACACGATCGTCGAGGCGTCCATGGGAACCACCCTGACGTCGTTCTTCGTCAGCCCCGCCTGCCGGAGTGCGAGGTCGAGGATCATCTCCCCGGACGTGCCCTGGGGAACGCCGATCGTCTTGCCCCTGAGATCGGCGATGGTGGCCGTGCCGGGCTGGGCGATGACCCGGTCCGCGTTGCCGAGGGTGTTGAGCGCGACCACCTTGGCCTGGCCGGAGGCCGGCAGCCACATCGCCCCCGGGCCGATGTAGCCGAAGTCGAGGTCGCCGCTGCCCAGCGCCTGGATCTGCAGCGGGCCGTT